>JBGUKN010000050.1:0-72129 GCA_045114455.1 Victivallales bacterium
GACCGCCTGCAGCACCGCCGCCGAAGCCGCCCATGCCGGGACCGCCTGCAGCACCGCCGCCGAAGCCGCCCATGCCACCGCCAAAGCCGCCCATGCCTGCGCCGGGGCCCATGCCCATGCCACCGCCAAAGCCGCCCATGCCTGCGCCGGGGCCCATGCCCATGCCGCCGCCGAAGCCGCCCATGCCTGCGCCGGGACCCATCATACCCATGCCGGGACCGGGTCCCGGAGCGGGAGCGGTCGTCTCGGCAGGAGCAGCCGCTTCTTTCGTATCGACCGGAGCCTGTTCGTCCTTCGTGCTGGAGCAGGCGGTGAGAGTCGCCATTCCGGCAACCGTTGCGAGGATGATGATCGCGTTGAGGTTTTTCATAATCGTTCTCCTTATCGTTAAAGTTTTGTTGTTTTCGATATCAAGTAAAAAATCATTTCAGCCGGCTGTTGTTTCCCAACGGGGGGGATTCCTGCGGTCTTCGCCGCCTGTCCGCTTCGTAACTCTTTCCCGCAGCGTTTCTTGGCGTCTTCCGCACCGTCTTCATTTCAATTAACGCATCAAATTTGCGTTTTATTGCCGGTCATTCGCTTTTTTTCCGAAAAAATAATGACAGTTTTTCCAAAAGCTCCAGATTTTTGTTGATTCTCAGCAACTTATAAAATGACAGCTTTTTTTATTCGCGATCACATATCATATCTTTTTCTCCTGTTTTCCGGCTTCCGGGACGAATCCCGCCGTGTTTTATTTCGGAAAAAGTCCGCGTTTCCGTTTGTATTTTGTGGCGCGCGTGCTACTTTATATCGTATTTCCAACAGCAAAACGCCGCATTGCGGCTTCAACCCAGCGGGCGCATCCGCCCGAAGAAAGGCAAAAATCATGGAAGAGGCAATCAGAGAAAAACTTGAAGAACTCCGGGGCATGCTTCAGGCCGACGGCGGCGATCTTGAAGTCGTCTCCATCACCGGCAAGACCGTCCTCCTCCGTCTCCGCGGCGCATGCGGCGCCTGCCCCCACGCCCAGATGACGCTCAAGGACGGCATCGAACGCATTCTCCGGGAATCCGTCGATCCCGAAATCGTGGTCGAACGCGCCTGATTTCCGCGTCCGTCCGCATCTCCCCCCCCCTCAATCATCCCCTTTTGACATCATTCCCGCGCCGCGCGTCTTCCGTCCGGCGCGAGGTTGTTTGTCTTTGCATTTTCAAGGTTCGAAAACCATGACAGATCTCATCATCCGTCCCGAACAGCCCGTCGATCACTCTCCGATGGAAAACCTGATCCGCGACGCGTTCTGGGACGTGTACCGTCCCGGCGCGAGCGAACATCTCCTGATCCACAAACTCCGCGAACACCCTTCGTTCCTGCCGGAATTCAGTTTCGTCGCCGAACTCGACGGCCGCCTTGCGGGCGGCATCTGGTACGCCATGTGCGCCATCAAAAAACCGGACGGCACGCGCATCCCGATCCCCACGCTTGGTCCGGTCGGCGTCGCGCCGGAGTTTCAGAAGCGCGGTATCGGCTCCGCCCTGATCCGCCACACCGTCCCGCTTGTGAAAGCCGCCGGACATCCCGGCATCGTGATCTTCGGCGATCCCGCCTACTACGGGCGGTTCGGGTTCACCCCCGGCCGCGACGCGGGCATCGCGGCATGCGACGGCAATTTCTACGACGTGCTCCAGCTACTCCGGTTCGACCCGGACGCCGATCTCGCCGGACGCTATCAGGAAAGCGAGCCGTACCAGATCGACGAAGCCGAAGTCGAACAGTTCGAAATCTGGTTCCCGCCGCGCGAGAAACACGTCCTTCCGACGCAACTTCACTGAACCCCCCTCCCCTGAAAAATGACCGGAAGCCGTTCCAAGTCGGGACGGCTTCTTTTTTTGCGCGCACAAAAACAGAAAAGCCCGGCACACGTTTTCACATGTACCGGGCGACGCTTCCCTGTTTTCGGGGAATCGGCCTTCCGACTTTACCTCCTGGTGATGTGGATGGTGAAGTCCATCTTGAAGGTCGAATTGCGGTTGCCGCGGGTGATGTATTTCTCCATCGGGCCGGGGCCGCAGCTGTTGCCGCCGAGCGGGGCCTGGAAGAGGTCGAGCTCCAGGACGGTCCTTTCGGACGGAGACAGGCGATCCGGCGTCTTCGCGTCGTGGATTTCCCTCTGCGTCCACGGGGACGCCGTGAACTCCATGCCGTTTTCGTTGTTTTCGCTGCGGACGGTGACGGTAGTCTTGCCGTCGTCGGAGGTGAGGCTGACCCAGCTCGTGCCGGTACGGTTGCCGTAGTGCTGCGTCTTGGAGTACTTCACGAACATATCCTTCACTGTGGTATGGAAGGTATCGTAGTACGTGCCGGTGCGGCGGTCGATGTAGTTTTCCTGCGGGCCGCGGCCGAGGTAGTCGATCTTGTCGTAGTCGGAGGTCAGCTCCATAACGAATCCGAGGCACGGGATGGCGCTGTTCCGTTCATCGAAGTCCGGGCGGATCGTGTTGCAGGAACGGATGGTGCCGTCGGCGTAGATGGAGTACTTTGTGTTCACGAAGTAATTGAAGCCCTTGCGCCAGTAGAGTTCGACTTCCACGTCGACCTGCTTGGGGGAGACCTGTACCGCCTTCAGGCTGCGGCATTCGTCATCGATCTCTCCGTTCATGGCGCGGTCGATGTTGCCGCCGATCCAGCCGTCGTTGTCGACGCGGGCGCGGGTGAAATTCAGTTCCGGGCCCTTGCGGATGACCATTTCGCCGTCGCAGGTGATGAACTCGATCTTGCCGTCGACGAACCGCACGACGAAGTAGTCGTTGTAGACGGTAATGTTGTTCATCATGTGGTCGATGAACGCCAGATCGGTGGTATTCGCGGTATCGACTTTGAGCGGAGTCGCGTCGACGCCTGCGGTGAACGCTTCATAGGCGACCGCGTACTTGCGGGCCTCTTCGACCTGGTTTGCCTTCAGCAGTTCGACCGGATCGGCTTCCTTCTCGACGATCTTGTACTGGACGAGGCTGTCCTTCTTCGACGGGAAGACGAGAATGAACATGTCCTTCTTCATGCCGGAGGGCACTTTGAACTCGATTTTCGCGGTCTCGCCGGGGGCGAGGTTCGGCACCTTCTCGGTGAGGACGGTGCGCCCGACCTTTTCGTCCTGGCCGCCGGTGAAGACGGCAGCGACGGTGTAGCCGGAGATGGTCTTGTGGAAATACTTGCTGGTGAGTTCGAGCGTGAACCTGGCGGGATCGTCGGGCGTGGTGTCCTTGAAGCGGAGGTACTGGTAGACCTTCTTCACTTCAAGCAGCTTCGGGGTGACCCAGCGTTCGGACGCGATCACGCCGTTGTCGCAGAAATTACCGTCGTTCGGGTTGTCGCCGAACATTCCGCCGAACGCAAGGGCTTCGCCGGTGAACGGCGCGGCCTTGTAGCGGTCGCTGCCTTCCACGCGGGTGGCGCGGATGTTCTGGTCGACCCAGTCCCAGATGCAGCCGCCGATGAGGCGCGAATGCGACTCGAAGGCGTCCATGTATTCCTGGAAGTTGCCGAGGGCGTTGCCCATGCAGTGGGCGTATTCGCAGACGAAGAACGGCCACGGCTCGTTGCTCGATCCGGTGCGGTTCAGTCCATTCACGTCGGGATACATGGTGCTGCCCATGTCGGTCACGCCGTCCGTGTGGCCCATGTCGCAGGAGTGGATCAGGCGCGTCTTGTCGCGTTCCTGCAGCGCGCGGGAAGCGGCGGCGAGGTTGTTGCCGCGTCCGTTCTCGTTGCCGAGGCTCCAGAAGATGACGGCCGGGCAGTTTTTGAGGCGGTTGTAGTTATTGAGGTTGCGCTCCACATAGGCCTGCTCCCACTCGGGGTTGCGGGTCAGGTCCTGCTTGCCATGGCACTCGATGTTGGCTTCGGCGACCAGGTACATGCCATACTTTTCGCAGAGTTCGTACCAGTACGGGGCGTCGGGATAGTGCGAGGTGCGGACGGTGTTGATGTTGTGGGACTTCATCAGCTGGATGTCGCGTTCCATGATCTCGCGCGTGATGGCGCGGCCGTAGTCCGGGTGCGTTTCGTGGCGGTTCACGCCCTTCAGGATGACTTCCTTGCCGTTGATGAGGAGCTGCTGCTTTGGACCGATTTCGACCGTGCGGAACCCGAGGTTGACCTGCACTGTCTCGGCGTTCTCGGCGGTGTTCGCGGCGTCAGAGATCGTCATCTTCAGCTGGTACAGGTTCGGGACCTCGGCAGACCAGGTATCGACGTTCGGCACGGTCAGGCTGACCGGGATCGCGACGTCTTCCTTGCCGTCCGCGGCGAGCTGCACCTGAGCGCTGCCGGAGAGGATTTCACGCCCTTCGCGCAGGAGCGTGTATTTCACGGTGCGGCTGGCGGGCTTGCCGCTGTAGTTGCGGACGAAGATCTTACCGTCGAGCGTGCCGGTCTTGTAGTCGTCCTTCAGGAGCGAACGGAAATCGAAGTCGCGGATGGCGACGTCCGGCGTGCGGAACAGCACCACGTCGCGGAAAATGCCGGAGTGGCGGAAGAAGTCCTGGTCCTCCAGGTAGGAACCGTCAGTGAAGTGGTACACCTGCACGGCCAGCACGTTGTCGCCGGCCTTCAGGTACTTCGTGATGTTGAATTCATCGGGGTTGTACGAATCTTCGGCATAGCCGACCTTCTCGCCGTTCACCCACACATAGTATCCGGCGGACACGCCGTCGAACTTCAGGAAGACCTGGCCGCCCTTCTTGAAGTCGGCGGGCAGTTTGAACGTCTGGCGGTAGGAGCCGACCGGGTTGCGTTCGAGGAAGGACGTGAACCACCGCTGCTGCGGGGCGTTCGTGACGATGCCCGCAACGCTCGTGTTGAACGGATAATTGACGTTGGTGTAAAGCGGCGTGCCGAAGCCCTGCACTTCCCAGGTGGACGGCACGGTGATCTCGGTCCAGGAGGAATCGTCGTAATCGGGCTTGAAGAAGCCGGCGGGGCGCTGCGAGAGCTCCAGCGTGCCGTCACGTCCGGTCATGGTGACGAAGTTGAATTTCCACTTGCCGTTCAGCAGGGCCTTCTGGCCCGCGTCGAACGGGAGTGCGGAGTCCGAACGGACCGGTTCCACGTTCACGAAATTGATTTTCGGGTTTTCCCATTCTTCACGCATGACTTGAGGTCCCTGTTGTTGTCCCTGGCCCTGACGCTGACCGCGTCCCATGCCAGGCTGTCCCTGTCCCGGCTGACCTTGTCCGGCTGGAGCCTGGGCAAAGAGCACGCCCATCGCCAGTGCAAACGTTGTCGTCAGACCGATGAAAGCTGATTTCGGCGACATACCGTCTTCCTTTCTAAAAATGATTGTTTATGGAGTCGTTCCGGTGATTTTAAATAAGATTCCGACTGAAACATAGCAGTGTTTCAGGAAAAATCAATCCCTTTTTCCCTCTTTTTCCGCTTTTTTCGACGGGAATCCGCGCTTTCCGCGCGAAATCACGTTCCTTAACCGGAAAAAACGATCAGCGTTTCCGGTTCAGGACCCGGTACACCGCGGCGGCGCATTGCACGGCGAACGCCGCCGGCATGAAGGATACCGTCCCGATCAGCGGATGCCCCGCTTCGTCCAGATTCGGCTTGCGGGGCGTTTCCGTGGAATAGACCGCCGTCACGCCGTGTTCGATCCCGCGTTCGCGAAGACCTTTTCTGACGAGCTTCGCCAGCGGACACACATTCGTTTTCGAGATGTCGCCGCAACGGATCGCCCCCGGGTCGGTGCGAAGTCCGGCGCCCATGGAGCTGACCACGGGAACGCCGCGCCGGACGCATTCCGCCAGCAGGGCGATTTTCGACGGCACGGAGTCGATCGCGTCCAGCACGCAGTCGTAACGCCCGGTATTAAGCACGCCGGGCATGTCTTCGGGCGACAGGAACCGGTCCAGCACGGTCAGTTTGAGCTTCGGATCAATGTCCATCAGGCGGTCGGCCATGACGACGGCCTTCGACTGCCCGACCGTGCTCGTAAGCGCGGGGATCTGGCGGTTGATGTTGGTCGGATCCACCACGTCGCCGTCCACGATCGTCATGGCGCCGACACCCAGCCGCGCGACGAGTTCGGCGGCGAGTCCCCCTACTCCGCCCAGACCGACGCACAGCACCTGCGAACGCAGGATCGTTTCGACAGTTTCCGCATCTTCGAGCGCGAGCATGCGCCCCAGCCATTCGGGGAAAAAGACAGAGTCAGACGAGCTCATGGCGGAATATCCTTTCGAAGTTGGCGCGCACAACGGCGGCGAATTCGGACGGCGGAAGCAGGTGCATGGCGGCGGCTTCGGCCACGATCCGGTCGAAAAGCTCCGGCGATTCATCCGTCTCGACCAGGATGCGGTCAAGCGGAATCTCCGCGAAATAATCCATGTTTCCGGCGTCGCGGAGCAGTCCCGCGCCAAACGAGAGCATGCATCCCGCGTCCAGCAGGTCGAACGCTTTCCGTTTCGTCCCGCGGAATCCATGGAGCACCCATGCGGGCGCATCGTCGGGGCGCGACGATCTGAGGCGGAGAAGTTCCTGAAAACACCGCACGCAATGGATCACAAGCGGCTTGCCGCGGCGTTCGGCCTCCGCGATCTGTGCTTCGAACACCTTCATCTGAAGCGGGAGGGGCGTATCCGAAGTGCGGTCGAGGCCGCATTCGCCGATGGCCAGACAGCGGGGCGAATCGAATAACGGAGAAAAGGCGTCGAGCTCATATTTCCCAGCGTCCCACGGATGGATCCCGGCAGAAAAAAAGATAGGATCCGGCATGGTGCAGGAAGGGTCCCCGATGTTCCACAGACGGAAAACGGCTTCATCCGCACCGGGAACGCCGTGCGCATGGGCGTCCGGCAGATGAAGTCCGGCCAGAGGGGTTCCGGTCATTTGCCACCGTTTCGGACAAAGAGCGCGGTGAAGGAGCAGTCGCAGTCGGCATGGCTGGGCAGAGTCGTCAGCGTGCCGTCTGTCTTTGTGCCGTCGTGCGGGTTTTTGAACGGCTTGAGCTTGAAATCGGGCCGGGCCTGAAGGAAACGGTTCACGACACCCATATTTTCGGCGTCGAAAACAGAGCATGTGGCATAGATGAGTTTGCCGCCGGGCAGCACGGTATTCGCAGCCTTGTCCAGAACAGCGAACTGCGTCTTTGCGAGCTTCGGAAGTTCCTCCCGCTTGAAGATCCACCGCATTTCGGGATTCCGGCGCCAGCGCCCCGACGCGGAGCACGGCGCGTCGACCAGGACCCCGTCGTATTCGCCAAGAGAACCGTTCAGCGGAGTCGTGATCCTGATGTTGCGGAAGTGTCCGGCAAGCATCCGTTTTTTCAGCTGTTCCAGGACGTCCTCCCGGATATCGGAAGCAAAGATCCGAACGCTTTTGCCGCCATCGGCGGCGAGCTGAAGTGTCTTTCCTCCGGCGCCGCAGCAGCAGTCCCACCACTTTTCCTTCGGCTGGACATCCGCGGGCCAGACGATGCACTGGGAAGAGAAATCCTGCACTTCGAAATTTCCGGCAAGCCCTTTCAGCTTGTCCAAATGCGGATGCGGCGTTTTCACGCGCACGGCGTTCACGAGGACCTCGGAACCGCGTTCCGCCTGGATATCCTGCGTCTGAAGGCGCTGGATAAGATCGTTTGCGGTGATGTTCTGCGCGCGGAGCCACAAGGAGGAACGGGTCGCCAAACCGTCAAGCCAGGCCTGCCGTATCTCTTCCGGGACCTCGGACGGCATCCAGTCCGGCACCAGATCGTACGAATCCAGATCCAGGTCGCTGTTTGTGACGGTGCGGATCCGTTTGAAAGGGTCCGTCATCGCAGCCAGCACGTCCGGCGCCACGTCGCACCAGAACGGGAAAACGGGGCAGGACGGATCGTCGGCGGCAAGCGCGGCGGAAAGAGCGGGGCCGGGAATGTTCTCCCGGTCGATATCGAACAATTTTTCGAGACAGCCCTTCCAGCGGAAAAATGCAAAAACACTGCTCGTGATGGCGTGTCTGTCGCGCGAACCGTATTTGTGGTTGGCGCGGAAGAAATCCGCCAGAAACTTGTCCGCGGGCGTGCCTTTTTCCTCAAGGTCGCGCCAAGTAAGACGGATCGCATCCAGACAGGCGAGAGCAAGGGTCTTCAGTTTGTTTCCTGCCAAACCTTCGAGCATAATGGCGGACCTTTCCTGTTCGTTGCGGGATCAGGCATCCTTCGGGAAGAGAATCAGAGCGGCATGCGCCTCGATCGCCTGGCAGTGCCCGACGGAATCCAGACCTTCGGCGGTTTTCGCCTTGATGGAAACATGGTCGGCGCCGATGCCGAGGACCGAGGCCAAAGCGTCGCGCATACGGGGGATATATGGCGCGAGTTTCGGTTTCTGGGCAATGATCGTGATATCGACGTTGCCGATCCGCCATTCCCGGAATTCAGGAAGGGCAAGCGTTTTCCTGAGCAGGGATTCGCCGGACGCGCCGAGATACTGCGGATCGTCGTCCGGGTAATGCTGCCCGATGTCGCCGAGCGCGAGCGCGCCGAACAGGGCGTCGATCAGGGCGTGAACGGGGACATCGGCGTCGCTGTGTCCGTCGAGTCCGGTTTCGTTCGGGATATGGCAGGTGCAGAGCATCAGATCGCGTTCCGGCGCCATACGATGAACATCATAGCCGATTCCGATTCGCATGTCTTTCATGGATTCCGTACCTCCTTCGCTGCTGCGGAAAACGATTTGATTTATTCCTGATTCCGTCCGCGGCGGTTGATTGTGGCGGAGTTGTAAACCCAGGACTGAAGCCCGCGGCTCACGACTTCCTGCTTGCGATATTTCAGTTCGCCGAGGAGCGTTTCCTTCTTCTCTGCGATCTCTTCCGCGGTGGCGGCCGTATGCGCGTCCACAAAGACAAACACAGGGAACCCGAACTGCTTGTCCGGGGTGGAGAGCTTTCCCGGGTCGGTGGTCAGGATTTCGTTCACGGCCGGCATGTAGGGATTCTCCTCGATCTCGAAGCGGGGCCGCGTGACTTCCGCGTGCCAGGTTCCCTTCAGGGACTTCACGAGCTCTTCGATCTCGGCGGGGGCGTCCTTCAGCTCCATGAACTTCAGAACGAGCTGAGAGGCGGCTTCTTCCGCCAGGGCGCGTTCGCGCTGGGAGAGGACGCGTTTCTGCGCGACGTCCTTCACATCCTCGAAAGGCTGGAGCACGGCGGGACGGCGGGCGGTCATCAGGAACATGGAAACGCCGTGTTCCCCGTTCAGGAGGTTGGTGTAGGAACCGACGTTCTTCAGGATCGTAACGGCATCGACCAGCTGATGGTCGATATGGAGTTCTTCGTCGGACTTTGTCTGTGCGGTGATGTTCTTGATCTCGGAGACCTTCAGTCCGGCCTTTTCGGCCTCTTCCCGGAAGAACTTCTGCGGATCGGCCAGATAGGCGTCCTTGTCTTCCTTGATCACAGCGCGGAACGACTTGTTGAAAGCCTGGGCCTTGGCGACCGCTTCGTCGCGTTCGACTGTGACTTCAAGCTCCTTGCGGATCTCGTCCTTCACCTCGTCGAACGGCTGTTCCGTACCGTCGTCCTTGACGAAAAGCCCTTTTCTGAGCTCGTAGTAATCTTTCAGCTGTTCTTCGGACACCTCGGTCTTCTTCTCCGTATAGGCGGCGAACGCCAGCAGACCGTCGGATTCCGGCTCGCTCATGAAGAGGTCCGGATTGGCCGCATAGAAATCCTTGATCTCGGCATCTTCGAGCTTCACCTGGTCTTCGAAGGACTCCGGTTCGAACGTGACCATATGGTATGTGATCTTCTGAAGCATCGATTCGATGCCGGTTTCCGCTTCATCGTCCGCCACGATCACGTTCGCGGCCGTCAGCATCGGCACTTTCTGCATGCGGATCATGGAACGGACCGCCTCTTCAAGATCGGAGAAACCGAGTCCGGCAGGCGCAAGATAAATGTCTTTGTACTTCGTGTAGAGTTCCGCCGAGAACTTTCCGTCGTTCATGAATATCGGCAGGGAGTGAATCACTTCGGCGACTTCCTTGTCGCTGGCCTGGATGTTCAGGACATCGGCGGCTTTCAGCATGATCGCGGCCTGGAAGGAGGCATCCTCGTCCAGCGACTGCACGCGCTGCGGAGACATGCCGTAGCTGGCGGCACGGACCAGCGACGCGACCTGGCGGGCATTGCTCACATCGCCGTAAGTGATATCGTGTCCGAGCACGGCTCCGTATTTGGTACTCATGCCGACGTTCCCGCCGAACAGCAGGGACCCGTCCACGCCCGGCGTGAAGAACCAGACGAACGAAACGATGACGACGCCCGTAAAAATGGCAAAAGTGACTTTTCCGTGCTTCACCAGCACGTTGTTCATTTTCTGAATGATCATGGGTTGGGTGACCTCTATTGGTGCAAATGTTCTGAAGAAAATACAAAACATTAATTTAATGCCAAAACATGAAATGTCAAGCCCCGCCCCGTAAAAGTCGATGAAATATTCCGTGAAGCCGACATCCTGCCGGATGCCCCGCGTCCGACCGTCGGAACCGACGATGCCATTTTCCGTTATTGTCCTGCAAAAAACGTTTCATCCGCCGTTTTATTGTCGGAAATATACATCTTTTCCCGTTTCAGGCTTGATTTTTTTCTTTCGCGCTGTATAATATATTATATTGTTTTTGTATTGTTCTGTCTGGCCTAAAAAACATTTTGGAGTGACTGCCATGCCGAAAGCTTTCCTCTCTTTTTGTTTCTTCGTATTGTCCATCGTTTTCGCGACTTCAACATATGCGGCCGCATTGCAATCACGCTTCGACAAGCTTATCGAACGGCATTCATTCGGCAATTCGGATGTTGCGGAACTCCGTTCCATCATGGCGGAGGAAAAGGAATCCGGGGAAAAGGTCGATTGCACGTTCTGTTCCGATGATTTCACATGGTATCTCGTCGAAAATCGTTTTTTCGATGAAGCGATATGGCTCTTCGATCATAACGCCGACTACGGCATCAAGAGCAAACAGGACGGGATGACGCTCCTTCATGCCGTCTGCCGCGACGGACATCAGGAGTTTGCGGAACTCCTCATCGAACGGGGCGCCGAGATCAATCTTCCCGATGAGGAAGGCCGTACTGCCATTCATTACGCCGTCGTGAGCGGCAATTCCAAACTTGTGGAATCTCTTCTCAAGCTCGGAAGCGATCCGAACAGGCTTACGAAACGATTGGACACTCCGCTCCATTTCGCGGTAAGGCATTCCCATCTGGAAGAGGTCAAACTCCTTATCGAAAACGGAGCAAGCATCAAAGCCGTCAACTGGCCGCTTGTGGAGAATCTGATAGAGCAGCGCCGTCATCAGGACACAATCCTCAACGATGCCAATGAAGCGCGCATCCTCTCTCTGAAAAAACACCTCGGGCTGAAAATTCCGGAGGTGCTTCAGGCTGAAGATGAGGAAGAAGAGGAGGCGGAAGAAGAAGAGAACGTACACAAGAAAAGAAGAAACAATGATTTCCTCGCAAAGAAAGTCGATTTTAATCGTATTCCCGTGGAGTTTCTTCCTCTGGACGTGACGGATGCCGCAAATATCGACGGCATGACCGCGTTGCATTTTGCCGCGCAAAACGGCGACACGGATGTCGTGAGATATCTTGTCGAACATGGCGCGGACATTAACGCGCAGGACGATATTCTCAGCAGATCCGTGATCCATTTGGCAGCGGAAAATGGCAACCTCGATTGCATCAAATACCTTACGGAACAGGGAGCGAATCTGCTGGACAGGGACAGCTACGGCGCCACAGCATTCCATTATGCCGCAAGAAGCAACAGACTTGATGTCGCAAAATACCTGGTCAGCAAAAAGATGGACTATACGGCAAAGGATGTCCGCGGGTGGACAGCCATGCATTATGCGGCCAGCGGCGGCAGCCTTGACATCGTCAAATATCTTCTTGCAAAAGGCCTCAACATCAACGAGAGGGCAAAATCCGGGCGCACTCCGCTTTTCTTTGCAAGAGAACACCGCGAAGTCCGCAAGTTCATGTTGACCAAAGGGGCGCAGTGATCTCCAACGGGTTCGCCATGACTCATCCGCCGTGTTCCCGGTTCATCCGGTCGGATTGAGATTCTCCTATCCCCGTCATTGACTGAATAATCCGGATCGCTAATGCGGTCCGGCATCCGTCCGCCATGCCTTTTTTTTGAATAAAATATGGAATCGGCACTTGCGAAAAAAGGCAACCCGTGATACAGTAAATGAACCATTTTTCCACGCCCGGCGGAGCCATTCTTTTTCCCGCCGGGATCAGACTGAAAGGATTACAGCATGTCTTTTGAAACCGGGAGCATCTCCCTTATGATTTGCCCGCTCCGCAATCCCATGCCGGAGAATTATCTGGAACTCTTCGCAAAGCATTCCGCCGGAAAACTCGACGACGTGAAGGACGAGCCTGTGCTCGGCTGGGTCAGCGGACGCCATCTGCTCGAAAGCAAGATCGACGACACCACGTCCGTGTGCGGCGGATTCCCCTATCTGAACCTGCGGAAGACCGAACGCAAGGTGCCGTCCCAGCTCCTGAACGCCGTCTGCCGCCGCGACGAGCTCGCCTACATGCAGGCGAACGACTGTCTCTTTGTGCCCCGCAAGGAAAAGCGCGCGATCAAGGAGGAGGCGGTTCAGGCGCTGATGCCGAAGATGGTCCCCACGATCTCCGCCGTGCCGTTCGTGGTCGACACCGCCGCGAACGTGCTGTATTTCGGCGCGGCATCGCTTGCGAAATTCGACGTCTTCGTGCAGGAATTCACCCGCGCGCTCGGTCTGGACGTCGAGCCCGTGCCGGTCTCCGTCGACGAGCTCATGGTGTCGCTCCTGAAGAAGAACGAGACCGACCTGCCCCCGCTCACGCTCACGAACCAGGCGTCCGGCATGGACGAACCCCAGCCAGGACGCGATTTCCTGACCTGGCTCTGGTACGAAGCCGAAGTCAACGGCGGAAAATGCTCCGTCGGCGAACTCGGCAGCTTCGTGCTGGCGATCGAAGGCCCCCTCACGCTCGCATATTCCCCCGGCAAGACCAAGGACCCCGACCTGGCCGGTTCCGGCGAAAGCGTGGTCAAACGCGGCAACCCGATGGCCTCCGGCGAGGCGAAGGCCGCCCTTTCCAGCGGCAAGAAGCTCCGCAAGGCGCGCGTCACCTTCGCCCGCGAAGGCGGCGACGCCGAGGTCGACAAGTGGTCGTTCACGTTCGACGCCGACGCCTTCACGTTCGGCTCCGTCAAGCTCCCGACCGGCGAGGAGATGGAACGCGAATCCGCGTTCGAGGAACGCGTCGCCAACCTGAACGTCCTCCGCACCGTCTTCAACGCCTATTTCAAGAAATTCGCCGCGGCCGTCATGAACGGCAAGAACATCGCCACGGAAAAGGCGATGCGCCAGTGGGTCGCCGACCGCGAATCCCTCTGATCCGACCCCGGAGCCTCCCATGAACCATCCGCGGGGCAGAGAAACATCCGGTGCGGCCGCTTTCGACCGCATCACGCCGGAGCTTTTTCTCCCCGCGCTGGAGGACGCCCTCGCATGCCGCCTGACCGGGCTGGCTTCCGCCCTGCCCAGCTACATCAACCGCGTCTACGAGATCGAGGCGGCCACCGGAGAACGCCTCGTAGTCAAGTTCTACAGGCCCGGACGCTGGACGCGCGAGGCGATCCTCGACGAACACGATTTCCTGTGGGATTGCGACGGCGAGGAGATTCCCGTCGTGCCGCCCTACGAACTCGAAACGGATTCCACGCTCGGCGAACTCGACGACGTCTTCTTCGCCGTCTTCCCGCGCATGAGGGGTCGCGAAGTCGAACTCGAACAGGACGAAACGCTCACGCGCGTCGGCTCCCTGCTCGGGCGCATCCATGCCTGCGGCGAACGCCGAACCGCTCCTCACCGGCTCCGCATGACGCCCGCGAACTTCGCCGAGGCAGCCATGCGCCGCATCTTCGAATCCGGCGCGGTCGATCCCTCGTGCGAACAGGAGCTGATCGACCTCTGCGATGCGATCCTCGACCTGGCGGAGGCGGTCTATCCGCCCGACGACGCCATGATCCGCATCCACGGCGATTTCCACCGCGCGAACGTGCTCGACCGTCCCGGCACGGGGCTGATGGCGATCGACTTCGACGACATGGTCGCGGGGCCGCCCGTGCAGGACCTCTGGCTGCTGCTCCCCGGCACCCCAACCGAATCGAAACGCGAGCTCGACGTGATCCTGGCCGCCTACGAAGTCTTCCGTCCGTTCGACCGCGCCTCGCTCCGCCTCGTCGAGCCCCTCCGCGCCATGCGCATGATGCACTTCCTTTCCTGGTGCGCCGTGCAGTCCGGCGACGCCGGATTCCGCAGGCAGTACCCCGACTGGGGCACGCGCGAATTCTGGCGCCGCGAAACCGCCGACTTCCGTATTCAGCTCGAAAACATCCGGCGCGCGCTGGATGGAAAGGATTATTCATGGAACCGCTGACCGAACAGAAACCTGAACAGAAACCAGCTCAAAGACGCTCCCGCGGAAACCACGTCCTCGCGGCGTTCCTCCTCGGCATCATCGCCGGGGCCGCCGCCATGTTCTGCGCCGGATTCCTCTACCTCCGCCACAACCTCATCGTCTCCTACGAATTCCCCGGCCTCTCCGCCGACGATTTCGACGATGCACTGGAGAACGCCCTGCCCGCGGAGTCCGGCTGGAAATCCTCGCGTGAAGCATGTTCCCTGCCCCTGCCCTCCGACGGGCGCGCACTCTACAACTGGAAACTCTGCAATCGCGAGTATGCGCGCGGCATTATGGACGACCCGAACCACGGCCTCGTCCTGCCCGCCCTGATTCCCTGCACGCTCAGCGTCACGAACGACCCGAACGGCAACGCCGTACTGTCGCGCCTGAACACCGCGCTCCTCGGCGTGATCTACGGCGGGAACGCGCGCCGCGTCCTGCGGTCCGGCATCGCACCGGAACAGGAGGCGCTGATCTCCATGCTCGCCGACGGCATCCGAAAAGAAAAAGCTCAACGAAAGGACAATACGCCATGAGTTCAACCGCACCCGGTTCGACCGATACGCCCGCACCCGACGCGGCCGCCGACGTCATTCACAACGGCAACCCGTATTTCGAGGGGAAACCCGCCGCCATCGTCCGCGAATACCCCACGCAGCTCCACGCCATCGGCCCGGACGGACGGCTCCGCCTCGGCGCGGCGTTCGACCTGATGCAGGACATCGCCGGAGCCCATGCCGAACTCCTCGGCGTCGGCATCCACGACCTGCGCCGCCTCGGCATCACCTGGGTCCTCTCCCGCCTCATGATCCGGTTCGACGCCCTGCCCCCGCGCGCCGATTCCATCCGCCTGAAGACCTGGCCCAGCGGCGTGCACCGTCTCTTCGCCATGCGCCAGTTCGAGCTGACCGACCCCGCCACCGGGCAGCGCGTCGCCACCGCCAGCAGCTACTGGCTCATGCTGAAGCTCGCCAACCTGCGCCCCGTCTCCCCCGACGACGTCACCGGCACGTTCCCCTCGAACCCCGGCAAGCCGATCTTCTTCGAGGACTGGGGCAAGCTCGATGTCGCGCCCGGCTCCGACCCCGTCCGCACCGACATCGGACAGTCCAAGATCGACTACAACAACCATGTGAACAACGCCCATTACCCGATGTTCGCGCAGGACTGGCTCGCCGCGAAGCTCGGATACCCCGTCCGCGTGAACTCCATCCGCGTGAACTTCAACTTCGCGCTCCGGCTCGGCGAGTCCATCGTCACCACGGGCGAAGTCGACGGCGACACCTTCCGCGCCGTCGGGCACACCCCGGACGGAAAGAACGTCTTCGCCTGCGACGGCGCGTTCGCTCCCATGGAGATCGCCGAAAAGTAACCTCATTCCCGTTCACAATTCATCTTCACTTTTCATACCGGAGGACCCCCCGCATGAATCCCGAACTCAACCGACTTTCCGATCTGCTCCGTGCATCCGTCGATGCCGGCGAATACGCCGGCGCGTCCGTCATGGTCCTGCACAAGGGCAAGGAGATCTACTACACGGATTACGGCTATGCCGACGTCGAATCCGGCAGAAAGATCGCCCGCGACACCATCTTCCGCATCTATTCGCAGTCGAAGCCGGTCACAGGGACCGCCGCCGTAATGAACATCGACCGAGGCATCCTGTCGCCCCGCGCCATGGTCGCGCGCTTCCTGCCGGGATTCGCGAACCAGCGGTACGACACCGAGCACGGACAGGGCCTCGCCGTGGTCAGCGACCGCCCGATGTTCGTCTCCGACCTGCTGAACATGACCTCCGGGCTGCTCTATCCCGACTGCTCGCCGGACGTCGCGCTGGTCGTGCGTGAGATGGAGGACCTCCGCAAGCAGGGCGTCCAGCTCTCCACGGTCGAATTCGCGAACAGACTCGGCGGATGCCGCCTCGCGTTCAAGCCCGGCGACCGCTGGGCGTACGGCTACTCCGCCGACGTCATGGGCGCGGTCATCGAGGTCGCCGCCGGAAAACGCTTCGGGCAGTATCTTCAGGACGAGATCTTCGGCCCGCTCGGCATGAAGGACACCGGATTCGTCGTCCCCGAGGCGAAACGCGCCCGCCTCGCGACAGCCTACGACCACCGCGACCACACCCGCAAACGCTTCGACTACGCCGACTGGCACCTCGGGCTGAACGCCTACCGCGAGGATACCGCGTTCGAGTCCGGCGGCGCGGGCCTCGTCTCCACCATCGGCGACTACGCCGAGTTCGTGAAGATGCTCATGAACCGCGGCACGTACAACGGACACAAATTCCTGTCCTCCGCCGGGTTCGACTACCTGATCTCTCCCCAGCTCACGCCGTGGCAGGCGCGCACGTTCAACTGGCAGGACCTCCCCGCCCAGAACTACGGCAATTTCCTCTTCATGAAGACCTTCGGCGGATGTTCCTCCACCACCGACGCCATCGGCTCGTTCGGCTGGGGCGGCTGGCTGGAAACGAACTTCACGCTCGACCTGAAAAATCAGATCGCCGTCCTCTTCATGGCGCAGAACCAGTCCCCGCAGGACAATTCCCACCTCTTCCACCGCCTCCGCAACGCCGCCTATTTCGCCCTGACGTAATCATAGAAGTGACTACAGGATTTCAACGGCATTCTCAAACAGTTCCGGATGCTCTTTGAATAGTTGGCAATCAGGGGAAATAAGAGAAACCTTGCGCCGAAGCAGGATAGTGAGTTCATTCAAAAACGCCGCCTGATCGAACAGCGAAAAATGCTGCGGATGTTCGAATAGGAGCTCCAAGTCTGAATCGTACTTCTCGGAACGACTGGCGATTTCTCCAAAGACCTTGATTGATTTTATGCTGAAACGTCCGGCGATTTCCCTGATTTCATCCTGTTTGCGAAGGAGAAAGTCGAGCGCATGTTCCTGAGATTGGTCAAACTGCTGTTTTGCGCTTTGAAACTCGGGAATCTCTTGGATCTGTTTCAATGCCTGAGGTACGTCATCCTGCGTGATCGACCAGACGACATCCAGGTCGATCCCGAAATAATGATGCGAGAGCAAATCACGAAACTTCGCCATGTAGGACCAGTCAACATTCGGATACTTTTCCAGAAACCCCTGGGATAGATTCTTGACGGCCTCTCCGATAATCTCAAACTTCCGCTCGATGGCATCCTGCCTCATTTTCTCCGCGAAGAAATCGGCCTGACCGTCCGATGTGTAGGAAACGATGTCGTTCAACGCTTCGTAAATATGCAGAAGAAACGTGCCATCCGAGCGTTTTTTCATAGCAGAACGGCCTCGGACAGAACGGTATTTCTGATGAACGGACTGAGCCCGTTTTTGGAAACGACGTCGACGCTGCATCCCAGGAGCTTTTCGAAACCGTCCTGAAGCCCGAGCAGATCGCGGAACGAAACGCCTTTTTGAAGCTCGACCAGAAGGTCGATATCGCTGTCCGGGGTCTCCTCGCCGCGGGCACAGGAACCGAACACATAGACCTTGTCGGCCTTGTGCTTTCTGGCGATCTCGTAAATCTCGCCTCTCAAACTGCGCAGTCTGTCGAGCTGGCACATCGTTTCGTCTCCCGCGTTAGGGAATGCGTTTCCGGTTCATTCTCTTTGCTTTATACATTACGCCCGAATCGGGAAAAAGTCAAATCGAAAGTAAGATTTTTTTACAAAGAGTTCATCGTGTTTCCGCTTGATTTCACGGATTGATGTACGTGTTCCATATCGTGATGCTGGAGACATTTTCCAGTTCCGATATTTCAATCCGCCGGATCGTTTTGACATGATCGGAGGGGATGGTAAAACGGTAAAAGGAAGAGGACTCCCTGAACGAGGAGGAAGCCTTTTCGCCGTTCACGAGAACGTATTCGATCGAACAGCCCATTGTCCCGGAATCCTGAGCTTCTATGTCCAAATACAGGTGAAGATAATCCCGCCGGAATGTTTCGGGGATTTCATAAATGGTTCTTTCCGGGGGAGCCTGATCCGCCGTCGCCTGATAGATCGTTTCGATCTGAGGCGGATGGGTTTGACGTTTGTACAGCGTACAGACTCCGGGTCCGAACACAACGACCAGCACAAGGGCGAGGAACAGAACGATCAACAAAGAGACACTTCTTTTTTTCATTTCCCGGAGCCTCCGTCCGAATCGCGGAAAACCGCCGCAATCGTTTCCAGCACGTCGGCGATCGTGTGTTCCGGCGTGATGAGCGAAGTATCCACGAGCGGGACATCTCCGCACCGGACACCTGAACGAACCAGCCTGCCCCCGATGCTGTGATCCGACTTCATCTTTTCCTTTTCCCCGGGGTGAAGGATCAAATAGATGCCGTTGACCGTGTCCGTGTCTGCCTCGAACGCGTCATAACGGTCGATTTCGAGGGGCGCCAGCGCCAGAAACGGATCGGACGGCAGAAACAGGGCGTTGGGCCAGCCGTTGTTGCGTCGAATGCAGTCCCGGATTTCCCGTATCTCCTGCGCCGGAAAACGGCTGGAGGACCACACAGCTTCGATCTCATCCTTGAAGCTAGCCCGCGACAGCAGCTGCCGCCGGACTTTCTTCCTGAATCTGCCGTTCGCGCCGAAAAACGGCAGGGGCGCAAAGAATCCGAACGCGCTTTTCGGCGGGAGTGATATCGGTTCGACCATCATATGATATCCTCGCTTTCGGGTTTATCTCATCACCAGATAGAAGGCAAATATCCCGGTCGCCAGGGCGCCCGCGCTCCATGACCAGTACATCTGCTTTTCCGCGAGGATCAGCTGTTCCGCTTTCGCCTTGTCGTATTCCATGAGGACCTGATTGCGTTTCACAAGATCCTCGGCGATCCTGTCGTACCATGGCGTGGAGAGCATTCTGTAATGCCAAAGCGGATATCTGGGAAAAACCCTGATGCATTCATTTTCACAAGCGGGCAGCGTGTTCTGGAAATACCATTTTATTCGGAACCACCGGAACAACGCCCGGCCCCAGATAAAGACCGAGGTCCCCACCGCAGCAAGATACAGTATGATGAGCCACGTCATGATCGTTATTGCACCTCGAATGGCGCGATATAGATGTCGTACACGGCTTGCGGGATGAACCTCGGGATCCCTCGTCCGTTGTATGCGGTTCAGAAATGTATAGAAAAAGCTTACAGCGCGAGCATGCGTTCGATGGGGACGAGCGCGGCGGTCATGATCTCGGGATCGAGCGCGATCTCCTCGCATTTCCCCTGAAGCGCGGCCAGCACGTTTTCGAGCGTGATCTTCTTCATGTCCGGGCAGACGACCTGCGGCAGGAGCGGATGGAACACCTTGCCGGGGTTCTCGCGCATCATGCGGTGGATGATGCCGAGTTCGGTACCGATGATGAACTCCTTGAACAGCGATTCGGACACATGCCGGAGCATGCCGCCCGTACTGAGCGCGGCGTCGGCGGCCTCCACGACCATCGGACGGCATTCGGGGTGCACCAGCACCTCGGCCTCCGGGTGCGCCGCGCGCGCCTCGCGGATGCTCTCCAGCGTGATATGGTCGTGCACGGGGCAGCAGCCGCTCCACAGGGACATCGGGCGGCCGAGCTTGTCCGCCATATTCGCGCCGAGGTTGCGGTCGGGCAGGAACATGACCTTCGCGTCCGCCGGGATCGCGTTCAGCACGCGCTCCACGTTGCCGGAAGTGCAGCACCAGTCGACCTGCGACTTCACGGCGGCGGAACTGTTCACATACGCCACCAGGACCTCGTCCGGGTGTTCCCTGCGGTACTGGCGCACCTCGTCGACCTGCGCCATATCCGCCATGGGGCATCCGGCGGCGGAATTGGGCAGGATCACGCGGGAATCGGGCGACAGGATCTTCGCGGTCTCCGCCATGAAGCGGACGCCGCAGAAGACCATGAGGTCGGCCTGATATTTTTTCGCCTTGACGCTGAGCTCCAGCGAGTCGCCGCAGAAGTCGGCGATGTCCTGGATCGCGCCGTCGACGTAGTTGTGCGCGAGGATGGTCGCTCCGGTCTGCGCCTTGAGCGCCAGGATCTCTTTCTGAAGCTCGGCGGGGTCGCGTTTCATTTCGCGCCTCCGGCGCCGGCGTCCGCGCCCTTGCCTTCGAGCTCGGCGATCTTCGCCTCAAGTTTGGCGACACGGTCCATGAGCTTGCGGACGCGGATCGGAAGGGCGAAGCGTTCGAGGTACGCCTGCTGGCTTTCGCCGGGGACGCCGAATACGGTTTCGCCGGGGGGCGTGCTCTTCTGGGCGGCGGAGAGCCCGAGCACCCTGGAGCCGTCGCCCATGGTGATGTGGCCGTTCACGCCCGCGCGCGCCTGAAGCTCCACGCCGCGCCCGAGCTCGGCGCTGCCCGCGATGCCGGACTGGCCGATCAGCACGCACGATTCGCCGACGATCACGTTGTGCGCCACGAAGACCTGGTTGTCGATCTTCACGCCCTTCTTGATCCACGTCATGCCGAAGCGGGCGCGGTCGATGGTCGTGCACGCGCCGACTTCAACGTCATCGTCGATCCTCACGATGCCGTTCTGCGGCACCTTCACGAGTCCGCGGAACGAGGGAGTGTAGCCGAATCCGTCGGCGCCAATGACCGCGCAGCCGTGAATGATCACGCGGTTGCCGATGATGCAGCGGTGCATGATGCACACGCCGGGATAGATCGTGGTGTTCTCGCCGACCTTCGTTTCCTGTCCGATGTAGGCGCAGGCGCAAATCTTGGTGTTCTTGCCGATCTCCGCGCCCTCCATGATGACGGCGTTCGGGCCCACGTGGACGCCCTCGGCGAGCTTCGCGGTCGGGTGGACGAACGCGGTCGGGTGGACGCCGACGGGGTAGTCGAGCGGGTCCGGGGCAAAGATATTGCAGAGCTTGGAGAAAGCCTTGTCCGGGTCGTCGCAATGGATGTTGGTCTGGCCCTCGGGCGGCTCGTATTTCCAGTCTCTCGGCACCAGCACGATGCCGGCATGGCTCTCGCGCTGCGCCTTCAGGTATTTCGCGCTGTTGAGGAACGACACTTCGTTGCGTTCCGCGAGTTTCAGGGAATTGACCGCGTTGACCACGGCGTCCGGGTTGCCGACGACTGTGCCGCGCACGATCTCGGCAAGTTCGGATGCTTTGTATTCTTTGCTCATTTCAAGTCCTTTTATGGGTAAGTTTGGTGTTTTTCGGTTGAGGTGCGGCCCGTTCATCCGCGGTTCATTTGCCGGACGCGGCGGCCCCGGCGGGATCCTTCGCGTTCTTGCGGTAGCCGCGATTCAGGTCCTGGATGATCGAATCGGTGATGTCGAGCCCGGGCTGGACGTAGATCACGAACCCGACGTCGTTCAGGGATTCGCCGGACTGGTCCAGCACGAGCGTATAGCCTTCGAGCACGGCCTTGTTGTGGACGGCCTTGCGGATTTCGTCGACCACTTCGCCGCGCAGTTTCGTGTACATGTCGCGGATCTGCGTCTTGCGGCTCTCGGAGTAGCTGGTCATCTCCTGCTCCTTCAGCTTCAGCGACTCGTACAGTTGCTGCGCCTTCTGGCGCTTGTTCTCGCGCTCGGCGGAGGAGTACGCGATGTTCTGCGAGTCGTCGCGGGCGGACTCGTACTGCTTCCGCAGGTTCTGGTACTGCTGGTTCAGCTGGTTGGAATACTCTTTGAAGACTTCCATCTGCTGGTTGAGCTTGATCTCGATGGTCTTGGTCTTCTCGTATTCCTCAAAAGCCTTCTGCATGTCGATCACGGCAATCTTCAGCTCGGCGGCGCGCAGTCCGGCGGTCATGGTCAAAGCCAGCATCAAAGCGGCGAGGATTCGTTTCATGGTCTCGTTCTCCTTCCGGGAAAAAGAAAAAAGTTCTCTTTAAAGATAGAGCAAGTCTTGAAATATACAAACTCAACATCTATTTTATATCGGTTTTTTTCACATTTTTTGGAGTTTTCGACCTATGAATCCCGATCCCATCCAGTCCGCGGCGGACATCATCGCCGAAAAAAAGAACATGCTGATTTTCACGGGAGCCGGCGTCTCGGTCGAAAGCGGCATCCCGCCGTTCCGCGGCGCGGGCGGGCTGTGGCAGAAGGTGAACCCGGATTTCTTCGAGATCGACCACTTCATGCGGCACCCCGTGGAATCGTGGAACCGCATCCGCTCCATCTTCTACGACCTGTGGGGCAAATCCGCCCCGAATCCCGCGCACCTCGCGTTCGCCGAGCTCGAAAAGATGGGCATCGCATTCTCGCTCGTCACGCAGAACATCGACAATCTCCACCAGATGGCGGGCTCGAAGAACGTGATCGAATTCCACGGCACGCTCGGACGCCTCCGCTGCACCGCGTGCTCGTTCGCCGGTCCGCCGACGCGCGATCTCCTCGCGGGCGATCCGCCGTCCTGCCCGAAGTGCGCCGCTCTGCTCAAGCCGGACATCGTCTTCTTCGGCGAAGGCATCCCGGAACATGCCATGGAACAGTCCTTCGCGGACGCCGAATCGTGCAGCGTGTGCCTCGTCAGCGGGACCACGGGCGAGGTCATGCCCGCCTGCATGGTACCGCATACCGCGAAACGCCGCGGCGCGGTCGTGATCGAGGTCAATCCGGAGGGATCCGCGTTCACCGGGCACATCACCGACATCTACATCCGCGGCAAAGCGGGCGAAGTCATGCCGCAGCTCCTCGAAGAAGTCAAAAAGCGCCTCGCGGAATGATCCACTCCGGCCTCCCCATCGACGCGGTCCTGCCGCGGATCGCGGACGCCGCGCACGCCGGACGTCCGCTGGTCGTCACGGCGGAACCCGGCGCGGGAAAAAGCACCGTCGTGCCGCTCGCCCTGCTCGAACCGGGCGTATTGCCTGACGGCAGGATCATCATGCTGGAGCCGCGCCGCATCGCCGCACGCGCCGCCGCACGGCGCATGGCATCGATCCTGGGCGAGCCGCCGGGGAAGACCGTGGGCTACCGCACGCGCTTCGAAACGCTCGTTTCGACGGACACGCGCGTCGAGGTCGTGACCGAGGCCCTGCTCACGCGCATGCTCCAGAAAGACCCGTCGCTGGAGGGCGTCTCCGCCGTGATCTTCGACGAATTCCACGAACGCAGCATCCATGCCGACCTCGCGCTGGCGCTCACGCTCGACGCGCGGTCCGTCCTGCGCGACGATCTCCGCGTCATGCTCATGTCCGCCACGCTCGATGCCGATTCCGCCGCCGGACTGCTCGGAGAGAACACGGAAACCGTCAACACCCCGGGACGCTGTTTCGAGGTCGGCGTGAGCTACGCACCGCTGAAACCCGGCGCTCCGGTCGAGCCGCACGCCGCCTCGGTCGCGCTGGACGCCATGAACAGACACGACGGCAACGCACTCGTCTTCCTCCCCGGCGAGGCGGAGATACGCCGCACCGCCGCCGAACTCGCCTCCATGCGACACGATTTCGAGGTCCTCCCGCTTTACGGCTCGCTCTCCGCCGCCGAACAGGACCGCGTGTTCGCGCCGTCCGGCCGCCGACGCATCATCCTCGCAACCCCGGTCGCAGAGACCAGCATCACCATCCCCGGCATCCGAATCGTGGTGGATTCCGGCCTCGCGCGCATGCCGTTCTTCTCCCCGGCGTCCGGCATGGATCAGCTCCGCACGGTCAAAATCTCGAAGGCGTCCGCCGAACAGCGCAGAGGCCGCGCCGGACGCACCGCGCCGGGCATCTGCATCCGCCTCTGGCACGAGTACGAACAGAACGCCATGCCGGATTTCGCTCCGCCTGAGATCGAACATGCCGACCTCACCGAACTCGCGCTGGAGCTGGCGCAGTGGGGCGTCGTCCGGGAAAAGGCCGCCGCCCTGCCCTGGATGACCCCGCCGCCCGAAGCCAAGCTCGACTACGCGTTCGACCTGCTGACCGGGCTCCGCGCGATCTCCCCTGAAACCGGACAGATCACGCCTCACGGCAAGCTCCTGCACCGCCTGCCCGTGCATCCCCGACTCGCCAACGCCGTTCTCTTCGCGGACGCCAACGGACTCCGCCGGGAGGCGCTTCAGATCGCCGCGATCCTGTCCGACCGCGACCCGCTCGTCAATCCGCAGACCGCCGACCTCGCCGAACGCCTCGCCGCACTCGGCAAGGCATCCGCACTGCCAGTAGACCGCCAGACGATCGACCGAATCCGCAAGGCCGTTTCCCAGCTCGAAGCTGCTTTACCCCATCGTGCCGGAGCGAAGCCCGGCACTGCCGCAGTGGAGGACTTGTCCTCCATAGTGGCGGCGGCCTACCCGGACCGCATCGCAAGGAGGCGCACCGGCGGCGACCGTCCCGAATACCTGCTCTCCAACGGCATGACGGCGAAGCTCGGCGCGCGCGACCCGCTCCGCGATTCGGAATATCTCGCCGTGGCGGATTCCGGCGGACTCTCCGGCCTGCCGACGATCCGACTCGCGCTCCCGCTCGACATCGACAAGCTCGAATCCGTCCTGTCGGAGCTCTTCCGCACACGCAGGGAAACCGTCTGGGATGACGATGCTTTGTGCGTGCGCGCATTCAGCGTGAAGGCGGTCGGATCGCTCACGGTCGAACGCAAGCCGTCGAACCTGCGCCCCGGCGACGACACGGCGTCGCTCCTGATCGCCGCCATCCGCAAGCGAGGCTTCGCCTCGCTCGGCATCACGCCCGGCCAGCTCAAATTCCTCCGGCGCATCCAGTTCCTGCACACGCACGGCTGCGAGGGATTCCCCGACTGCTCGGAACAGCATCTGCTGGACACGCTCGAAGACTGGCTCGCGCCGCACCTCGACGGCATCAGCCGTCTCGACAAGCTCGCGAATCTGGATTACCGCTCCGTTTTTGCCGCCATGCTCCCGCCGAAAGCGCAGTCCACGCTGAACTCGCTCGCGCCCGAACGGTTCGAGGTCCCCAGCGGATCGCATATCGCCATCGACTATTCCGACCCCGCCGCGCCCATGGTGCGCGTGAAGTTGCAGGAAGTCTTCGGGCTCGCGCACTCGCCGAAGATCGCGGGCGGACGCGTCCCGCTCGTGTTCGACCTGCTGTCGCCCGCCATGCGGACCGTACAGATCACGCGGAATCTCGACGAATTCTGGGACGGCTCATATTTTCTGGTGCGGAAGGATATGCGCGGACGTTACCCGAAGCACAACTGGCCGGAAGACCCGCGCACCGAGCCCCCCTCCCGTTCCAGCATCAAAAAACCGCCGAAAAAAAACTGAAACCTTCTCTTTTTTACTTCCCCGGGGCGTCGAGCAGGACGATCTCTGCCGTGACCGGGAAATGGTCGGACGACGCCAGGCCGTTGCGGAAATCATTGATCGTGCCGTGGGACAGCACGCGCACGCGGTCGTTCACGAAAATGAAGTCGATCGGCTTCCGTCCGGTGCGATCCTTGCGGTTCACATGGAAATCGTGGAACGTCTCGTCGCCCGCGCCGTAGTGGTCGGTCTCGGACACATCGCGCGCGTTTTTGAGCACGCCCAGCATGCGCCGCACGGGCATGTCGTCGGCGGTGGAATTGAAGTCGCCGGTCAGGATGAACGGATATTTCTCGATCATGGGCGCGAGGCGCGTCAGGATCACGTTCACGCCCTGGATCCGCGCCATCGCGCTTTGATGGTCGAGGTGCGTGTTCGCGATGACGAACCTTTTCCCGGTCCGGCGGTCCAGCAGAAGCCCCCATGTGCAGATGCGCGGCAGCGCGGAATCCCACGCGGAGGAGCCGGGCGTGGCTGGATTGGCGGAGAGCCAGAACGTCTCCTGTGAGATCAGCTCGAAGCGTTCCGGGTCGAAGAAGACGGCATTATGCTCGTCGCCCTTGCGCCTGTCGCGTCCGACGCCGAAGCTGTCGAACTTGAGCGCTTCCTTGAGGTCGGCGATCGGCCCCGCGAGCGTCTCCTGCGTGCCGATGAGCTCGAATCGATTCTCCCTGATCGTCTGCACCATGCGCGGCAGGCGGTCGCGCCACGAATTCGGCGAACGGTCGTTCGGGCCGCGCACGTTGTAGGTCGCCACACGGATCAGGTTCTTCTCCGCGGCAGTATCCTTCGAAATCTGCGCGCCGGAAAGGTTCAGCGCGACGACAAGGCTCAATGCCGCGAACGCGGCGGTCATCAGCAAGGCCGGAAGCCGCCCCGGTTTCCTTCTCGAAAAAATGTTCATGGGACGCTCCTTTCCCCGTTGGTTTCGCTCATCGTGTCATCGGACGCCGCCGTGACCAGCGGCAGCAGGTCGCGCCGTCCGTTTTTGCCGACCGCGGCTTCCCGCACGCCGCGGACATCCAGATCCGCCGCGCCGTCCGCCAGAATCGCGCGCACGCGCTGTCCCGACCGAAGCCCGCCGACGCCCGTGATCTGCCGTCCCGTGCCGGGTTCCGCCAGATAGACATAGCCCTGTTTCAAGATTCTGAAGGGATCGTAGGCGTCGAGCTCGGCACGGACGCGGTCCAGTCGATGCGACGCGGCATCGGCGCGGCGCGTCAGGGCGGCGGACGCGCTCTGCATGAGCATGTCGACGCGCTGCATGCGCTCCAGCGCCAGGCGCATGGAGTCGCGGAAGACCTTCGACCCCATCACCTGCGCGAGACGTCCGGCGGACCGCTCCACCGCGTAGGCGGCAGCGGTATTCATCCGCTGCTTCATGTCGTCCAGTGCGTCGAGCAGGACGCGTTTCTCCGGGATCAGCTGTTCCGCCGCGCCGCTCGGCGTCGGCGCGCGCATGTCGGCGGCGAAATCCGAGATCGTAAAGTCGATCTCATGTCCGACCGCGCTCACCACCGGAATTTTCGAGGCGTAGATCGCACGCGCCAGGACTTCCTCGTTGAACGGCCACAGGTCCTCCATCGAACCGCCGCCGCGGGTCAGCACGATCACGTCCACGCCGCCGGCGCGGTTGAAGAAACGCACCGCGCGCGCGAGTTTTTCCGCCGCGCCCTTTCCCTGCACGGGGGCCGGGCAGAGACGGATTTCGAAGTTCGGGAACCGCGCGAGGGCGATCTTCAAGAAGTCTTTTACTGCTGCACCCATGGGCGAGCTGATGATGCCGATGCGCTGCGGCAAGTACGGAACCGGTTTCTTGTGCGCCGGGTCGAAAATCCCCTCGGCGGCAAGTTTCTCCTTCAGGACGGCGAACTGTCTGTGCAAATCGCCCACGCCGCACATCCGAAGTTTTTTGATGTAGAACTGGTAGTCGCCGCGCTGGGTGTACAGCGACAGCGAACCGAACACCTCCACCTGGTCGCCGACCTTCAATCCGAGTTTCCGGCAGACCTCCGACCCGCTGAAATACACCGCGCGAACCTGCGATGCCGCGTCCTTCAGCGTCAGGTAGACATGCCCGGAACGGTACGGATTGTACGAGCCGACCTCGCCGGTCAGCCAAATGGGACGGAACGACTCCTCAAGGACGGTCTTGACTACGCCGTTGAGCTCGCTGACGGTCCACGGGCGTTCTTCGCCGGACGCGCCGGAGTCCTGTTCCGGTTCACTCCACATCGCCGTTCTGTTCCTCGGAACCGGGCAGGATGGCGCCGCAGCTCACGATCAGGCGCATGGCGTCGGACACGCTCATATCGAGCATGATGCACTCGTCGCGCGGGATCAGCATCAGGAATCCGCTTGTCGGGTTCGGCGTGGTCGGCATGAAGACGCTGATCAGGTCGCCTTTGCCGAGACGGCGCGCCGCCTCGCTGTTTTCCGGTGTGTTCTCGTTGGTCATGAATCCGATCGCGTAGCAGCCCTTGCGGGGGTATTCGAACAGGACGACCTGCTGGAACATGTTGCCTTTTTTCGACGACATGATCGTGTCGCCGATCTGCTTGCAGGTCGAATAGATGAAGTTGACAAGCGGGACTTTCAGGAGCAGGGCCTGGGCTCTCGCGATGAGCTTGCGTCCGATGGTGTTCTTCGTGAGGACGCCGAGGAAGAACAGCATGGCCAGGACCGCGATCAGCGCCAGGATGCGAATGATATGTGCGCGCCAGATCGGCGGCAGCTCGGACATCAGCTCCAGGGAATCGGCGATCGTAAGCCCCCATCCGGTCAACCGGGAATACAGATACCAGGCGACCCAGAGGGAAAGGGCGATCGGGACCGCCACGATTATTCCGGTCACGATCATGTTACGGAAGAACTGGAAATGCTTTTTTGCGGGCTTCTTCTGTTCCGTTTTATTCGGCATTGGCCATATCTCCTTCTTCCTCGCGGATACGTTCAAGTTTCAGTTTGCGGACCGTGCGCGAGTCCGCCTCGAGGATCGTCGCGCGGAACTTGCCCGGCTCCTCGTAGGTCTCGCCTGCCCGCGGGATACGGCCGAGTCCGGCGCAGATATAGCCGCCGATGGTGTCGGCCTCCTCGGAATCGTCGATCCCGGTCTCCAGCATGGAATTCACGTCGTCCACCGGCGTGCGGGCGTCCAGGATCACGGAGCCGTCCTCCAGGAAGACCGGCTGTTCCTCGAAATCCTCCTCGGTGTCGTATTCGTCGTGGATCTCGCCCACGATCTCCTCGATGATGTCCTCGAACGTGACGACGCCGGAAGTCCCGCCGTATTCGTCGATGATGACGGCGAAATGGTTGCTCGTGCGCTTGATCTGGCGGAGCAGGTCGGAAACCTCCTTGGTCTCCGGGATGAAGATCGGCGGACGTGCAAGTTCGGTCAGTGACTTGCCTTCCAGCCTGTGTTCATCGATGAAATCCTTCGCGTACAGTATGCCCTTCACGTCGTCCAGATTCGCGCCGTAGACGGGGATGCGGCTGTGGCCGGATTCGACGAAAAGCTTTTTTGCGTCCGCGACGCTCGCGGAAGCCGGGATCGCCTCCAGGTCGACGCGCGGGGTCATGATCTCGCGCACCTTCATTTCGCCGAGTTCCAGGATGCCGCGGATCATCTGCTTCTCCTCTTCCTCCAGGCTGTCGTCATCGTCTTCGTCCGGACCGTCCACCAGGCTCAGGATCTCGTCCTCGGCGGAGGCAAGTTCGTCCGGGGCGTCCGCACGATGCCAGTCGTCGCCCGCGGTCGTCACCTTTTCGATCAGCGAGGCGAGCGGAAGAAAGAACCGGCTGGCGACGATCGGGATCGTGAACTTCAGGAGCGCCAGATCGAACCGGAGAAGCACCAGCCGCGCCGCCAGTTCCGAGATCACGGTCAGGATCGTGACTGCGCCCATGACGACCAGCCAGCCCCAATGGTGCACGAAATTCGGGGCCAGGGAGTCAGCCCATTCCATGGAAAGCACGCCAGCGAATGCAGCCAGGACGCATAAGAACAGTTTCAGAAGCGCGCGCAGGGATTCCTCCCGGTCATGCCAATTTTCCAACTGATCCGCAAACGCGCGGTCGTGTTCGGCCACTTTCAGGATGCGGCCGCCCGTCAGCGAGGAAAAAGCCTCGAACGCGGCGGTGATCCAGAGGTACAGGACGGAGCAGAAGATGAGCAGCGCCAGATTCATTTCTCTGCTTCCTTATATTCCATCGGCGGGATGAGGCCCGCCCTGCGGAGGCCGTTCATCACGCGTTTCTCGGCACGGCGCATCACGCGTTTCGCCTTCGGGTTCAGGTCGTCGTATCCGGCCGCATGGAGCAATCCGTGCGCCACATACAGCGCCACTTCTTCCGCATACGGCAGACCGCGCTTCACGGCCTGTTCGTAGGCCACGGCGGGACAGACGATCAGTTCGATGGAGGGATCGGCGTCACTGTCGTCCTCCGCATCGAAGGCATCCGTTCCGCCCGCGGACGCGAATCCCGGATCGTCCTCCGCGCGGTAATCGAAGCTGATGACGTCCGTCGGGCCGTGATGCCCCAGGAAATCCTCGTTCACGCGTTCGATACCCGCCGGAGACAGGAACGATACGCAGACGCCGCCGGGGACGTCGCGAAGTCCGGCAAGCGAGGCCGCCGCGGCGGTCATTCTGCGGAGCCGTGCGCGGGACGGCGCGGGAAAGCATCTGCCCGCGCGCCAGATGGTAACGGCCTTCATGCTTTCTTCTCCCCGGCCGGCTCCGTCTTCGCCCGCGAATAGGAGATGCGCGTGTGGCTCATGGACTTCAGCGTCTTCAGGAAGGATTCCCGTATCTTGGTGAGCTGCTCCAGCGTGATGCGTGCGGCGTCCAGCTGTTTGCGCTGGAGCTTGCCGTTGAATATCTTCTCCACCAATGCGCGCACATTGTCCTCGGTCGGATCGCTCATGGAGCAGACCGCCGCCTCGCAGCAGTCGGCAAGCATCAGGATCACGCATTCCAGTTCCTCCGGCAGCGGGCCGGGGTAGCGGAACGGTTCTTCCGCCGGAGTCTTCCCCGTGCGCTCCTTTTCCTTCTCGTAAAAGAACGAGATGAAGTCGTTGCCGTGGTGGCACTCGATGGCGCGGCGGATCGGGGTCTTCAGCTTGTATTTCTTCGCCAGCTGCACGCCGAACTCCACATGGCAGCGGATGATCTCCGCGCTTTCCGCCGGATTCAGGTCCTTGTACATATCCTTTCCGTTGGCGTTCTCCGTGAACATCTCCGGCGAGGCGAGCTTCCCGACGTCGTGGAACAGCGCGTACGCCTGCGCTTTCAGGGATACCCCGCCCACGCAGTTCGCCGCCTCCTCCGCCAGCAGCGCCACGCGTTCGCTGTGGTGATACGTGCCGGGAGCCTCCATCTGGAGTTTCTTCAGCAGGGGCTGGTTCCGGTCGGTCAGCGACAGATAGGACATGTTGCTCGTCACGTCCAGCACGGTTTCCAGCGCAATGATCAGCGCGGAGGAGACCATCGCGGTCAGAAGTCCGAACGTCAGCGGCACGGCAAGGCTGAATCCCAGCCGGTTCCAGTCGCGCATTCTGATGGTCGTGAGGAAATCGGGATTCTGCTGGAAGATCAGGGACGCCAGACACATCGTGATCGTACAGGAGAAAAAGGACCGCGTAAAGAATTTCTTATAGTCGTAGATCTGACGCACACAGGCCGTGCCGACGGCGCAGACGAACAGACCGGTGGCAAACGCGGGAAACGAGAAATCCAGCGCCACGGCGGAAACACCCGCCACGAAAAGCCCCGCGAAAACCGCCGACCTGCCGCTGTAGATGGATGCGATCACCAGAGCGGGAAGCGCCAGCGGCATCGCCAGGTACAGAGGCACGACCGGATAGCCGTTGTTCAGCGCGAATCCGTTGTACTCTTCCATGAACAGGCGGTTGCACAGAAGCGAGAAGATCACGATGAACCCGATCAGCCAGATCGACCGGTTGTTGCCGATGAGCTCGGGATGGACACGCACAATATAAATGCAGGAGAGCACGATCAGGAGTGCCACGAGCATCATCTTCTGGAAGAGGTTGCCCCAGGTGCGGAGCTCGCGGAGATAGTCGTTGTACCGGATCTGATATTCCTTGTACATCTCGGCCTGCTCCGCCGTGAGCTTTTCGTTCTTATGGATCAGAACAGTTCCTTTCTTAAGATAGATCTCCGGCTCGCGGACCTCCTTCGGCTTCTCTCTGTACTCCTCTTCCATACGCTTTTCGGTCCAAGCTTCATCATAGATCAGATTGCCGTTCGCGTAGAGGTGCATGAAAAGCTGCTGGAACTCTTCCTCGTAGGGGACCTGCGCCTCATAGAAGAAAAGGGCCGACAGCAGGGATTTCACGGTATGTTCGGCGGCGATCCGGGGCGTCTGAAGCTCGTTGAGTTTCACCGGGTCGACTTCCCGCAGCTCCTCATCCAGGATCTTCACGGTCTTCTGGGCGTTGACCGCCTGCGCCCCCTCGCCTTCGGAAAGACTGTCGCTGAACGGCTTCGACTTCCGAATCTCCTCTTCGGTCGCAATGCCGCCGAGGACGATTTCCTTCACTTGCGCATCGGCCCTGACCCGCCAGGTATCGTCAAGTGCGATCTGGCGGAGAAAAACGAAAAGCTGCTGGGGCATTTTCCTGATGATTTCCACAAGGTCCAGGATGTCCTTCTCCGCGTTCTCCGGCGGGCCGTAGACCTTTCCCTCGTCCTCGTCGGAGGCGCGGCGCTGTATCTCCTGCATCATGAGGCCGTAACCGTCCATGATTTTCCCCGACCGGCCCGGATCGAGGCGAAAATAAAGAGGAAACTCCAGAACGAAACTCTGGAAATAACGCGTCGCCTCTTTCTTGTTCACATACGAGAAATCGCAAACGGCCTCGATATCCTGCGGAGCTTGCATGTTTTCGACCAGTTCCGGCAGATCGCTCTGGCTCGGCATCCAGAGAAGAGCCACGGCCGCCGCAAACACCAACAGGATCATCAGCAGGGATACGAACGGCGAACGCTGAAGCCTTTCGCCGATTTGCCGGAACATATCCCGGAAACTTTTCGGATTCTCGCTCATTTTCTTATTCCTTTCCGCCTTTCCCGTTCATCTCATAGGCGCGAATGATCTTTTCCACCAGCGGATGCCGCACCACGTCCCGCGTGTCGAACCGGCAGATCTGCACGCCGTCGATGCCGGAAAGGCAGTCCAGCGCGTGCGGAAGCCCGGACTGGCCGTGCGGGATGTCCGCCTGCGATGGGTCGCCGCAGACCACGCATTTCGAATGGAATCCGAGGCGGGTCAGGAACATGAACATCTGTTCGTTGGAGGCGTTCTGCGCCTCGTCCAGGATCACGAACGCATGGTTCAGCGTGCGTCCGCGCATGAAGGCAAGCGGCGCAACCTCGATCACGCCGCGCGACATCAGTTCCTCGGCGGCGGCATAGTCCATCATCTCGTGAAGGGCGTCGTGCAGTGGCCGCAGATACGGATTGATCTTCTCCTGAAGCGTGCCGGGCAGGAATCCGAGATTTTCCCCGGCCTCGACCGCCGGACGCGTCAGGATGATGCGGTTGTATTTCCCCGCGACGAGCAGGGACACGGCCATCGCCATGGCCAGATAGGTCTTGCCCGTTCCGGCGGGGCCTACACCGAACACGAGGTCCTTGCTCCTGATCGCGCGCAGATACGCCAGCTGGTTCGGGGAGCGTGCGGAAACGTCCTTCTTGCCCGGTCCGACCGTGACGCGTTCGGCGAAATACGTGCCGAGGTCCTGTTCGCGGCCCTCGCGCCAGGCATCCAGCGCCAGGTCGAATTCGGACTGGTCCAGACACCGTCCGCGTTCCTTCTGAAGACGGCGGAGTTCCCGCAGGAATCCTTCGCCGCGTTTGTCGGCGGTGTCCTCCACGGACATCGCCCAGGATTCGCGCGAAGCGAACTTCACGCCGAGGCTGTACTCCGCCGCAGCGAGATTCCCGGTCAGGTTCCCGGCAAACGCCGATTCCAGCGCGCCAGGATTGTCGAAATAGACGCGCCCCCCTCCGGTTTTACTGTAGGGGGATGCGCTGTCGGGATCCTGTTCCGTAGATTGCATGGAGCGTAAAAAACTTACTTCGAGGAGACGGGAACTTTTTTCACCGCCGGAATGACGAGCTTCATCCCGGGCTTCAGAAAATTCGGCTTCCCGTTCAGGATTTCTTTGTTCGCGTCGAAGATGATCTCCCACGCGGCGCCGTCGCGGTATTGCGACTTGGCGATCACGGAGAGGGAATCGCCGTCCTTCACGACGTATTCGGTGGAGGGCTGGGAATCATCCGCGACAAGTTTTTCGCGGACCGGCTTGGACTCCTTCGCGGCATCCTTCGCGGCATCCTTCGCGGCATCCTTCGCGGGCTCGTCCTTGATGCCCTTCGCTGCGCGGACTTCGGCCCTGCGCTGCGCCATGATGTCGTCGTTGGTCATCACGTTGAGCTTGGTGATGCCGGCGGCCTTGCAGTAGTCCACGGCGGCGTTCAGGTCGGCCACGGTGGAATCGGTACGGCCGTACACGATCACGGCGATGTCCTTGTTCGCCTTGCACGCGTCGTTGAGCGCGCTCTTCAGGTCGGCGGTGTTCACGCGTTCGCCGTTGACCGCATACACGCCGTCAACTCCGGCTTCGGCCGGGAACACGTCAACGCGCATGAACTTCGCGGGACCCGCGGGCTTGACTTCGACCGGCTGCGGCTGTTCCTGCGCCTTCTGCTTCGGCTTGGCGGCATCCGGCGTTTCATCCACTTTCTTCACGGGCGCGGTCTCCGCAGTCTCGTCGACGACTACGACCGCGACGGCTGCCTCCTTGCCGTCGACCGGACGGGGTTCCCCGAACGCTTCCGCGTAGGCCGGATTTCCGTCGGGCATTTCCTCGGGCGGCTGCCAGTCGGGATAGGAGGACTGGATTCCGGGGGTCCAGGCTTCGGCTTTCTCGTCCTCCGGCGGCGGCACGTTGGAGGCGCAGGAGACGAGAGCGAACATAGCGGCGAACGAAACGGCAAACGAAAGCGATTTCATGAGGGACCTCCGAAAAAGTTGTATTATTATTGTTGAAATATCCAGTCAGAAACGTTGTCAAGTCCGGTTATTTGCAGCGGCGCAGGACGATCACGCCGTTATGTCCGCCGAAACCGAGGTTGGTGTTCAGCGCCACGTCGACCTTGCGTTCGCGCGCCACGTTCGGCGTGTAGTCCAGGTCGCACTCGGGGTCCGGCGTGGTGTAGTTGATGGTCGGCGGGACGATCCCGGTCTCGATGGTCTTCGAGGCAATGATCGTTTCGAAGCCGCCGGCGGCGCCGAGGCCGTGGCCCATGGCGCCCTTGGTGCTGCTGATCGCCAGCTTGCGGGCATGGTCGCCGAACAGCGCCTTGATCGCCTGCGTTTCGCAGAGGTCGTTGAGGTGCGTGCTGGTGCCGTGCGCGTTGATGTAGTCCACGTCTTCCGGGTTCAGGCCGGCATTGTCCAGGGCCATCTGGAACGCGCGCATGCCGCCGACTCCGCCGGTCATGGGGGCGGTCATATGGAATGCGTCGCCGGTCGCGCCGTAGCCGACCACTTCGCAGTGAATCTTGGCGCCGCGCTTCACGGCATGTTCGTATTCTTCCAGGATCAGGATGCCGGCGCCCTCGGACATCACGAATCCGTCGCGGTCGCGGTCGAACGGACGGCTGGCGATCTCGGGGGTGTCGTTGTAATGGGTGCTCATGGCCTTCATGGAGCAGAAGCCGGCATATCCCAGACGGGTGATGGAGGATTCGGCGCCGCCAGTGATCATCATATCCGCGCGTCCGTCGGCGATCGCGTCGAAGCTCGCGCCGATGGCGTGCGTCGCGGTGGCGCAGGCGGAGACGACCGAGAAGTTCGGGCCGCCCGCGCCGCAGCGGATGGAGATCATGCCGGAAGCCATGTTCGTAATGATGGACGGGATCATGAAGGGCGAAACGCGGCTCGGTCCCTTGTTCAGGAGCACGGCGCACTGGCTCTCGATGGTATGCAGACCGCCGATGCCGCTGCCGACCACCACGCCGACGCGGTTCACGTCAAGTCCGCTGCCCTCGTCCCGGAAATCGGCGGGCAGTCCGGCGTCGCGCCGGGCCTCGTCGAAAGCGACCAGGGCGAACGTGACGAAGCTGTCGACTCTGCGGTAGTCCTTTTCGGACACGACGCTCGCCCAGTCGAGGTTCTTCACCTCTCCGCCGACCTGAGTTTTGAAATCGCTCGGGTCGAACTGGGTCACGCGGCCGATGCCGCAGCGCCCGTTGATCAGGGCATCCCACATGGTGTTCACGTCGTTCCCCACGCAGGAAACCGCTCCATATCCGGTTATAACAACTCGCCGTCTGTTCATTCTATATTTGTCTCCGGTCGCAAAGGATGGAAAAAGAAAAAAAGGGGTCACTCAAGACGAATGACCCCGGGAAGCAAAAGAAGGAAATTATTCCTTGGCGGCAGCCTTGCTCTCAATGTACTTGATTGCATCGCCGACGGTCTTCAGGTTCTCGGCCTCTTCGTCCGGGATTTCGGAACCGAATTCCTCTTCGAGGGCCATGATCATTTCCACGATGTCAAGCGAATCGGCGTTCAGGTCTTCGACGAAACGGGCGTCTTCGGTGACCTGGTCTTCGGCGACTGCGAGCTGCTTCACGACGAGCTCTTTGACTTTAGTTGCGATTTCGGACATGTTAAATCCTTTCGTAATGGTATGAAGGGTTGGTTTTCGTTTTCATAACGTATGTATAGATATAATATACACCGTTTTCGCGTTTTTGCAAATCCTTTGCACGCTTTTTTGCGTTTTTATAGCCTTAATGATGTGTTTTTTTCATTCCGTATGAAAAACGTTACATCAGGAAGCCGCCACAGACGTTGATGACCTGGCCGGTCACATAGTCGGAATCCGGGCCGCAGAGGAACGCCACGACGTTGGCCACATCCTGGGGCTTGCCGCCGCGCTTCAGCGGGATCAGTTCCAGGAAGAACTTCTTGGCTTCGTCCGGGAGGTTTTCGGTCATGTCGGTCATGATGTAACCGGGCGCGACCGCGTTCACCATGATGTTGCGGCTGCCGAGTTCCTTCGCCACGGACTTCGTGATGCCGATGACGCCCGCCTTGGAAGCGGAATAATTGACCTGTCCGGCGTTTCCGGCACGTCCGACCACGCTGGAGATATTCACGATCTTGCCGTAGCGGGCCTTCATCATGGGACGGATGGCCGCCTTGGTGAAATTGTAGGTGCCTTTCAGGTTGACGGCGATTACGGCGTCCCAGTCGGCCTCGCTCATGCGCATGAGCAGGTTGTCCTTGGTGATGCCGGCGCAGTTCACGAGGATGTCCAGACGACCGTATTTCTCCATGACGGCCTTCACGGACGCCTCGGCGTCTTCGGCCTTCGCCACGTTCGCGGCGATGGCGATGGCTTCGATGCCCTGCTCTCGGAATTCCGCCACGGTCTTGTCCGCGGTTTCCTGCATGATATCCACGACGGCGAGCTTCGCGCCCTCTTTTGCCAGACGTTCGCAGATCGCACGGCCGATGCCGCGGGCTCCGCCGGTCACCAGCGCCACTCTGTTTTCGAGTTGACTCATTGTGTTTCTCCTGATTCGGTTTCAGTATGTTCGGGTTGTGTTTGTTTTCAGAAAATGTAATTCTTTGCGGAAAGACGTCAGGCGTTCGCCAGGCCGTCCGCTCCGGAAACGTTGTGCAGCGCCGCGCCAGGCAGGATCTTCCGCACAAGCCCAGTCAGGACCGTGCCCGGTCCGAACTCCACGAAACGCTCTGCGCCGAACCGTTCGGCCATCACGCGCACGCAGGTGTCCCAGCGGACGCTGCCCGCGACCTGGGAGACCAGGTTCGCACGGATCTTCGCCGGATCGGATTCGGGTTCGCCCGTGAAATTCTGAAGCACGGGGAATTTCGGGGCATTCATGGGCGTGGCATCCAGCACGGGAGCCAGCGCGGCACCCGCCGAAGCCATCATGCGGCTGTGGAACGCTCCCGCCACGTTCAGAGGCAGAGCGCGCTTGACGCCGCGTTCCTTCAGGATGCCGCACGCCTTCAGCACCAGTTCCTTCACGCCGCTGATGACGATCTGTCCGGGCGAATTGTAGTTCGCCACGTCGATGCCGCATTCCGTGCAGACTTCCGCGATCACCGCCGGGTCGCCGCCGATGATGGCGGCCATGCCGCCCTCGGCTTCATGACAGGCTGCGTCCATCAGGGCGGCGCGCTTCGCCACGAGCTTCAGGCCGTCTTCGAACGTGAACGTCCCGGCGGATGCGAACGCCGCATATTCGCCGAGGCTCAGACCGCCCGCGGCAACGGCTTCCTCGCCGGGATTCCGTTCCAGCCAGGCGGCCAGACATGCCATGCTGGTGGTATAGATCGCGGGCTGGCAGTTCGCCGTCGCGGTCAAGTCGGATTCCGGGCCTTCAAAGCAAAGCTTGGACAGGCTGCGGCCGAGCACGGCGTCGGCGCGGTCGAAAACGGCTTTCGCCGCGGGAGAGGTCTCGTACAGGTCCTTCCCCATGCCGACGGCCTGGGCGCCCTGCCCCGAAAATAAAAACGCGGTTTTCAATATCGTTGTCCTTTCATGGATGATGCCCGCAATCGGAATTATCTAATCTTTCCCGAAAAAAAGCAGGCATAATAAAATATCACATTTTCCAGAAAATGCAAGTCTTTCGCGCAACCTGCGAGAGGCGGAAACGTCCCGGCGCCTTACTTCAGCGCAGCGAGGAGCATGTCTTCCGTGACCGGACCCGGACGCAGGATGCTCCATGCGCCGCCAGGTTCGATCCTGATCACGGTCGACGCAGCGGAATCCGGCGGAATCGCACCGCCGTCCAGCACGCCGTCGGGCGGGATCGCAAGCGATTTCAGAGCCTCGTCCGCGGTGTGCGCCGGAGGCCGGCCGGAAAGGTTCGCACTGGTCGACGCCAGCGGACGCCCGTAAGCCGCAAGCAGGTTCAGCAGTGCAGGATGATCGGGTATGCGGAATCCGGTGAACGCGTCGCCGTCCGGCACGATCAGTGTCACGGGACCGGGACAGAATGCCGCCGCGAACCGTTTCGCCGTCTCCGGCATGCCGGGAAACGCCGTCTCCGCAGCCTGACGGGAGGCGAAAAAAAGCGTGAGGAGTTTGGACGCGGGACGCCGTTTCATCTCGTAGATCTTCGCCCGGGCGGCTTCGTGCGCCGCATCGCAGACCAGGCCGTAGACGGTCTCGGTCGGAACAAGCAGGACGCCGTCTTCTCGCCGCAGGACATCGCAGAAGACCGAGGCGGCGGATGCGTCGGTGCAGGAAATCCGCTCCATGCGTTTACTCGGAGTAGATATAGATCACTTCGCCCTCGCGGCCCAGATGATACTGTTCACGGGCGACTTTCTCGACGGCGGAGGCATTGTGCTGGAGGTCGTGGACTTCCTGCTGGAGCGTGAGGTATTCCGCCTTCTTGCGGTCCAGATCGGCCCGGAGGCTGAACACATCCTGCTTGGTGCGCTTGTACTTCCGGTACGCAGGAAACACCAGGATGCCGGATACGATCAGCACCAGCACCAGCAGGACATAAATAACGGCTGTCAGGACTTTTCCCATTCATTCACCTCGATATCACACTAATATAGCACGTCCCGCGCGAAATACAATAAAAAAACAAAAAAAAATCCGCCCCCGGAAAGGGGCGGACACCACAAGTGGTGACGTTTCTGTGCTCTGCTGCGCGAGAGCACGTGTCCGAGCAAAGCCTGACCTGACTCTGTTTCAGCTCACTCCGTGTGCCCGGACGGAGCCGGGCACACTATTTCAGTGGAGGACTTGTCCTCCCCCGGACGGAGCCGGGCACTGTATCAGCACTCTCCGTGTGTCAGCCGAGCTTGGCGACACTCTCGTCGATCTTCTTCTTGATCGTCTCGAACGCGGCCTGGTTCTGAAGCTGTTCCAGCGTGTTCAGGGCGTTTCTGAACTTGGTGCGCTCGACGACTTCGTCACCGATGGTCACGCAGATCGTGCCGTCCTGTTCGGGGCGGGACGAGAACGCGGCGTCCATGTCGACCTTGTCTGTATAGTTCTTGCTGCGGACGTACTCGGAGATCATGCCGATCAGGAGCTGGCCGGGGCAGTTGTCCTGCTTGGCGCAGATCGTGACGGTGATCATGAAGCGTTCCGGAGCGGTGCCGCGCATGATCGGGATCTTGGCGTCGAAGAGCTGGCTGCGGTTCTGGTAGACCGTGTGCAGCAGGTGGTGCGCCTCGTGGGAACCGGGCTTGCCGCCGATGTGGTCCTTGTAGCACTGGTCGACCAGGAAGTTGTCCTGGCTCTTCTGGACCTGCTGGGACTTGTCAGCAGCATAAAGGCCCTGCTGGCGCTGAATGCGGATCGCGTCCGTGACGCCGACGGGCTGGCCGCCGCCGGAGATGCAGCCGCCGGGGCACGCCATGACTTCGACGAAATCGTAGTGGGCTTTGCCGGACCGGACGTCGTTGATGAGGCGCTTGGCGTTGGCGAGGCCGTGGACAACCGCCACATGGATTTCCCTGCCTGCCGCGGTCACGGTGGCTTCCTTGAGGGTGTTCATGCCGCGGACGGCCTTGAAGTCGACGGAGGCAAGCGGCTTGCCGTCAAGCTTTTCGACCGCATAGCGGAGCGCGGCTTCCATGACGCCGCCGGACGCGCCGAAGATGACGCCGCCGCCGGTGGCGAATCCCATGGGCATGTCGAACGCTTCGGGCTGGAGCTCATTGAGCTTGATGCCCATCGAATTGATCATGCGCTGGACTTCGCTGGTGGTCACGACGATGTCGACTTCCTGCTTGCCGTCGACGTTGAACTTCGGCAGCTGGGCCTCGAACTTCTTCGCCGTGCAGGGCATGATGGAGACGACCACGAGGTCCTCGCGCTTGCAGCCGAGCTGTTCGGGCAGGACTTTCTTGGCGATGGAGCCGAACATGGCCTGCGGGGAACGGCAGCTGGAAATATGCGGGATCATTTCGGGGAAGTAGATCTCTGCGAACTTGACCCAGGCGGGGCAGCAGCTGGTGAACATCGGGAGCGTGCCGCCATTGGCGATGCGGTCGATGAGCTCGGTTGCCTCCTCGAAGATGGTCATGTCGGCGGAGAAGCTGGTGTCATAGACATGCTTGAAGCCCATGAGTTTCAGGGCGGCGACGAGCTTGCCCGCCACGTTCTCGCCCGGCTTCGCGCCGAAGTACTCGCCCAGCGCCACGCGGACGGCCGGGGCGATCTGCACCACGACGGTCTTGGTGGGGTCGTACAGGGCGTCCCACACGCGGTTGCGGTCCTGCTTCGGCACGATCGCGCCGGTGGGGCAGACCGCGGCGCACTGGCCGCAGTTCACGCACTCGACCGCGCCGAGGGAGGCGCCGAAGGCCGGAGCCACGCGGGCGTTCGAGCCGCGGTTGGAGAAGTCGATCGCGCCGATCCCCTGGATTTCGGAGCAGACGCGCACGCAGTCGCCGCAGAGCACGCACTTGTTCGGGTCGCGGACGAGCGACGGGGAGGAGAAGTCGATCGGGTCGTCCTTCTTCACGGATTTGAAGCGGATGTCCTGAACGCCGAGCTGGAAGGCGATGCGCTGCAGGGTGCAGTTCTCGTTGCGGGCGCAGGTCGGGCATTCGCGGCTGTGGTTGGCGAGCAGGAGTTCCACGCTGATCTTGCGCATGTCGCGGATTTCCTTGGTGTCCGTGTGGACGACCATGCCGGGCGCAGGGGCGGTGGAGCAGGACGCCATGATGCCCTTGCCTTCGACGAGGACAAGGCAGAGGCGGCACGCGCCGTAGATGCTCAGTTCGGAGTGGTAGCAGAAGGTCGGGATTTCGATTCCGGCCTTGCGGATGACTTCAAGAAGGTTGCGTTCGTTCGTGAACGTGACTTCCCGTCCGTTGACGGTCAATGTTTTAACGGTATCGGCCATGATGAATGATCCTTATGGTTTTCAGATTCCCTTGACTGCGCCGAACTTGCACGCGGCCTTGCACGCGCCGCACTTGATGCATTTTTCGGGGTCGATGCTGTGCGCGGTCTTCACCTTGCCGGTGATCGCGCCGACGGGGCACTTGCGGGCGCAGGCCGTGCAGCCTTTGCACTTCGCGGGGTCAATCTCGGGACGGGCGAGCGCCTTGCATTCGCCGGTCGGGCAGATCTTGCGGAAGACGTGATCCTCGTACTCCTTGCGGAAATAGCGCAGGGTGGAGAGGACCGGGTTCGGGGCGGTCTTGCCGAGGCCGCAGAGGGAGCCGAGCTGGACGGCCTTCGCGGTCTTCTCGAGGAGATCGAGCGTCTCGGCCGTGGCGCGGCCTTCGATGATGTCGTCCAGCAGCGCGAGCATCTGCTTCGTGCCTTCGCGGCACGGCACGCACTTGCCGCAGGATTCGTTCTGCGTGAATTGCATGAAGAACCGCGCGATGCGGACCATGCAGGTCTGCTTGTTCATGACCACGAGTCCGCCGGAACCGACCATGGCGCCCGCGCTCTTTAGGGAGTCGAAGTCGAGCGGGAGGTCGAGGAGGTCGGGGACCAGGCAGCCGCCGGACGGGCCGCCGATCTGCACGGACTTGAAGTCTTCGCCGGTCACCTTGCCGGTGTTGTCCGTCACGCCGCCGCCGATGTTGTAGACGATCTCGCGGAGCGTGGTGCCGAACGGGACTTCGATGAGGCCGGTGTTCGCCACGTGGCCGGTCAGAGCGAACGTCTTCGTGCCGGGGGAGTTCTGCGGGCCGACGGAGCGGTACTTCTCCGCGCCGTTGCGGATGATGTACGCCACGGAGGCGAGCGTTTCCACGTTGTTGATGACGGTCGGCTTGCCGTAGAGGCCCTTCTGCGCCGGGAACGGCGGCTTCGGCATCGGCATGCCGCGCTTGCCTTCCACGGAGGCGATCAGGGCGGTCTCTTCGCCGCAGACGAACGCGCCCGCGCCTTCCATTACGCGGATGGTGAAGCCGAAGTCGGTGCCGAAGAGGTTCTTGCCGAGCAGGCCGTATTCGGTCGCGTCGGCGATGGCCTTGCGGATGCGTTCGACGGCCAGCGGGTATTCGGCGCGGACGTACACCACGCCTTCGTCGGCTCCGATCGCGCGGCCCGCGATCATCATGCCTTCGAGCACGGCGTGCGGATTGCCTTCCATGACGGAGCGGTCCATGAACGCGCCCGGGTCGCCTTCGTCGCCGTTGCAGATGACGTATTTCTTATCGTTCTGGGAAGCGAGCGTGAATTTCCACTTGAGGCCGGTGGGGAAGCCGCCGCCGCCACGGCCGCGGAGACCGGCGTCGATCATGGTCTGGCAGACCTGTTCCGGGGTCATCTCGGTGATGGCCTTGCGGGCGCCGATGTAACCCTCGCGGGCGATGTATTCCTCGACGTCGTCGGGCTCGATCATGTAGTTGGCCAGCACGACGCGGGTCTGGCGGGAGTAGAACGCGATCTCGTCCTCGTGGCGGCAGGCCTTGCCGCTGACGGGGTCGACGTAGACCAGACGGTCGATGATCTCGCCGCCGATGAGCGTCACATGGACGATCTCGGCCGCGTCTTCGGGCTTCACGTGGCAATAGAAGATCCCTTCGGGTTCGATTCGGAGGATCGGGCCCATCTGGCAGAATCCCTGGCAGCCGGACTTGGAGAAGTAGGTGACGCCCTCGTTCTTCGAGCAGTCGTGGCGGTCGAGGACGACTTCGATGTGTTCGCCTGCTTTTTCGAGCTCGGCGCAGATGGCGTCGCGGACCTTCATGGAACCGTTGGCGATGCAGCCGGTGCCGCCGCAGATGATGATGCGGCGTTTGAGCTTGGCGACGACTTTTTTATAGTTCGCGGCGATCTCTTCCAGATTCGGCGTTTTGATTTCGGTGCTCATCGTATGTGATTCCCTTCGTTACTTGGTTTCGGATTCCGCGGCGGCGGCTTCGGCGGCCGTGATCTCGTCGATGATCTTCTCGACCTGTTCCGGGGTGGCCTGGCCGTGGACTTCGCCGTCGATGACGATCACGGGGGCAAGGCCGCAGGCGCCGAGGCAGTTCACGATCTCGACGGTGAAGAGGAGATCGTCGGTCGTGCGTTTCTCGTCGCTGAGGCCGAGCTTCTTGTAGATGGCCTCGAGCAGTCCCATGGACTTTTTCACGTGGCAGGCGGTGCCGTCGCAGAGGCGGAAGATGTGTTTTCCCTTGGGGTTCAGGGAGAAGTGGGCGTAGAACGTCGCCACGCCGTACACATGCGCCACGGGCACGTCAAGCGACGTGGCCACATAGCTGATGACGTCCTTCGAGAGGTACTTGTAAACTTCCTGCACCTCCTGAAGGATCGGGATGAGCCGGGAGGGGTCGTTCCCGTTCTTTTCGAGGATCTCGTTGACCGCGGCGAGGTGGTGCACCATCGCGCGCGTCTTTTCCAGGGTTTCCTGCATAGGTTTCTCCATGGGGTTGATGTGTGGGTTAGGGTATTGGAAATCGGTTTGTGATTCGTTAAACGTATTTGATGATGACTTTCTTCAGGTACTGGGTCTCCAGCGTCCGCGCCAGACGCTGCACGATGTTCCGCCGCAGCTCCAGGTCGTGCGGCAGGTTCGGGTCCTGGTGCGCCTCGTTGATGCGCGTCCCGACCAGGAACGTGATCACGTCGTTGCGGAGCATCAGCCCGGTCAGCAGTCCGGCGGGGTCGTTGCGGCGCACGCTGCCCATCGACTCCAGGTACGTCGCCGCTTTCGAGAGCGTGAAGATGCCTTCCGTCACGAGGTTGACGCCGTCCATGGTCGACATCGGGGGCATGTCCGGGGAAATGCTCGAGAGGTCCATTTTCAGTTCGCGGCCGAGTTCGCGCGACACGATCTCCGCGCTGGTGCCGCCGCAGATCGCCTTGTCGCCCACGAAATTCTTCAGGAACGACGCGCATTCGGCGTCGCGGGCGGAATCGTAGGGCGGCCCGGTGAAGAGCAGCATCTCGCGCGGCAGCCGGAAATACAGCGCGGCGCAGGTCATGTCGTCCTTGTTGATGTTGTGCGGCTCCTTGCTGATCGCTTCGCCGATCACATGCTCCGCGACCTCGTAGGAGGACGCGTCCGGGCAGTTGTTCAGATAATCAACCAGATAGTCCGACACGCCGCTTTCGCGCCAGCCGAGCGGGAGATCATCCGAGCCGATCGCGGCTTGGGTGACGCCGTCGGAGAAGAAGACGATCCGGTCCCACATGTCGACCTTGAAATGGTATACTTTCATGCTGCGGTTGTCGTATTTGGACGGGTTCAGCTCGTCGTAGGGCACGGGCACGACCTTGTCGTTGCGGAGCAGCACGAACGCCGGATTGCCCATCTCGATGATGCGGACGTTGCCGTCCGGCCAGGCGTTCAGGATCGTGAACGTGGCGTAGCTGATCTTGCGGACCTGGCAGATCGGCAGGGCGTCCATCATGATCTCGGCGGCGTGCAGGATGCCGCGGGGACCGTTGAGCTCGTTGGCGAACTTCAGCGCCATGGTCGCGGTCATGGAGGCCAGGATATTGGCCTTCACGCCGCTGCCCAGACCGTCCGACAGCACGGCCACCACGCGCGAATCCTCCATGTTCTTGATGAACTTGAAGGCGTCGCCGCAGATGTCCTCGCCGTGCTTGCGGCACTGGCTGAATCCGAGGTCTACGAAGAATGGTTCGCTCATGCTCCCGTCACCCAGCGATCATTTGTATTTCTTCCGGAATTCGTCATCGGCCGGCGAATCCGCATAGTTTTCCGCGATGGAGCGCAGCAGCATCTCCGTGTCGGCCATGTGCTCGCCGAGCTTGCAGGCGATGTCCTGCACCGTCGCCAGGTTCTTGCGGATCACTTCGCGTGCCTGGGCGGCGATCTCCTCGCGGCGGAACTCCGTGCGCGTGACGTCGAACATCATCGCGCCGACGACCTGTCCCGGGTCGATATTGAAAATGTAAAGGCTTATAAGCCGTCCGTTCACGTGGATCGTGTCGCGCGAAAGCTCTTCCTTCGTGGTCAGGACCTCGCGGAAGAGGTCGGAGAAATTGATGAAGGTATCAAGCGCGGCGCCCGCCATGCCGGGAAGCACGCTCCAGACGTCGAGCGCGGCTTCCCCGCAGAGTTCGGCGAACCTGTGGTTGGATTCGATGAGCGTGAGGCTCTGGTCCACGATCACGACCGCCGCCGGGATGCACCGCAGGATGGCGTTGGACTTCTTCTGCGCGAGTTTCCGCATGTAGGAGACGCACATGTTCGGCTCGGCCTTGCCCGCGATCAGCGCCTTCGCGAAGTTCAGGCAGGTATTGTACCCGCAGCCGCCGCAGTTCAACTCGTCTTCCTTGTTCTTCTTGCCGACCCGGAGCAGCGCCTGACGGATCTCGTGCAGGGAAACGTCTTTTCCCGCCGCGGGCTCCTCCTTGTAATCCAGGTCCAGCGTCACGCCCGGTTCGCGGTCCGCCACCGTCTCCGGCACGTCCGCCATCCGAAGAATGCGGAGGCGTTCCATCAGGCCGGGGGCGCCGTGCTCGGTGCCGGGTCCGTGGACGCAGCCGCCCTGGCAGGCGAGCGTTTCCAGGAAGACCGGTTCGCGGATGTCGCGCGGATGAAGCCCCTCGAGCGTGAGGCGGAGACTGTCGAGCCCGGTCACGGCGACGTATTTCACATGGCCGCAGCCCGGATGAAGCTTGATCGTGTCGTTCATGCCGCCTTCGATCGGGTACAGCGTGCCTTCGCGAGCGGTCTGCGGCACGAAGACGTCCTCATCGGTCGTTTCCACGCGCCACGGGTCGATCTGCATGCTGCGGAACCACTGGCGCAGACGCGAGAACAGCATCGCCAGCGAGATCAGGTCGCCGTGCCGGTCGGATTCGTTCTTCTTCGCGATGCACGGACCGATGAACACCACTTTCGCATTCTCGCCGAATTCCTTCTTCAATATTTTCGCGTGTGTCAGCGCGGGCGACAGCACCTTCGTGATGCACGGCGCGAACTCCGGCATGTATTTGCAGATGAAATCGTCCACCACGGGACACGCGGACGAAATCTTCAGTCCGCTCCTGAAATCCTTCAGCTCCAGCGCAAGCGCGTCCGACACCGCCTGCGCGCCGATCGCAGTCTCGCCGACTCCGGCAAATCCGAGCTTCTTCAGCGAGGCGATCATGTTCTTCGCCGGAAGCCCCTTGAACTCGCTCACCCACGAGGGCGCCAGCGAGACATAGACGGGATCGGGGCCGAGGATGAGCTGGCGGGCGCGCGTCATATCGTCGCGGATCTTCTTGGCATGGACGGGGCAGACTTCCACGCAGCCGCCGCACGCGATGCAGAGTTCGGGCATGACGGAGGCGTGTCCCTCCTCGACCTTGATCGCCTTGACGGGGCAGCGCCGGACGCATTTGAAGCAGTCCTGGCACTCGGCGTCGGCGGTAAATACCGGATATCCCTGGTTCATTGGTCCCGTCCTGTCATTGTTTCGCGAGGAATTCGCGGTTCAGAATATCGATCAGGGCTTCCCTGCTCACATGGCTGTAAGTCGTATCGTCGATGATGATGTTCGGCCCTTCGGAGCAGATGCCCGCGCAGCAGCGGCCGGAAAGAAGCACGTCCGCCTGCAGGTTGTTCGATTTCAGGAAATCCTCGATCACGCGGAGGTTCTCCTCGTTGCCGCGGGCAAAGCAGCTGCTTCCCATACAGATGACGATCTTGCGTTTCATAAACGGCTCCAGTTATGCAGTGAAATAAATGTAGACAGTTCGGAAACAACTCGAAACGGGCGGCGGAGAAGACCGGCGGCCGCATTCGATATTTTTTTATCGAATATATAATTTACTCCCATTTCCCCGATTTTTCAAATCGTTTTCCTGAAAAATGCTTAAAAACTAACGATTTTTCTTTCCGGTGCGCGACATTCGGCACGTTTCTTTTCGAGATACCGGATAGATCAGCTATATTTCTTTACAAAGATGCCTGGAAACACACCGCGGTCGAACGAATCGTTATTCATCCGAATCGCGGACGCCCGGATAAAATTCCGCCCGTTCCGTCCTTTTCCGGTAACGAAGGCGGGATGTCTGAGAGTCCCGCCCGGAAGACGAAGCTCAAAAACGGAACGGAAGGTCGGGCTGATCCTGATTCTTTCCCAAAGCGCATTTGGCGCGCGAAGGAGACGGCGGTTCCAGGTGGACGACCACGTCGACGATGTTCAGATCGGAATTGACCAGCAGATCGCGGACCTGGTGCGAGAGATCGTGCCCTTCCCGGACGGTCATGTCGGGATCGACGGTGATGTGGATGTCCGCCCAGATCGCGCTGCCGACATTGCGCGTGCGGAGCGCGTGCGCGCCGATGACACCGGGAAGCGACGCTGCCATGCGGTAGATCTTCTTCTGATCCTCCGGGGAAACACCCGCCTCCGAAAGCTCCATCAGGGTGGGCTGGATGATCTTCCAGGCGGAGTGCAGGATGAACCCCGAAACGATAATGGCGCCGACCGGATCGACGAAGTGAAGTTTCGGGAAGAAATACGCGATGGCGATGGCGACGGCTGCCGGGATCGAGCTGATCGCGTCGCTGCGGTGGTGCCAGGCGTTTGCCTCCATTGCGGTGGAACGGACTTCGCGCGCCTTCCGGCGGGTCCAGCGGAACAGCGCTTCCTTGGAAACAACGGAAAAAATGGCGAACACAAACGCGAATCCGGCAGGGCCATGTTCCGATCCATGACGAAGCGTGCCGACGGCATCTGAAGCAAGTCCGATCGCCACGGCGGCGAGCGCGATGCCGATGAACGCTGAAACGAGCGTTTCGATGCGGCGATGTCCGTACGGATGCGAGCGGTCCGGCGGCGCGGTCCAGAATTTCACGCCGAAAATCACCGCCAGGTCTGTCACGAGGTCGGACAAACTGTGCACGGCGTCGGCAAGCAGCGCCTGACTGTAGAACAGCAGTCCGCCCACGGCCTTGGCGAAGACAAGGACCAGGTTCAATATCATCCCGACGACCGTGACGAACTGCACGGTGCGGATTGTCTGAATATTGTTTTTCATAGCGACAGTCGATTTGTGATCCGGCAGACTCCGTGCGGACGCCGGGAACGGCGTCCGTTGAACGGAAAACAATTTCGGGATACGGATCCCCGCATCCGGCCGGATCAGGCGGAAACAGGAAAACGGTTTTATGCTGAAGTGTGCGGAGTTTTGTTCAAAAGCAGTTACTATAACACGGAAACGAAAAAAAGCAAGGAGATATGAAAAAAAACTCTTTTTCCTCTATTATGGACTTGCATTCTGTTTTTTTTGCTGTAAGTTATGGATATAAAGGCAAAAGAAAGCAGACCTTTTTTCTGCATTCTGGACGCATTTGAATTCAGTCGAAAAAATGAGGTACTGACATGACTGTTCATCTTGCACGCAAGACCAGATCCGGCCAAAGTCCATTTTCCGGCCTGCCACAAAGATTATTCCACATCGTTCTCCTTCTGTTGTTCTGCTTCACCGCGACGTTCCAGTCGTTCGCACAGGACAGGCGGCAGTTCAATATCCTGATCATTTTCTCCGAACACACCGCCAGCGAAATCCGCACGGACCTGACCGCCGCGTTCTTCAATGAACTTGCAAACCTCGGCATCATGTTCGAAAGCGACCTGGTCGAACTGGATTCGCTGCACCAGCTGAACCAGACGGCATGGGACGAGAAACTGAGCGCGAAGAAGGATGCGATCGAAGCGGGGAAATACAAGCTGATCGTGACCTTCGGCGAACCGGCCACAAACACGCTGAAAAACATTCTGCCGAGCGTCCCGGAATCGACGGCCGTCATCCTTTCCAACATGAAGACGTTCCCGGAGGAATGGCGCCGCCTTCATCCGAACACGACCGCGGTCATCCGGCGGATGGACCCGCGCACTAACATCAATTTCGGCTTGAAGCTGTTCCCCGACCGCCCGCACGTCGTACTGCTGGTCTCGCGATACGCCTGGTCCGACAGGCAGGACATCACGCTCAGAAACGAATTCGCCGGCATCTGCGACTTCACTACGGTCTACATCAACAGCGACTCGGAAGCGGACCGCGACGCCGCGTTCCGGAAACTTGCCACAGCGCCCGCAGATTCCTTCATCGTCTCCTGCGACTGGGATATCTACCTGCCGAACATCGGCAGCCGTTCGACCATGTGGTACCAGCTCATGCAGGTGCGCGACGACCTGCCGATCATCGGACGGCGGCGTGTCCTGCTGGACTTCGCAGTCGGTGGCTACATGTCATCCATCGAGGACGTCGGCAAGGAAACTGCCGCCCTGACCAAGCACCTCGCAAATGCCAGAGGGTCCTGGAACGCGTCCAACCTCGATCCTGTCACCATCCCCGAGATCTGCACCATCAACTACAAACGCATCAACTACTGGGATTACGACGAAACGGCAATCCCGGGCGACGCCGTCTGGGTCAACGAGCCGGAGTCCTGGGTCCAGCGGAATCAGGAGCTGCTCACCACGCTTGCGGCTCTTTTCACCCTCCTCTGCGCGTTTTTCCTCGGCGGGCTCATCTATTTCTTCAAGTATCGCAGGATGACCGGACGCTTCCTCGCGATCCACGGACACATGCCGCTCCTCGTCGCCGCTTATTCCACGTCCGGCGAAGTCCTCTATTCGCACGTGCCGTTCAATGACCCGGACGCTTCGCAAAATCTCGACGATCTCCGCACGACGCTTACCAACACCATCCGCGTCGAAATGGCCGAGACGGCGATCTCCGGCAAGACAATGACCATCAACCGCAAGCATGGGGAAAAGAACTACACCGTCACACTGACCAAGCTCGACAAAAAGATCTTCAACCATGAAGCCGTCCTGGTCGTCGCGCAGGACACCACCGAAATGGCCGAACTCCGCGAAAAGGCGTTCAACCTCGCCACAAGGCTTCAGTTCACGCTCCGCGCCATCGGCGACGGCGTCATCGTCACGGACCGCATGGGATTCGTCACGATGGTCAACCACTCCGCGGAAAAGCTGACCGGATACACCCAGGCGGAAGCCGAAGGAAAAACGGTGCAGGAGGTCTTCAACACCACCTCGCCAGAGGGTTCCGCCACGCTCGCATCCCCCGTTGAAACCGCCATCCGCGAAAACCGCATCATCTCAAGCAGCGACAACATCACCATTGTTTCCAAGGACGGCACAAAACGCCGCATCTCCACGTCCACCTCTCCCATCCGGGGAGCAAAGAACGCCCTCATCGGCGTGATCGTCGTCTTCCGCGACATCACGGAAGAATACGAACGCCGGGAGGAACTCGACCGCAAAACCCATGCACTCCAGACGGCAACGTCGCTCGCGAACCTCGGATATTTCTACTACACGCCGGATACCGATGTCCTTGACGCGCCGTCGCAAGCCGAGGCAGTTTGGCCGTTCGAAAACGGGAAAGCCGTTCAGCCCGAAGACTGGATCATCAAGGACGACCTGCAGAACTATATGACTCATCGGCGCGCGCTCTTCCACGGAAAGGCCGACACGCTCGAATGCACCTTCCGCAGCGATTTCTTCGGCGAACGCCGGCATTTCCGCATCATCGCCGTGAAGGACAAGTATTCGGCGAAAAAGCATCCGCGCTACTTCTTCATGCTTCAGGACATCACGAAGGTCCGCAACTTGGAGACAGAAGCCGCGAACGCCACGATCCTCCTCAAAAAACTGTTCGACCTCCTGCCCAGCACCGCCACGGTCCGCGACTACAGCACAGGCGGTACGCTGATCATGGCGAACCAGAAGTATTGCTATCAGATGAACATCTCCGAGGAAAAGGTTCTCGGTACGACCTATGACGAACTCTTCAGCCCCGAGACCGCAAAGAACTTTAAGGATATGGACGAGGAGGCGCTCCGGAACGAGGGGCAGATCACCACGCACGTGATAAAAGCTCCCGGCCACAACGGCGAGATCATGGTGCAGATCTCCCACGTGGCATTCACGTCTGCCGACGGCAGAACGCTCGTTTTCGGCAGCGGCACTGATGTCACCGAGCTGAACAATGCCATCAAGACCGCCGAGTCCGCCGCCAAGGCGAAGAGCCTCTTCCTCGCCACCATGAGCCATGAGATCCGCACGCCGCTCAACGCCATCCTCGGATTCAGCCAGCTGCTTCAGGACGAGTCGCTTCCGCCCGCCGAGGCCGGCGAATATCTCCGCAGCATCCATTACGCGGGCAACGCCCTGCTCTCGCTCATCAACGACATCCTCGACCTCTCCAAGCTCGACGCCGACCAGATGGTCATCCAGCCGGAACCGATCAATCTCCGCGAACTTCTGTTCGAGCTCGAGGCGGTTTTCACGGCCAAGGCGAAATCGCAGGGGATCGAACTGGTCACGTCCGTCCCGGACGACCTCCCCGTCCTCAATCTGGATGAACGCCGTCTCCGCCAGGTCCTCCTCAACGTGATCGGAAACGCCGTCAAGTTCACGAAACAGGGCTCCGTGTCCGTCACGCTGACGTTCTTCAAGCTGAACGAAACACGCGCCGCGCTCACCATCCGCATCGCCGACACCGGCTGCGGCATCTCGAAGGAATCCCTCTCGAAGATTTTCGAACCGTTCGTCCAGGACAAGTCGTCCTACCGCGGCATCCGAACGGAAAATGGGACGGGACTCGGGCTTTCCATCGCAAAACGCCTTGTCGACTGCATGAAAGGTTCCCTCACGGTCGAAAGCACGGTCGGAAAAGGAAGCGTGTTCACCATTCTTCTTCCCGACATCGAAATCTGCAGCAAAGCCCAGCTTACTGAAGGCGAACAGGCCTCCACGGGCAAACTGGACCTCTCCAAGAAGATCCTCGTCGTCGACGACGTCCCGCTCAACGTGAAAGTCCTCTGCGCCATGCTCCGCAAGATGGGATTCGATCCGATCTCCGCGCCTTCCGGCGCAAAGGCGCTGGAGCTTATGAAGACCACGAAGCCCGACATCGCGCTGCTCGACCTCTGGATGCCGGAAATGAACGGCATGGAGCTCGCGACGGCCATTCGCGCAAACCCGGAATGGAAAGGAATCAAGCTCTTTGCCGTCACCGCGGACACGGAAAACAATTCGAACTTCAACATGGACATTTTCGACGCCATCGTCATGAAGCCGGTCACCCAGGAGTCCCTGATCAAAGTCCTCAGTTGAGCCGTCCGAAATGCAAAAAAAGACGCCGCAACAGCATTTCGATTTGACTTTCTCCGTTTTTGATAGTATGTTAAAAATGAAACACCAGCCCCACAACAGACATAACAGAAAGGAGTGAACCTATGAGAAAACTTTTCGCCCTTTGCTGCTTCCTGACGACAGTCTCGCTTTTCCCCGGTCTCGCCGCGGGGGAATGGCTTACCGATTTCGAAAAAGCCAAAGCCGAATCGCTGAAGACGGGACGGCCGATCTATATCCTGTTCACAAATTCGGACTCGGCGGCAGCCCTCAGTCTCGAACGCACCATCTTCAGCCAGAAAAAGTTCCAGAACTACGCCGACAAAAGCCTCGTGCTCATGAAGGTCGACTTCCCCACCGCGATCCACCTTCAGCCGAAGGCCCTCGCGCAGCAGAACCGCGAACTCCGCACGAAGTACGGCATCGGCACACTCCCGACCATGCTCCTGCTGGACGCCAACGGAGAGGTTTATATTGATTTCGTGAAAGCCGACGGGAGCGCGGAGAGGCACCGCCGGAAAATGAACGAGATCATGGATTTCGATCCGCCGAAACGCTATTCCGACTATCTCGACGGATTCGTGAAAAAGTATTCTCCGCCGAAACCGGTTGTGAAGGAATCCGAGGCAAAGCCCGCCGAAAAGAAGGCCGCGGCAAAACAGCCTGCGAAGAAACCTGCAAAAAAGCCGGATAAGAAGCCCGCGGAAAAAACGCAGGACGACAACAATATCCCGGGAGAAACGGCCGGAAGCCCGCTGATCCCGCTCGACCCGGAAGGAGATTTCCAGGAATGGCTGAAGTCCAGCATTGAGGGAAGTTCCGCAGAAGGGGCAAAAGCGGACGAAAAGGCAAGTGAAAGCATGCCTCAGGAAGAAGCCGCCCCCGCGCAGGCTCCCGCCTCCGAACCGGAGAAATCCTGACTCCTCCGTTCATAGGAAAATCGAATCCCGTGCCGTTTTGAACGCGGCACGGGATTTTTCATTTCATCGGATAAAACGGAAAACGGTCTGTTTTACTTCAGCGGGACCAGCTCCACGAAATAGACGTCGTTCTGCTTCATATCCAGTCCGAGCTGGAACTCCTCGCCCTTCATGACGGAGACCTGCGCCCGGTACATCGGACGAAGCCGCGAAACGCGTTCCAGTCGCGCGATCTCCTCGCGGCTGATGTCCGTCTTCGCGCCGTCCTCCTCCAGCCACGCGGAATAAGCATCCCCGGCCCGGTAGCCGATGCGGGTCACGCGCAGATCGTATTCGCCGGGCTTCAGTCCGGCGATGCGGAACAGCGCATGGCCTTTGTCCTTGGCCGGGTGCGGATCGAAGAACGTGTCCTGGTTGCTGATCCTGCCGCCCTGCGTCGGATGGGTCAGGTCCCAGAAAAGCGCCTGCACGCCGCCCTTCGCGTCCTTGCAGACGTAGGACGACGCGTCGCTGGAGACAAGCTCCGTCGGACCGAGCGAGGCGAGGCACTGGTATGCACGGTAGGCGGCCTTCGGGATGCTCTGGAACGTCATGAGGCCGAAACCGCCGTGGAACGGACGCGGCGCGGGGCCGCATTCCTCGAAGATGTCTGTGAACGTCCACAGGCTCATGCACGCCATTTTCTCCGTATTGCGGAGCTGTTCCAGGATGAACGGCGCGGCGAAATAAGAATCGTGCACAGGATCGACCGGAGACGGCGACGCGTGCCACTCGGTGATGTAGACGGGGACGTCGCAACGGAGGTTTTTGCGGATGTCTTCCAGTTTCTTATTGAAGCAGTCGGCCACATGCCGGAGGTTCTTCATCAGGTAGATGTAATTGCCGCCGAACCGGTCGATCTTCGGCAGCGCCGGGTTTTCCGGATCGAATCCGTACTGGTGGAACGAAATGAAATCCAGCGGCAGGCGGTTCTTGCGGCAGTATTTCACGAGCGGGGCGATGAAGTCGAGCCCGGCGCCGGAGGGACCGCCGACCGGATACGCCTTGTTGACGGACTTGACCGCGCGCGACGTGTATTTGTAGAGTTCCAGATAGGCGTCGAGCATGGTGGTCTTCTTCCCTGGATCCCAGAAGACGTCCAGGTCCGGTTCGTTCCACACTTCGAAGCGCCATGTCTTCACCTCGTCTTCGCCGTAGCGTTCGGTCCAGTGCCGGACGGTCGCGCGGACCAGGTCGGCCCAGCGTTCGTGCTTCTTCGGTGGAGTCACATTGGCTTTCCACCAGAAGATCGTGGTCTTGCCGGAGGCGAGCTTTTCGGGCATGAAGCTGAGCTCGACAAACGGCTTGACGCCGATGGAAAGCAGGAAATCGAACACGTCGTCGATATACATGAAGTTGTACACCGGATTTCCCGCCTTGTCCTCGCTGTACACGCGCATTTCGTCGTGGAAGAGGCCGTGCGCGCGGAGATACCGGAAACCGAGTTCCTTCCTGCATTTCGCGAGCTGTTTGCGCCATGTATCGCGCAGTCCTTCGCCGATGCGCCCTGCCCCGACGCAGTCGCGCCAGACGTCGGAACGCTTCCCCTTCACGACTTTGAAATCCGCCTGGATGACGCGGTCCGGCGCAGTCTCGCCCGGATAGACTTCGGGGACGGCTTTCTTTGTGGCGGGCTTCTTTGCAGCTGGCTTCTTTGCAGAGGGTTTCGCGGCGACGGAGGCGGCCTTCTTCGCGGCGGATGCGGGTTTCGCGGCTTTCTTTGCGGCGGAGGGCTTCTGTTTCGTGCTCATATGGCTGGTATCTCCTGTTGATTCGTCCCGGCGCCGGCGTTCGGCATGGGACATGGGGATTGAGGATGTCGGCAAAAATCTATAACGGAAATACAATAGCACGTTCCGGACGTTTTCCCATACACTTTTTGCAAGAAAGCATGTTTTCTTTGAACAAAATCACAGGATGGCAAGGGAAAAAGACGGAGACAAAAAACGGCACGGGAACCAGCCCGTGCCGCGAATCTCGAACAGGGGAAACGAACGGCTCAGAACCCTTCAAGCAGGGATTTCTTTTCGTTGTCTCCGGATTTCGAACTGGCCTTTTCCGCCGCTTCCTTCGCGCTGAGGGATTCGGGGCCGAGAATGGCGTCCGGATCAAGCGGATCGTCGAGCAGGGAACTCTTCGGATCGCGCATGTCTTCCAGGAACTGGATGTCGCGGATTTCCTCGTAGTCGACGTCCTTGCGCGCCTCGCGTCCGCCGACGACCTTCACGATGCCGGTGTCCGGGTCAAGCACCAGCCGCGGCGCCTTGTCGACCTTCATCAGTATCTGGCGGTTTTCCAGCTCGCCGTCGGTATTGTACTGGTAATAGGCATAGACTTTGGTGCTGGCCGGCAGCAGGACATTGAGGCGCGACAGGAAATCGATTTCGCATTTCGGGCGGAGATCGGGCCCCAGGTCGTAGCCGATATGGCGGAGCATATAGAGGTTGTCCTTGTCTTCCAGCGTAAGGCAATAGACGTGGGATGCGCCCGTGAAATAGCTCAGGATGCGGTATTCGCGCGTCTTGATCATGCGGGTCTTTTCCTCCTTCGTTCCGTCCTCATTCACCGTGGCGTCCTCGATCGAATCGTCGAGCAGCGGCAGTCCGACCGTCCTCGACCAGATCACGTTGCCGCGCACGATGTTGAAATGGGCTTCCTTGGACTGATACGGAGTCGCCATCTGCGGATGCCGCAGGACGGCTTTCACGCTGTAGCGCCCGGTGGAGCGCAGGTCGTAGTGCTTGCTGAGGTTGAACATATACGACTTTTCGCCGCCGGGGGGCAGGATCACACCGGTCATGTCGGGAAGCGGCGCATCCTTCGGAGAACGCACGAAACTCGGATCGTTGCGGTCGGAACGGCGGATTTCGAACTGAAGGTTGCCCTTGAGGCCGAGGCTCTCGCCAAACGCAAGCGGATGCGCGGAAAGGTTCCGCATCGCGACGCGCACAAAAACGGATTCGTACTGAAGATAATTGACCTGGACGGGCTTGACGACGATCGCCACCTGCGCGCGAACGCACACGGGAAGTAAAAACAGAACAAAGACCGCCGCAATGACATGGCGAAGTTTGAGAATCATGGTTCAGCTCCTTTTCGGAAGAAGGTTGAAGGATGCCGCGGCGACCGCTTCCGGGTCGATCAAAGCGTGACATCGCGAATCTTTACAGTAGCGCAAAAAACAGCGAATGCAAGCGGTTTCCGGAATAAACACGGATTTTTTTTCGCAATACGGCCCCGTCAGGGCGGGATCCGTCGGACCGAACATCGCGACGACCGGTACGCCGAGCGCCGCGGCGATGTGCATCGGGCCGCTGTCGTTGCAGATCATCAGAGACGACAGACGCACCGTCTCCAGCAGTTCGCCCACGCCCGTCTTTCCGCAAACGGAGGCGACGGAAAGCCCCGCGCTTTTCGCGAGGATGGCTTCAGCGTCCGCGACCTCGTCGCGCGTCCCGGCAAGCAGGAATTTCAAACCCGGTTCGCGGCGTGCGAGCGACGCGATCACGGCGGAAAAGAAATCCGCGGGCCATTTTTTCGTCGTCCAGCGGGCACCCGGCGCGACGACGGCAAAACGGTCCGGCAGGGTCCCCCCGAACGCCTCCCCCACGATCTCGCGGGCGCGGCAGGCAGTTCGTTCATTCACGGGCAGCTCCAGCCTGAAATCCAGGTCGTCGCGCCCCAGGAAATCCTTCATCATCGCATTGTTGATATCCACGGCATGCCCGGGCTTTTCACGGCCTTTCAGCAGCCGCGTGTAGAAATGCCTCGCAAAAGGTTCGCGGGGCGCCGTGGAACCGGCCCGCACGGAACATCCCGAAAGGCGTCCGATGAACGCGCTGCGCACTAGCCCCTGCAGGTCGATCACGGCATCATAAGGCTCGCGCCGGAGATCGGCGCGCAGACGGAGCGCCGAGGGGAGGAACTGAAGCGGTTTGCGGAACTTCTTGTCATAAAAGGGAATCACCCGGCGGACGCACGCGAGGTACGGGGGCAGTTCGGCGAATGCGGGTTTCACGACCCAGTCCACCTCGACGTCCGGCACGGCTTTCGCAAGGGCCGAGACGGCGGGCATCGCGTGAAGGATATCCCCCAGGCTGCTTGGTTTTACGATCAGATAACGCATGGCGGCATCCGCGGAATGGATCACGCGGCATCCTCCTGTCCGATGATGGTCACAGTCCGTGTTCCAGCCGGGTGGCCAGGCATTCCGGCAGTCCGGCGGCGCGGATCTTCTCCTGCGTCCCCGCGATATCGTACGGCAGACGATACCGCGTGAGCGTGCGCTGATCGGTGTCGAAGACGGCGAACGTCGCCCGCGGGTCGCGGTTGCGCGGCTGGCCCACGCTGCCGACGTTGATCAGGTATTTGCAGCCGGGCTGGATGGGAAGCACGATCTCGTCGGCCTCGTCGGAACGGAACATCATGCCTTCCTCGTCCGGCTTGACGGTCCAGAGCTTCAGCTCGTCGACGGCCGGTTCTCCGGGGCGCGCGAGCATTTTCTTGCAGTACGCGACGGGGACATGGGAGTGCCCGCAGAAGCAGAGCTGCGTGTACTGGTAGGAGAAATTGTCCATCGCCTGATGGATGTCGAAGATATAACCCCATTCCGACGGGCTGTCCAGCGACGCATGGACGACCGTGAAAGGCGTCCCGCGCACCTGCATCTTATACGGAAGCCCGGCAAGGAAAGCCTGTTCCTCGTCGGAAAGCGTGTTCTGCGTCCAGAGGACCGCGCTTTTCGCATGGGGGTTGAAGCCTGCCATGACGGTATCGCCGTTGGACGCGTACTCGTCGTGGTTGCCTTTGACGAATGCGGCGACGGGAAGCGAGCGCATGGTCTCCAGGCATTCATGCGGACTGGCGTTGTAGCCGACGATGTCGCCGAGGGAAAGATAGGAATCCACCGAAAGTTCGCGGCAGCGGGCAAGCACCGTCTCCAGCGCTTCAAGATTGGCGTGTATATCGCTCAGGATCGCATATTTCATCGCGTGTTTCCGTTCCGGACGGGGTTCGTTGTTAAGGGAGAAAACATTTTATGAATATACCACATCCGGCGCCGATTTTAAAGAGCAAAAGGAAGAAAAAAGCGTTTTTTTCTTCAATTATTTCAGATTCGGGCACTTTTCGACTTGAAAAATCGGCATTCATGCCTTATTTTTTAGCGTATTTATTTTTCTCCCCACCAAATGAGGTCTAAACGTGCTTGACAGTGATTATGTGTTGGAATTGCTTCAGGAGAACGGTTTCGTTTCCAAGGAGCAAATAGACGAAGGCTGGAAAAAGGTCGCCGACTCCGACGGCGAACTGGATATCCTTGACGCTTTGAAGTCCATGCAATACGTCGACGAGCAGGAAATCACCAATATGCTCGCCCAGCAGTACGGACTGGAAACCATTGACCTTTCCACGTTCGTCATCCCCGACGAGGTCATCCAGGAGCTTCCCGCGGAAACGGCCCGGCAGTACCAGGTCGTTCCCGTCATGCTTCACGACGACATCCTCACTGTCGCCATGTCCGATCCGACCGACATGGAGACCATCGACTCGCTCCGCTATGTGCTGAAGCGCGACGTGGAGGCGGTCATCGCCCCGGCGAAACAGATCCAGAAGGTCCTCGAATCCAGCTACGGCGGACTCGCGGGCACCGTGGATTCCTATGTCGGCAGCGTCGATACTTCCAATCTCGAAGTCGTGCAAACGGACGAGGACGAAGCCGCAAAGGAAGCGGCCAAGGCTGCGAACACGAACCCCGAGGACGACGCCCCGATCATCAAGCTCGTGTCGCTCCTCATCTACAACGCGTTCAAGCTCCGCGCGTCCGATATTCATCTGGAGCCGATGGAAAAGAAGTTCCGCATCCGGTACCGCATCGACGGCGCCCTCCGCGAAATGGAAAGCCCGCCGAAATACCTCCAGACGAACATCATCAGCCGTATCAAGATCATGTCCAAGATGGACATCTCCGAAAAGCGCGTGCCTCAGGACGGACGAATCCAGATCGAAGTTTCCGGCGTCGGGCTCGACCTCCGTGTTTCGACCATCCCCACGACCCACGGCGAATCCATCGTCATGCGTATCCTCGACAAGTCCAGCATCCAGCTCGACATTCCGAAGCTCGGCTTCTATACCGACGACCAGGAGAAGATCGACCGCATCATCTCCATGCCGGACGGCATCTTCCTGGTCACGGGCCCGACCGGTTCCGGCAAGACCACCAGCCTGTACGCCTTCCTGAACACGATCAACAAGCCGAACCGCAAGATCATCACCGTGGAGGACCCTGTCGAATACCAGCTCAGCGGCATCAACCAGGTCCAGGTGAACCCGATCGTCCAGATGACGTTCTCGAATGCGCTTCGAGCCATGCTCCGTCAGGCGCCCAACATCATCATGGTCGGTGAAATCCGCGACCTTGAAACCGCCGACATCGCCATCAACGCATCCCTCACAGGCCACCTGGTCTTCAGCACGCTGCACACCAACGACGCCCCCAGCTCCGTGACACGACTGATCGATATGGGCGTGAAGCCCTTCCTCGTGGCATCCTCCGTCCGCGCCATCATGGCGCAGCGACTTGTCCGCCGCGTCTGCAAAAACTGCATGGAGCCTTACAAGCCCTCCCCCGACGAAATCCGCCTCCTCCACCTCGACAAGGACTACCTCGACTCCGCAAACCTCGTCCACGGACGCGGCTGCCCCGCCTGCGGCGGCACCGGGTACAAGGGACGTATGGGAATCTACGAGATCTTCCTCATCACGGAGGACATGCAGTATCTCATCTACAACAAGGAAAGCTCCGACAAGCTCCGCGCCGCCGCCCGTCAGAGCGGCATGAGAACCCTGCGCGAAGACGGTCTCCGCAAAGCCGCCGCCGGTACGACCACGGTTTCGGAAGTCCTCGCGGTCACCGTCGGCGACGAAGAATAACGCAATCAACCACACGGATTCCATATCATGCTTGACTCTGAAAATCAAACACTGAAAGACATCCTCCTGAACGCGAACGCGTGTTCCGAACAGAACATGAAGGAAGCCGAGGAGGAATACGAGCGCACGGGGAAATCGCTTCAGCAGATCCTGATCGACTTCCAGATCCTGACCGAAAACGAAATCCTCAACTACATCGCCGAAAGCCTCGGCACGACCGTCGTCGACCTCTCCATGCTCGAGGTCCCGAAAGAGGTCATCGACCTCATCGACGCGGACAATGTCCGCATGCTCGGCGTCGTCCCGATCGAGGCGGACGAATCCACCGTGACGATCGCCGTCCGGAATCCGCTGAACTATCAGATCGCCGACGAAATGCGGTTCGTGCTCGGCAAGGACGTGATGATCGTCCTGGCGGAAGAAAAGCAGATCGACAGCTTCATCGACAAGTATTATCCCGTCGACATCAACGGCGTGAACGACCTCCTCTCCGAAATGGACGCCGCCGAAGGCTCCGACTACGCCTATGCGAACGCCGAGGAAGACGCGAACAAGGCCCCGATCATCAAGTTCGTGGACGCCGTCCTCTACCAGGCCATCCGCGACAAGGCGTCGGACATCCATTTCGAGCCGTTCGAACATGAATTCAAGATCCGGTACCGCATCGACGGCGCCCTGTACGAGATGTCCCCGCCGCCCCGCAGCCTCGCGATCCCGGTCATCAGCCGCGTGAAGATCCTTTCCGGCCTGAACATCTCCGAACGCCGCAAGCCGCAGGACGGCCGTATCCAGCTCAAGATCGCCGGCCGCCCCATCGACCTCCGTGTATCCACGCTTCCGACTTCCCACGGCGAATCCGTGGTGCTCCGTGTGCTCGACCGCTCCGTCGTCAACCTCGACCTCGACGTGCTCGGCATCAACGAAGACACGCTCAAGAAGATCCGCGAGATCATCGCCATGCCGAACGGCATCTTCATCATCACGGGCCCGACCGGTTCCGGCAAGACGACCACGCTGTACTCCGCGCTGAAGGAGATCAACAAGGTCGAAGACAAGATCCTCACCGCGGAAGACCCCGTCGAATACGACCTCGAAGGCATCGTCCAGCTCCCGATCAACGACGCGATCGGCATGACGTTCGGACGCGCCCTCCGCGCCTTCCTTCGTCAGGACCCCGACATCATCATGCTCGGTGAAACGCGCGATATCGAAACCGCGGAAATGGCCGTTCAGGCATCCCTCACGGGACACCTGGTCTTCACCACGCTGCACACAAACGACGCCGCCGGCGCCGTGACCCGTCTGATCGACATGGGCGTCCAGCCCTTCCTCATCACCGCCTCGCTGATCGCCATTCTCGGTCAGCGACTCCTCCTCCGCATCTGCCCGCACTGCCGGACGGCGTTCGTCCCGACCGAAGACGACCTGAAGCTCCTCGGGCTCCAGCGCAAGGACATCGGCGAAAACAAGTTCTACTACGGAAAAGGCTGCCCCACCTGCAACAATACCGGGTACAAGGGACGCAAAGCCATTACCGAACTGCTGTGCATGAGCAGCAAGATTTCCTCGCTGATCCTGGATTCCGCACCCGCAGTCGTCATCCGCGACAAGGCGCGCGAACTCGGCATGACTACCATGCGCGAGGACGGCATCCGCGCCATCCTGAACGGCGAGACCACGATGGAAGAAGTTCTCAAATACACCTAATACATAAAGGGCCCTCAACATGGTTGAAATGGATGAATTACTGGATCTCGTCGTCACCGAAGGATGCAGCGACCTGCACCTCGAAGTCGGCGTCGCACCCGTGATCCGCCTCCACGGTGAAATGACCCAGCTCGACCTCCCGGTGCTTACGCCGGAGGATACGGAAGCGCTGGTCAAATCGATCGCCTCCCCGCGCCACCTCCAGCAGCTCGCCGAGGACGGCGGCGCCGACTTCGGTTTCGCGTTCGGCGACCGCGCGCGTTTCCGCGTCAGCGCATTCAAGCAGAAAGGCTGCGTTGGCGCCGTGCTGCGCCAGATCCCAAACGAGATGATGCCGCTTGACAAGATCGGCCTCCCGCCGAGCATCAAGGACCTGCTCTACCGTCCCCGCGGCATGATTCTCGTGACCGGCCCGACCGGTTCCGGCAAGTCCACCACGCTCGCCTCGATGATCAACGTCATCAACGAGGAGCGCGCCGTGCACATCATCACGGTCGAGGACCCCATCGAATTCTACCACCACCACAAGAAAAGCGTGGTGATTCAGCGTGAAGTCGGCGCGGACGTCCCGAGCTTCTCCGAAGCCCTCCGCCGCGCCCTCCGTCAGGACCCGGACATCATCCTCGTCGGCGAATTGCGCGACCTGGTCACCATCGAAGCAGCCGTCACCGCAGCCGAAACCGGTCACCTGGTCTTCGGCACCCTGCACACCACCGGCGCCGCGCCCACGGTCGACCGTATCGTCGACGCCTTCCCGACCAACCAGCAGCCGCAGATCCGCACCCAGCTCGCCGCCGGTCTCGTCGGCGTCATCTCCCAGGTGCTTCTGCCCCGCGTCGACAAGCCCGGCCGCGTCGCCGCTTTCGAGATCATGATCACCACGCCCTCCATCCAGGCGCTGATCCGCGACGGCAAGACCTTCCGTATCACGTCCGACATCCAGACCGGCGCGAAGTACGGCATGAACACCCTCGACTCCCACCTGGTCGAACTCTACAAGAAGGGCATGGTCTCCTACGGCGAAGTCATCACGAAGGCGCAGGACCCCGAAGGCATCGTCCAGACCCTCGCCGGAACCGCCGTCTGATTCAAGTCACGATTCATCATTCAAATAACCTGGAGTTCACAAAATGCCGATCTTCCAATACACCGCGATGGATGCATCCGGTAAGGAACAGAAGGGACAGCACGAAGCCGCAAGCGAAGAAGCCGTCGCATCGTTCCTGAAGGAACAGGGGATGTTCCCCACCTCCATCAAGCCGCTTGCAAAAGCGGACAAGGGCAAAAAGGAAAAAACGAAAAAGGCCGCCGCGGCAAAGGGGCTGAACATCAGCCTCGGCCCCACGGTCATCAAGGGCAAGGACCTGACCGTCTTCACCCGTCAGCTCGCCATCCTGCTCGACGCCGGCCTTCCGCTCATCCGTTCCCTCAGAACGCTCGAAAGGCAGGCGAAGAATCCCACCGTGAAGTCCGTCCTCGGCAAGGTCGCCGACTCCGTCGAAGGCGGCTCCACCTTCTCCGAAGCGCTCGCCCAGCACCCGAAATCGTTCGACAAACTCTACCTGAACATGATCCGCGCAGGCGAGGCAGCCGGTAAGCTCGAACTGATCCTGACCCGTCTGGCAGGCTTCCGCGAAAAGGCCGCCAAAATCGCGGGCAAGGTCAAGTCCGCCATGGTCTACCCGGCCATCGTGCTCACCATCGCCATCGGCATCACGATCTTCCTCATGATCTTCATCGTCCCGAAGTTCGAGGTCATGTTCACGGAAATGCTCGACGGCGCGCAGCTCCCCGCCATCACGCAATTCGTCATGGGCGTCAGCCGGTGGCTGCAGAACAACATCGTCATCGCCATCATCCTCGTGATCGTCCTCGTGGTCGCCACGAAGTTCGCGCTCAAAACGGAGAAAGGGCGGTTCTACTTCGACAAGGGCATCTACAACGCCCCGATCATCGGACTGCTCATCTCCCGTAACGCCATCTCCAAGTTCTCCCGTACCCTCGGCACCCTCATGGGCTCCGGCGTCCCCGTCCTGAACGCCCTCCAGATCGTCCGCGACACCGCCGGCAACGAACTGGTCTCCAAGGCGGTTCAGCAGGTCCACGACGCCGTGAAGGAAGGCGAACCGATGGCGCCCCCGCTTCAGGCCACCAAGATCTTCCCCGACATGGTCATCAGTATGATCGAGGTCGGCGAGGAAACGGGCAAGCTCCCCGACATGCTCGAAAAGATCGCTGACACCTACGACGAGGAAGTCGACAACGCCGTCAGCGCCCTGACATCCATGATCGAACCGTTGATGATCGTCTTCCTGGCAGTCATCGTCGGCGGTATCGTTATCGCACTGTTCAGCCCGCTGATCACCATCATCCAGACCCTCGGCGGCGGCTGATCCGCCTCGCACAAGGTCCCGCCCCGGCGGGACCTTTTTTCTTTTTCCGGAGACAGCCCATGCACTGCTATCTGAACAACGGAAACACACATACGCAGATTCTGACCGTAGACAACGGCGGAGGACGTACGCTTCGAACCGTCCCGACGACGGATTTCGATCCCGCCTCGCTTCCTGCCGACGCGGAGACGGCGGCGGCTTGCGTCGTGGCGGAGAAGATGGATGCCCTGAAAGCGTGCGGCGTCAGATTCGCCACGCCGGAGGCGGCCTCGAAGTTCTTGGATTTCTCTCCTGTCGACGCCTCGACGCTCGGACAGGACCGCGTCGCGAATGCCGTTTGCCTGGCCGCAAAGGCAGTTCTCCCGGCTGTTTCGCTTGATTTCGGCACCTGCATCACCGCGGAGGTCGTCGATGCACAGAGACGCTTCCTCGGCGGCGCGATCTTCCCCGGACGACTTCTCACGCGCAAAGCGCTCAACCTCTACACCTCGAAACTGCCCGTCGTCGAACTTGCGGACGGATTGCCCGCCTCCCCCGGCGCGAATACCGCCGACGCCATCCGCATGGGAACCGATGCCGCGGCGATCGACGCCGTGGCGGGATTCCTCGCACGGATGGAAAAGCTCCTGGGATGCCGCCCGACGGTTTATGCCTGCGGAGGCGACCGCGCGTTTTTCCTTCGTGCGCCGGAACTCGCCGGCATGACGGACGGCGGAGACGATTTCACGTTGCGCGGGGTGGAGCTCCTTTTCAGCTGAAGGCATCCGTATGAAGATCAAAATCTGCGGGATCAGGAACGAAACGGATTTGGCCGCGGCGCTGTCCGCCTCGCCGGACGCCGTCGGATTCCTCGTAGGACAGGTGCATCCCTCGCCTGATTTCATCCTCGCGTGCACGGCACGGCGTCTCGCCAGTTCCCTGCCCCCGTTCGTACAGCCGTGGCTGGTCACGCATTTGTCCCGGCCGGAAGATATCCTCGACCTCGCCGACGCCGCGGCCGTCTGCAACATACAGCTCCACGGGGAGTCCACGCCGGAGGAAGTCTCCGCGATCCGCGACGCCCTGCCCCCGTGCGCCAAGCTCGTGCGCGCGGTTCATCCCGAACCGCAGGACACCTTTTCCGAATACGCCGACTATGCGCCGTTCATCGACGCCTATCTGATCGACACGGTCAACCCGAAGACCGGACAGGTCGGCGGAACGGGGCTTGTCGGCAACTGGACCCGCGCCGCGCGCTTCGTGCAGGAATCGCCGGTCCCGGTCATCCTCGCGGGCGGACTGACTCCGGCCAACATTGCGCGCGCCATCGAACGCGTCCGGCCCTACGCCGTGGACGTGAACACCGGGGTCAAGACGCCGGCGGACCGTTCGGAAAGCGCCGCGCTCTGCCGCGCGTTCGTGAAGGCGGCCAGACAGACGGATTATCAAATATAGCCAGCCATCTATTCTCACCCATGCAAACGGAGACCGGCACTGCCCGATATACGTCGTATGTGCGCGAGCGGATGCCGCGCACTCCTGCATTGGAGGACTTGTCCTCCTTACAGGATTTTCTGGTAATACGCGATGCTGAGCCAGCGGTCGAATTTCCGGCCCGCCTCGCGGACGGTCCCGGCATACTCGTAGCCGCATCTCCGGTGAAGTTCGATGCTCGACAGATTCTCCGCGTCGATCACGCCGATGAGCGTATGGATGCCGATCTTGCGGCATTCCTCCTCCAGACGCGCCATCAAGGCCGTCCCGATGCCCGCGCGGCGCGCCGACGGCTCGACATAAACGGAGTGCTCCGCCGCATGCAGATACCCCTGATGATGCCGGTACGGGCCGCAGGAGGCGAACCCGAGGAAAGCCCCCTCATCGGACTCAGCCGCCAGGATCGGATAATGTCCCGCCGCATGCTCGTCGAAATACTCCCGCATATAAGATTCCGGGTGCGGATCGCAATCGTACACCCAGGTCGTATGCAGGATCGCATCGTTCAGCAGTTCGAGCATATGCGGGGCGTGACGTTCGAAAACGGCGGGGACGATCTTCATGTGCGCCCCGCTCATTTCCCGGTCAAAGCGGGCAGGATGCCCACCTGTCGCCAGACGTAGGCCCGGCGGTCGAGTTCCTCGCCGTTGTCCCAGAAGACCGGGCAGATGCCGTTTTCGCGCGACAGCCGCACGATGGAACGGAAATAGTCGATGCGGCTGGCGCGGTCCTTGTTCCGCAGCAGGCAGCCATATTCGCCGATGATGACCGGGATGCCCTTGTCCAGATAAAGCGTTTTCAGTTTCGCGAAGTTGGCGTCCATCGTCTTGTGTTCGTCATCCGTCCCCCAGCTGTACTGGTAGCCCCAGCTCGTGCCGGGCGTGGCGATGGCGAACTGCGGCGGCAGATAATAATGCACGGACACGATGCAGCGCGGATCGTCGGGAAGGACCAGATGGTCGCACGCCTTGTCGAGGTCGGCGCCGATCCCCGGCAGCAGGAGCCAGCGTTTTCTGTTCGCCCCGCCCGACGCGCGGACCAGCTTCACGAATTCTCCATTGATCCTGTTCACGAGCGCGCCATTTTCCCCGATCGGCAGGTCCGTGAAGTCGATCTCGTTCATCGACTCGAAGATCAGGCGGTCGGTGCGTTCGCGGAAACGCGCGGCGATCTGCCGCCAGGCGGCGCGGAACTGCGTCATGGTCCCCTCGTAGTCCTTCGACGCCTTTTCCAGCCAGGATTTTTCATGGTGCATATTGATGATCACGTACATCTTTTCCGCCAGAGCCCAGTCCACGACCTCCTCCACGCGCGACATCCACGCGGGATCGACCGTGTATTCCGGCGCGTCCCCCATATGCGGCCCCCAGGTCACCGGGATGCGGATCGTGTCAAACCCCTGTTCCCTGATGAATTTGATCAGCTTTCGCGTGGTACGCGGGTTGCCCCAGGACGTCTCCGTCTCCAGTCCGCCGCGCCTGCCGCCGGCGTTCGGCCAGGCGTCGAACGTATTGCCGAGGTTCCACCCCAGCCCCATGCCGGATACAAACGCGATGCCATCCGATTCCGCCGCGCCGCCGGACGAAGAAGAGACGCAGGACAGGACACACGTTGCCAAACAGAGCGCAAACAGGAAAAAGACGCTTTTTCCTACGGATATGAAATTGATTCCGGACATGGAGGAACCGCCTTTCTGAAAAAGATGCCTGAAACAGGATAACGTTTGTTTCACATACAAATGCCGCCCTAATATAGCATGATCCCATCGGAAAATCAAATCGAAACTGCATACGGGTCCCCCGAAACGACCGGCGGGGAGAAAATTCAGGAAAAGTATTATTTTTCAGTTGATTTTTCGTAAATTCGATGTATCTTTATACCATCTTTCAAAAACACGTTTTTATACCTCAATCCAGTTCTTTTTTTGGGAGTCCGCCCACATGAAAAAACATATCTCGTCCGCAGCGATCCTGATCGGCTTGTGCTTTGCCGTCCTTTTCCTTTGTTCCTGCGGAAAAAGAGTTCAGAACAAGCGCTCCGTCGATCCCGACACCCTGCGCCTCATGCAGAAAACGGAGGCCGAGCTCACCGCATGCGTCGAACGCTGCAAATCCGCGGCAAAGGAGTCCAAGGACAAGGAAATCCTCCTCGCCCTTGCGAATTCCCAGCAGATCCTTGTCGACCGCCATGAGACGATCATCAACATCCTTCTGAAAAAATACAAACTGGAACGCTCCTCCACGGTCTCCTACTCCATCGAAATGGATCCGCGGACGATCGTCCTCCCGCCGGTCGACGAATACAAGGCATTCCTTGCCAAGGCCGATCCGGAAAAGATTCTCAGGGAAGTCCTGATCGCTCTTGAAGTCACGAACAAGGTCCTGGAATCCGACAGCGAAATCGAACTGATGATCGACCCGAACGCCGAAGAGGAGCCCGATGTGGATTTCTACCTCTGCCCCGTCTGCGGACGCCTTTCGATGCAGGAACCGGAGGAAAACTGCCCGGTCTGTCATTCCGACAAGGAGAGAATCCTCAAACTGAAAGACGGTGAGCTCCCGCCCCGCGAAGAAGGGTCTTTCGTCACGGTTTCGGAATAAGACTCCGTTTCAGCCGTTTCCCGTTTTTTACTCCGCCGGACTGAATCGTCCGGCGTTTTTTTCGGCAGGCAGGCTCCGTTATGCTTTACGCTTTACCGGCGGCAGGACGCCTTTCAGCACTCTGGTGTGGTACAGGATCGAACCGCCGATCACGAGCCCCGGGATCAGAAAGGGGATCGACTCGGCGAAACGGGCTATGATGCCGAATCCCAGCACGGACATGCGGTTCCGTGCGACCTGTTTTCTTAAATCGGACACATGGAATCCCTGACGGACGGCGCTGTCGTGAAGATAGGACCGTCCGCAGATCGCGCCGCGGAACAGGAATCCGACGACGGGGATCCAGAAGATCAGGAAATAAACCAGATAGGATGCGATCGTCAGCAGGATGAACCCGGCGGTAAGGCGGAGGACCCTGACGTACGGCTGGTCCGCGCCGGGATGCTCCGGATACGCTTCCTTTTCGAACGCATCGACCAGGATGTCGAACAGCATGTTGCCGAACATCTCGTAAAAGGTCCCGGCGAAATAGAGCAGGACGATCGGGACGACGATCCAGAAGAAAAACGACATGCACCAGTCCAGCGCCGTCTGAAGCCACGACAGCCATTCGGGGAACGAGATCCCGGCAAGCCACTCCCTGACCCCGGGAGCGGCCCAGAAGATGACGGCGGAAAGGATTCCGGCATACAGCAGCAGCACGAGCAGCAGCGGCGGCAGGGCATACGGCCACAAACGCGGGCGCGAGAAGAAAATGCGGATTCCGCGAAGGGCGCACTCCGCGCCGTATGTCAGATCGTCCAGCGCTTTCATGCCGGGAACACAGTCCTGTCCATCCTCGCCGGTATCATCATTTCCCGTCGTGGAAGCTCGTCCACAGATGCTCCTCTTCGTCCGTGCGCTGCGGTGTGACGGCCTCCATACGGAGCATCCGCGCCAGATTGTGCGCCAGCGTGCGCATGGTCTGGAGACCTTCGGCATCCTTGCGGACGTCGTCCGGCGTGAACCCGTGCACGGAGTTCCAGTACTGCGAGGAAACGACCGGCATCTGGTTGATCGTGAAATACTTGTTCAGACGGTCGAATGACGCGCTCGCGCCGCCGCGGCGGCAGCTGACGACGGCCGCGCCGGGCTTGAACTTCAGGAGATTCCCGGAGGAGAAAAAGAACCGGTCCAGCAACGCGCACAACGCGCCGTTCGGCCCGGCGTAATACACGGGCGAACCGATCACGACGCCGTCGGCGCGTTTCGCCGCCTCGACAAGTGCGGGGAGGACGTCATCCTGAAACACGCATTCTCCGCGTTCCTGACAGCCGCCGCAGGCGACGCAGCCGCGCACGGGCTTTTTCCCGAGCTGGAAGATTTCGGAGGTAATGTTTTCCGATTTGAGCGTGGCGGCGATTTCGGAAAGCGCGGTGAAGGTGCAGCCTTCGGCATTCGGGCTGCCGTTGAGCAGGAGGACATGCATGGTTCTGTTCCTTTCGGTGGAGCTTTGGAAGGGAATGGGATGAAAAAGGCGGGCCGGAAACAGCCCGGTCCGCCATTGTCTGGTCGGGTTCGTATCGGATTACTTCGCGTTGACCTTTTCGATCCAGGCGTCGAGCGCGGAACCGGCGTTCGCGGCTTCCGTGCCCTTGAACGCGAAGACTTCGGGGAAGAAGCTGATTTCCGGGACGGCGGCCTTCGCGTCGGCGAGGTACTTGAACGTGGCCGGATTGCCCTGTCCGTGCGTGCAGAAGAGCGCGACGTTCTTGCCCTTCAGGTCATAGGACTGGAGGAACGTGCGGACCGGCGGCGCGAACGTGGAGAACCAGATCGGGGTGCCGACGTAGATCGGGTCGTACTTGGAGATATCGATGTCCATTTCCTTGATGGCCGGGGCCTTCGGCTGCGCCAGGTCGCGCTGGCCGAGCTGCATGACGCTGCCGAAGTCGTTCGGATACGGCGTGACCATTTCGATCACCTTGATGTCCGCGCCGGTCTTCTGCTGGAGCATTTCGGCCACGACCTTGGTGTTGTGCGTCTCGGACCAGGTCCAGTACACCACCAGCGGCTTCGTCTTGGCGGCGGCCTTCGCGGGCGCGTCGTCGGTGCAGGAATCTCCGTCGCATTTGCAGCCGAAGAAAGCGGCGGCGGACAGGACGGCGGATGCGGCAAGCATGATAGCGTGTTTCAGTTTCATAAGAATACTCCTTGATTCAGGTTGTGTTTCATTTGGAAAACTATATCACCGATTCCGCGCTTTTCAAGCGGATGTCGGCAAAAAAACGGGATAATGGCGCAATTTCATGATCCCGGCGACATAAATACGGTTGAAACGTGGCTTTCCCGCGTGTCCGAGCGAAGCCGGACACTGCCGCAGTTGAGGCGCTGCCTCAGAGCCCCTGCGCGGAAATCCGGCCCGCCTGCTCCGCCTCCAGCGCGTGCGGATACAGCCGGTCGCAGAAGATGTCGAACACCGTTTCGGACGCGACGGCTTCCGGCGCGGACTCAAGCTTCTTCACCGGATGCAGCTTGCCGTTGCGGCTGACCAGCAGACGCTTTTTCGCGGGATCCCAGGAGACGCCCAGCTTCACCCATTTGTTCGCGGGGAAGAACGCTTCTTCGCCGGTCGCGGGAGAAACGGCATACGACACGCCGTCGACAGTGAAGACCACGGGATGATCCGGCGAAACGCTCAGGTCGAACTCGTCCCACACGGACATCACGGGGACAACGCCATCCGGAGCAGCCGCGAACCGGATGTTTGCAGAAAACGCGAATCCGGTCCCGTCTGTGAAGTTCCACCACTGTTCGGGTCGCCACGCGGCGCCTTTCATGCGGTGGAACGGCGCGGGCGGTTCGGCGGACGGCGTCTCGAACGCACCGGAAACGCTCTGTTCCGCGGGCTGCGCCGGCTGTTCCTGCACGGCGGGCTGTTCGGGTTCGGCGGGCTTCTGCGCCTTCTGGAAGAATCCGGCGGCGGAGAGGAACGTCACGAAGATCAGCACGGGCGAGATGAAGCGGATGAACACGGACCAGGAGATGATCGGGAGGCGTGTACGGTTGAATTTCTGGAACTTGGAAAGACTCTTCGTGTCGGCTCCGGTGCGATAGAGTTCGTGCGCCGCGCCGTTGGTGCCCCAGACCCAGCCGGCGTAGAACGCCGCCGCAAGGCCGTTCAGGAGCAGGATCCAATTGCTCGCCACATAGTCGATCAGGTCGAA
>JBGUKN010000051.1:0-32743 GCA_045114455.1 Victivallales bacterium
GCCGGTCTCCATGCCGCCCTGCCAGACGTACATGAGGGCGTCGATCTTGTAGTCCTTCACCCACGCCATGTCGATCACGTTGCCGACGTTCAGCAGGACGACGGTCTTCTTGAACGCGCCGGTGACTTCCTTCAGGAGGAACTTCTCGGCGTCGGTGAGGTAATAGCTGCCGGGTTCGAGCCTGCATTCGCGGTCCTCGCCCGCGGCGCGACCGATCACGAGCACGGCGGTGTCGGCGCGTTTCGCCGCGGCCTGGATCTGCTCGGCGGTGATGGGCATTTCGGGGGCGTAGAACGGCCAGTTGCCCCAGCCGCCCGCGCGGAGCGGATTCGTCTGCGCCCACTTCGTGTAGGTGTCGAGGAGTTCCCTGTCGGGCACGATCATGTCGGTTTTTGCGAGGGCGTCGGTGAGGGTGACGCGGTACGGCGGCTTCACGTCGCCGCCGGAGCCGTAGCCGACCAGGAAGGTCTGGACCTGCGTGATGCCGAAGAAGGCGACGGGCTGGGCGCCGTCCTGCCCGAACGGGAGCGCGTTGTTGTCGTTCTTGAGCAGCACGATGCCTTCCGCGGCGGCGCGGCGCGCATAATCCTGCACGGCCGGGTTGACGGCGGCGAACGCCTGAATGGAGAGCACGGCGGCGGCGACGGCGCACGAGGCTCCGGCGGCTGCCTTTAGACTGAGGAACGGGATGTGGATTTTCATGGGGACTGTTCTTTCAGCTTGGAATCAGGTTGACTGTAGGTTGTTCGGAAGAAAAACGGCTGCCTCCCTGCGGAAGACAGCCGTGCGAGTCGTGCTTACTTGAAATCAGCGGCGGTCAGTTCGACCGAGCCTTTCTTTCCGGTGAGGTCGACGGTCTTGCCGTTGTAGCGCGCGACGATCGGGATGCCGGTGAGGTCGGAGATCACGGCCTTGCCGAGCGTGCCGTTTTCCCATTGGATGGCGACCGTGGCGTTGCCGCGTGCCTTCAGTCCGGAGACGTTGCCTTTCGGGAGGGCCTTCGGGAGGCAGGGCAGGACGTCGATGACGGTCTTGCCGTCGGCGGTGGTCTCCTGCGACTGCAGCAGTATCTCGATCATGCCGGCCGCGCCGCCGAAGTTGCCGTCGATCTGGAACGGCGGGTGCGCGTCGAAGAGGTTGTTGTAGGTCTTGTTCGGGTGGATGAGGTTGCTGACGAGCCGCCATGCGCGGTCGCCGTCGAGGAGGCGCGCCCACAGGTTGATCTTCCAGCCCATGCTCCAGCCGGTGGCGTCGTCGCCGCGCGCGTTCAGGGAGACCTTCGCGGCGTTGAAGAGGTCGGTGTCGCTGGCGCGGATCACGTTGCCGGGGAACACGGTGAAGAGGTGGGAGACGTGGCGGTGCTTGTTGTTCGGGTTGTCGTCCGGGTGGTCGTCCTGCCACTCGCGGAGCTGTCCCCAGGTGCCGATGGTGAACGGCGGGAACTTCTTCATGGCGGCTTCCATCTTCGCGCGGAATTCGGGATCGTCATTGAGGAGCTTCGAGCTCTCGATGGTCGCCTTGAAGAGCGCGGTCAGGATGCCGGTGTCCATGGTCGGGGAGGCGCAGAGGCCGCCCTGCTCGGGGGAGTAGGACGGGATTGTGACGAGGACGCCGTTGTGCTTGGGGTCGGGCTGGAGGAAGTCGAGGTAGAACTTCACGGACTCCTTCATGACCGGGTAGTGCTTGCGGAGGTCGTCGAGGTTGCGCGTGAACTCGTAGTGGTCCCAGAAGTGGAGGCAGAGCCAGGCGCCGCCCATGGGCCACATGCCGGTCGGGGAGAAGTCGATCGGGCCGCACTGGCGCCAGAGGTCGGTGTTGTGGTGGGCGACCCAGCCGTTGTCGACGTTGTAGAGCTTCTTGGCGGCCTTCTTGCCGTTCGGGACCATCTCGTGGATCATGTCGAAGAGCGGCTCATGGCACTCGGAGAGGTTCGCGGTCTCGGCGGGCCAGTAGTTCATTTCCGCGTTGATGTTGATCGTGTACTTGCTCTGCCACGGCACGTTCACCTCTTCGCTCCAGATGCCCTGGAGGTTCGCGGGCTGGCTGCCGGGACGGGAGCTGGCGATCAGCAGGTAGCGGCCGAACTGGAAGTAGAGGGATGCCAGATCGGGATCGAGCGGGACATTGTTCGATCTGCGCGCTTCAAGACGCTCGTTGGTCGGAAGATTGGACGGAGTTCCGCCGAGGTCGAAGGTCACGCGGTCGAAGAGCTTGCGGTAGTCGTCGATGTGTTTCTTCTTCAGGGCTTCGTAGTCGACGGAGGCGAACTTCTTGAAAACGTCGTCGATGCGCTTCGCCGGATCGGCGGAAACGTCGTCGCAGTTCACGAACGAGGATTCGATGTCGAGCAGGATGACCACGGAGTCGGCCTTTTCCACGCGGATGCCGCGCGGCTCGCCGGTCAGTTTGCCGCCCTGGTTGAATACGCGCCCGGTGATCTGGAAGTTCGTCGCGCCCTGGATGCCGTTGTAGTCGATGGTGCGTCCAGTGAGGGTCATCGTGTTGCCGTCAACCTTGACGGCCTGGTGGTCCTGCGGGGTGCCGAGGAACGCGGAGAGCGTGATGCCGGCGGGCTTGTCGGCGGAGAGGCGAACGGCGACCACGCGGTCGGGATAGCTGGCGAAGTATTCGCGGGTGTAGGTCACGCCGTTGCGGGTGAACTTGGTCTGCGCGACGGCCTCGCCGATGTTCAGGCTGTGGATGTAGCCGGTCACGTCGCCGTTCCCGGTGTCCTGTTCAAGTCCGAGCGCGCCCGCCACGGAGAACGCCATTTCGGCCTGCGGACGGGAAATGAAGCTGTCGTTCGCGATGTTTCCGGCCTGGTCCGCCCTGCCGTCGAAAATGAGCTGGCGCATCTGCGCGAGCTTTTCCGGGGTGGCCTTCGGATTCAGGTGGTCGTACGGTCCGCCGGCCCAGATCGTGTCCTCGTTGAGGATGAGGAATTCGCGTTCGGGGCGTCCGGCGATCATCGCGCCCATGTGGCCGTTGCCGATGGGGATCATGTCGGTCCACTGGACGGGCACGCGGCGATACCAGATGGTGAGCGGATCGGACGGCGCGGGGGCGTCGCTGGAGACGTTCACGTTGCGGATGGCGAAGAGGGGCACGCCGCCGGTGATGGGCTTGGCGGCCTGGATGTCCCAGGAGTAATTCGCTTTTGCATCCGTGAATCCCGCGGCGGCGTCGGATGCCGCGGAGAGTTTCGCGACCTCGTCGGCGGACAGCGCGCGGTCCCACAGCGCCACATAGTCGATTCGCCCGTTGAAACGGCTGTTGCCGTTGGCGTCCGCGCCGATGGTCATTGCGCGCCAGGTGGGCTCGCCGATCACGTTGTTCGCGCGGGACTGCGCGATGCGCTCGCCGTCGGCGTAGACTTCGAAACGGTGTTCCTTCTGGCTTGCCACGATGACGAGTTTCACGGGCTTGTCCTTCGGAAGGCGCGCCGTATCGATGTTGGACGCGCCCTGGACGCCGTTCATGCGGAGACCGCCCTGCTGCGCGGGCTGCTGTCCCCAGCCTCCGCCGGGACCGCCTCCGAATCCGCCTCCGAATCCGCCTCCGAATCCGCCTCCGCGACCGCCGCGACCGCCACCGCCGCCGGAAAGAGAGAAGCCGCACTGGCCGCCCTGCTGGTTGAGCAGCGTGCCGGTCCAGGCGTCGCTTTGCGCCGTGACGGCGATGGTCATTTCATGTGGAGTCGAGAGCAGCCGCCCGACGGGGGTGGCGTAAGCCGTGGCTTGCTCCTGCGCCGCGGACGTGAACGCGGCGAGGGCCATCATGGCGGTACAGGCGAGGAAGCGTTTCATGATGATTCTCCTTGAAACTTGAGGTTCATTTTTGGGTTTCAAGGGGAATATAGCATGGAATCAAGCCGTTTTCAAGACGCTTTCCCGTCCTTTGCCTGAGAAATGAACATTTTTTCTAATAAAGAAACGTTAGTAACGTTAGGAGGACAAGTCCTCCACTGAAACAGTGCCTTGCTTCGCAACGGCACGGAAGACAAGTCCTCCAGTGCGGCAGCGTTGGACTTTGCTCCGGCACATTTCCCCGTTACTGCATCATTTCTTCGCCGCTTTCCTTCGTCATGGCGTTGATGCGTTTCGCGAAATCGGGCGTGGTGGCGAAGCACGGGAAGTAGTTCCCCTTCCACCAGATGGTCCGTATGGTGGGATAGACGTTCCCGAACCATGTCTCCCCTTGGAGTAGTATCACGCCGTAGACGTAGATGCGTCCGAACCGCTGCGGCTGCGAGACGAATCCGCCGTCCCACGAGGCCGCCCAGCCGAGCGTGCCGTTGGTCAGTTCCGTGATGGACGTAAGGGAAATGCGGCCGGGCGAGCCGGGCAGGACGATCGGGGAGTCCGCGGGGACCAGGATGCCGCCGCCGGAACTTTTGACCGGCGGGAGGTCGTTTCCCGCGACTGCCGGGCCGGAGAAGAACCAGCCGGGCTTGGAGTCGAGCATCAGGCGGTCGCGCATCTGCCACATCAAGGCGTCGCGCGATTCCGGCGTGAGGTCGGAAAAACTGACGGTCTTGGTGGTGATGCTGCCGTCCGGCAGGCGTCCGGTCACGATGAAGCGGGAGCCGGACATGCTGTCGACGGTAGCGTTTTCGAGCGTGACGCCGTTCAAAAGACGGATCACGAAATCGGACGGCGGCGCGGCACACAGGACGGCGCAGACGAGTGTCAGCACGACGGATAACAGAACGCGTTTCATGGTTTTCCCTCCTTTTTTCGGGCATCTTCCCCGATGGATTTCAGCCGGTCGGAAAAGACGCCCTTTTTTTTTGAAGCCCGGACGGGCTTACTGCGCGGCGTCGGTGTGCGCCGCCAGGTCGCCGGGCGAATTGCTCCAGAGAAGCGCCAGGTTCGCGCCGCGCACCCAGCCCTCGTCGTTGTTTTCCAGCCTCACGCGCACCCAGTCCATGCGGTTCTCCTCGATGGAGACCTCCGCGCCGGGTTTCAGGTACTGTTCCACGCGTCCGGATTCGGCGGACGGTAAACTGTAGAGCGGCGTGTTGCGGACGATCACGACGGCCTCCCGCCCGGGATCGTCGGCGGATGCCTTCGCGATAAGCGCGGCGGAACAGATCACGGCGATCACGATTCCCGTGTAGAACGGCCATTGCCACAGGTTCGAATGGCGGCGGAAGAACATCCCGAGTGCGAGCATCACGAGCGTGAGTCCGAATGCGCAAAGGACGATCCATTCGTCCACGCGCAGGAAGTCGCGCGCCGCGATCATGAAATCCGCGGGCGATTCCACGCGGTATTTCGGCGGCAGAAGCAGTTTCCGGCGCGTCAGCTCCAGGTTGCCGGAAATGTCCGAATTGCGCGGCTGAAGATACCGGGCGCGTTCGTAGCAGACCAGGGCGCGCGGGTAATCGCCGAGCTGGTAGAAACAGTTGCCCATGTTGTAGAGCAGGGCGGGCGAGACATTTCTCGGGTCGATCTTCGAGGCATAGTAATCCAGTGCCTGCCGGAACTGTCCGGCGTCGTAGGCGGTCTTCGCCTCGTCCTGAGTCTTCGGGAGCGGCGATGCGGTCTCTGTCGGGACGGCATCCTCCTGTACGGGCTCCTCCCCGGCGGCGGATGCGGGCAGGGCGAGGCAGAGCGCACCCAGAAGGAATGCGAGGACGCCGAACTTGCGGACGGCGGACGCGAGCTGCCTGCGGAATTTCTCGTTGAGTTCGCCTCTGAGCGACGGCATCCATGCGGTGTTCGCGAGGCTTTCGAGCTGGCGGCCGAGTTCCGGCGCGGTTTCCTTCACATGGGACGCCGTTTCGCCCAGAGCCGTTCCGGGCGGCAGGTCCAGTATGTCGTTGAAGAATGCCGCCAGGTCGGCGCCGACTTTGTCCGGCAGGTCCTGCGGAGGCGTTTTTTCGATGGCGGATGCCAGTTTTCCTCTGCGGGCGCGGGCGTCGATGCGCCTGCGTGCGGAGGGGTCGGATTCGAGAGCGCGTTTCCGCAGCGCGGGCGCGATGAGTCCGCCGGCGATGAGCAAACCGGCAAGGAGCAGGATAAACGAGGTCCGAAGAGCGTTCGAGGCCAAAGGCATCGCCACGCGTCCGCCGTCGTTTTCATCGTGCAGGTACAGGATGCTTTCCGGTGCGGGCGTCGAATCCGTTCGCGAGGTCAGGCCGGGGTCTGCGTTCACGACTGCGGCTCCCGCCGGGATCGAGGCCATGCCGCCGGACGCGGCTTTGTCCACCTGGATCGTCTGCCTGAAGTTGAACGGGACGTATTTGCCCGAGGCGGGGTCGAACGTGGAGCAGCTGAAGGAAATGGTCTGTTCTCCGGCCTCGAGCGGAATGAGGATGCAGCTCACGGAAATGCCGGACGCCGTTTCCGTGGTCTCGGGCGGATACGCGCGGAAATGTTCCGGTTCGATCTTCGGCATGTTCAGCATCTCGGTCTGGTCCTCGCCCGTGAAGTTGATCTTCAGGCTCAGCGGTTCCCCGATACGGTACGGGCCGGGCGAAAGGGACGCCTCCGGCGCCCATTTGCCGATCAGTCCGGCGAACGGCGCATCCGCGGGCGCGGCGGGAAGCGGCTTGATCGTGATCTCCGGCGAAGCGCCGCGGATGACCTGCCGGGTCGAGGTGAACGCGGAGAAGAAGTCGCGTTCGTCGAGCAGGACGGCGTTCGTGTCGGCGACGAGCCGGAGCTGGCCCGGTGCGAGCGCGCGGAATTTTGTGTCGAAATCGTATACGGTGTACGGGATGTTTCCGAGACGCTGGTTGTGGCTGGAGACGGACTCGAAATTCGGCGCTTCCGGGTTGATTTTGCGGAAATCGTGGAACCGGATGGATATCTTTCCGTCGACGGGCTTGATCTCCGGGTAGTTCGCCAGGCGGAGCTCGTAGGGCGTCCGCACGAAAATGGAAAGCTGGAGCGGGATCTCCTCGCCGACCCAGAACGACGGCGTCTTGTCCTCTTCCGTACCGGGGAAAGTCATGAGTGCATAGACCGGTTCGTTGGAGTTCGTCTGCGCCGGATCGATCTTCGGCATGGCGGAGATCCTGATCTTGAGCGGAGCGGTCTTTTCCGGCTGGCGCGTGTTTCCGTTCACGATGACCTCGAACGCGGGGATCGTGAATTCGCCTTCCTCGCGGGCGGTGAACGGCACGCGGAGCGTGTATTTCGAGGAAGTTACGCCGTTGATGACGGACATGCTGGAGCCGCTGGAGATGCCGCTGTTCCATTCGAGCCCGGAGACGCGGCCTGGCATCCGGTTGATCTGAAGCCGGCTCACGTTCTCGGCGGAGATTTCGACGTATCCGCGCATGCCGACCGTGATGTTGCGCGGCTGGACGGAGACTTTCAGATCGGCGGCGACCGCGACAAACGCGAAGAGAAAGAAGAGAAAAGCGGTGAGTCGGATGAGCGGTTTTTTATTAAACATGGTATTACCAGTCCTTTTCCACACGGTTGTTCAGGCGGCTCGAACGGCGCATCTGGTTGGCATCCTTAAAATCAAGTTCGTCTTTCGACATCATATTGAGAATGGCCTCGGCCTGCTGCTTGTCCATGTCGCCCGGCTGTTCCTGCGCTTCCTGCAAATCTGCCTGACGCGGCTGTTGTGCGTTCTGTTCCTGCCGGTCCTGTTGGTCATCGTCCTGCTGATCGTTCTGGTCGCTCCGGTCGCCGGACTGCTGATCCTGCTTGTCCCGGTCGCCCTGATCGTCCTGCTGGTTCTGATTCAGCGTGTCGAGCGCATTCTTCAGGTGTTCCTCGGCCTTTTCACCGTTGCCCTTCTGCTGTTCCTCCTGCGCTTTCTGCAGTTCCTCGCGCGCCTGCTGCGCGGCCTGTTTCTGGCGTTCCTGGTTCATCTCGGACGCCTTCTGTTCCAGCTCGGAAACCGTTTCCTCGGCCTGACGTGCCGCATCCTGCGCGGACTGCTGATCTCCTTCGGACTGCTGTTGCTGATCCTGCTGATCGCCCTGCTGGTCCTCGGAAGACTGCTGATCCTGGTTCTCCTGGTTCTCCTGCTGCTGTTGGTCGTGCGCCTGCTGCGTCTGCTGCCGGGCCTGTTCCATGAGCTTCTTCAGGTCTTCGATCTGTTTTTTCATTTCCTCGGCCTGCTTGCGGTCGGCGAGCAGGATCCGCTGGTTGCGTATGACGGTCGCGCCGTCCGCGGCGGAGCGCATGCTCTCGCGGTAAAGTTCCTCCGCCCGGTTCAGTTTGAGGATCGCTTCGTCGACTTCCTTTCCGGCGGAATTGAGGTCCTGAGCCTGAAGCTTTTCCGCGGCTCCCTGCATGCTCGAACGTGCGTCAAGATGGGAGATCACGCCGATGTTCTGGTAGGACGATGCGCGCACGAGCGGTTCCTTTTCGGACGCGGCGATGGCGCGTTCGTAGAACGTGCGGGCTTTTTCGTCGTCGTGTTCGACCTGCTGCTGTTCCAGACCGCTGTTGTAGAGCTCGGAGGCGGATCTGGCGGGCTCCGGTGCGGTTTCTTCCTCTGCCGTTTCCTCCGTATCGGGTGCGGTGGGCTGGACCTGCCGGACCTGTGCCGGTGCGGCAGTCTGTGCGCGGGATTCCGCCGGAGCGGCAAAAAGCAGAAGCGCGGCGAGCGCGAGCACTGTCTGGATGGAACGCGGGCGCGTTTCGGAAACGCAGAAGAAAAGGGCGAGGAGAATGATCGCGGCGACGAGCGGGTAGGCGGGTCGTTCGATGGGACGGAACATGGAGACGGCGTCCTCGCTTTCCTTCCGGTCGAGCATTCTGATGCGCGTTTCGAGTTCGTCGATGCCGCTGTATGCGGCGGTGGAGCGGACGTAGATGCCGCCCGTGCGGCGCGCGAGTTCGGTCAGCTGCGGCTCGTTGAGCGGGCTTTTGACCGGGTTGCCGTCGCGGTCCGTGAGAATGCGGAATTTGCCGTCGTCGTCCTTCACGCGGATGATCGCGGGATTTGACGGATCGCCGACGCCCACGGCGAAAATCGGGATCTGCGCTTTCGCAAGTTCGCCGACGACGGATGCGCCGCGTCCGGTGAGCTCATCGCCGTCCGTCACGAGGATGACTGCCTTATGTGTGCCCTGTGCGCCTTTGAACGCCTTGACCGCTTCTTCAAGCGCGAGCTGGACGTTGGTGCCGCCGATCGGGATCGTGTCGGTGTCGAGGTCGTCCACAAGCTGAATGAAGCTCGCCCGGTCGACAGTCAGCGGGCAGATCAGAAAGGATTCGCCCGCGAACGCGACCAGTCCGAAGCGGTCGCCCGGATTCTTTTTCACGATTTCGCGCACGAGCCACTTCGCATGGTCCATGCGGCTCGGCTTCACGTCATCGGAGAGCATGCTCCGCGAGACGTCGAACAGCACGAGCAGGTCGCGTCCGGTGGAGGTGTCCTGCATGACCTGTTTGCCCCAGGAGGGACGGGCAGCGGCGACGGCCAGAAGCAGCACGACGAGCGAGAGCAGAAGGATGCGGAAGACGCGTTTGCCGGGTGACGCGTTGGAAAAGCGCGCTGCGCGTTCCTCCGTTCCGAACATTTTGATCATAAGCTTGTTCCGGCGGACGCTGCCCGCAATGGCCAGGACGAGGATCAGTGGAGCGATCCACACTAAATTCCACAATATGCTGCCGCTGAGAAATGACATGTCTAAAAACTTCTTTCGGGCGGATGATGCCGCCGTTCCGTTGATGTTTCAGATGTTTTTGCCCGGATATTCTTCGGAACCGAATGCCCGGCGTCAACCCCTTTAGACATGCGGTTTCGCGGTTTGTTCCATGCAGGCTTCTCCCCGAGCCGCAAATTTCCGGCATAATGTTTTGAACTGGTCGCCCCGGTCCCTGTAATCGAGGAACATGTCCATGCTGGCGGTGGCGGGAGAAAGCAGTACGATATCTCCGGATGCGGCGCATGAAACGGCTTTTTCGACGGCTTCCGGGAACGTTTCGCACGGAGAGAACGGCACGCCGTTTTTCTCAAGATATCCTGCGATCTTCCGTCCGCACGAACCGAAGACGACGGCGCGCTTGAGATATTTCAGGCTCGGCGCCAGCTCCTCGAAATCCATGTCCTTGTCCAGACCGCCGAGCAGGACGACCACGTTCCGGTCGCCTCCGACGGCGGCAAGCGCGGCGTTCACGGCGTGCGGATTGGTCGCCTTCGAGTCGTTGATGTACTGCACGCCTCCGGCGGTCAGGAAGCGTTCCAGCCTGTGCGGGCCGGACTCGAATTTCGCGAGGGCATCCGTCACGGCGGGTGCGAAAACCGCGTCTTCCCCCTGTACCGCGGCCAGAAGCGCAAGCGCGGCGAGCGCATTTTCCAGATTGTGGACGCCCTTCAGAGCGAGGTTTTCAACGGGGACTACGGCGCGTCCGCGGAAGGTCAGACTGCCTTCCCGCACCGTGAAGTCCGCGGGCAGGTGCGCGGAGAACGTATAAAGTTTCTGTCCGGGGCCGGCGGGGCGGAACCGGTCGAAGATGAGCGAATTCACCACGCAGACGGCGGCGGGATTGCCGAGCAGCTTGAACTTCGCGGCGGCGTACGCCTCCATGCTGCCGTGACGGTCGATGTGGTCGGATGCCAGGTTCAGGACCGCGGCGGCGGCGGGGTGCGGCACGGGCATGATCTCAAGCTGGAACGAGCTGATTTCGACAATCGGCAGATCAAGCTTCCCGTCGAGACAGTCGATCGCGGCGTCGCTCATGGCATATCCGTTGTTGCCGCAGGCGCACGCCCGGACTCCGGCGGCGCGGAAAAGCTCTGCGGTCAGCTCCGTCGTGGTCGTTTTGCCGTTGGTCCCGGTGATGCCGACGAACGGCCTGCCGCAGGAACCGAGCGCGAATTCAAGTTCGCTCACGAGGCGGCCGGAGACTTCGGCGAGTTTTGCCCGGACGGGGTTTCCCTCGCGGAATCCGGGGCTCAGGACGGTGCGTTCGAACCGGGGAAGATCGTCCTGTGCGCGAAACCCGAAATAAACGGCTTCGGGCGGTTTCGGGAGGGAATCGGCGAAGGAGCGCAAAGAGTCGTTGTCCTGTTCGTCGAGCAGGGCAAAGAGGATATCAAGCCGGGCGGCGAGTCTGGCGGCGGCCCTGCCGCTGACGCCGCATCCGGCGATAAGCGTCATGGTGGTTTGTTCGTTCGTCATAAGTCGTTCTCTTTCGAATCCTTCTCTTTTATGAATTCCTTCATGAGAACCGGATCGCGTTTGTACCATGTGTGCAGATCCAGTTCCTGGTCGTTGAAGATGATGTCGATGTCATCCTGTGTAAGGTTCCGGTACTCCATGAGGCGTTCGAGCCGTTCCCGCACGGCGTCGGCCGCGCCCCGGCTCCCGAGGCGTTCGTAGATGTCCTGGAGCATGAGAAGCGGCAGGACGGACCGCGGGCGGAGCGTCATGGCGCGTTTGAGGAAGGGAATGGCGTCCGCGGGATGACCGCCGATCACGCATGCCCGGGCGAAATAGTCGTTGACGTAGCCGAAATCCGGCGTGCTGCCCGCGGCGAACATGGCGTAGTAGCGCGCCGCGTGCGGCGTGTCGTAGAGCGACGCATGGAAAAGCGCGCGGGATTTGAGCGGCAGGCCCGATCCCGGCATGGATGCCGCCATGTAATAAAAACGGGAAGCGTCGTCGTGCCGTCCATTTGCGGCGAGTTCGTCCGCATGCCAGGCGAGCGATTCCGCCGCCAGGTTGCCGAATGCGAAAACAAGGCCCGTTCCAAGCAGGACAAGCCCGAGAGCGAAGAGGGCAGGGCGGATCATGCGTCTTTTCCTCTGCTCGGGCGGACGGTCGCTTTCGAATTTTTTCCTGAAATCCCGGCGGAACCGCCGCAGGAATGCCGGAGGACGCCAGAACGGCGCGGGAGTGCCTTCCCGTTCATGCAGAAGGAGCCCGAGGAAGAACATGGCGAGGATGTTGGTCGGCCAACGGAACAGCACGAGGTCGAACTGCGCGTGAACAAGCAGCCCGGCGAGGCAAAGGAGCGAAAGCTGCGTTTCGCAGCCGGGATTGAGCCCGTCAGCCCTGTCTCCGAAATCCGGCGCATCGAAGCGTTTCGCGGCGAAAAACATGGGCTCCAGCACAAGATAAAGCCAGCAGAGCAGGCCGAGGATGCCGGAAGACGCCGCGATGTACAGCAGATGGTTGTGCGGGTGGTCGATGCGTACGGCGGAATGCCGCATGGAGAAGAATTCCGGGCGGCGGAAGCGAAGGTACTCCTGTTCGAACGACGGTGCGCCGAAGCCGATCTCCGGCTGCTCCGCGATCATGTTTGCGGTCGTCTGCGCCAGAAAAACGCGTTCGTCACGGGAAAGCTCCTCCAGAATCCTGTCATGCGGGGCGAAGAACGCGAACCAGACCGAGCCGAGAAGGGCGATCGCCAGGACGGCGAACAGCGCCAGACGGCGTCCCCGGTGTCCCAGTTTCAGAAACACCCACAGCGCCCCGGCTGCCGCGATGCCCAGAATCGTGCCGCGCGATTCCGTCAGGGCGATCTGCCAGATCGTCACGCCTGCAACAAGGACCGCCGACCCGATGCGCCAGAAGGAGTTCGCGGACCGGTTCGACCCGGAGGGGGTCCGCTTCCATGCCGTCAGGATCGCAAACGGCGCGGTAACTGCGAGCAGGGCGGCGTTCCAGTTGATGTTCTGCGGCAGGCCGAAGAGGAACCAGTGCAGTCCGTAATACTGGACGAATCCGAGCACGGCGTCGATCAGCCAGATGAGCGTCAGATACCACGGCAGAAGACGTCTGGTCTCGCGGGCGAACACGCAGACGCAGAACGGCAGGGCGGCTGTGAGAAAGAGCTCGCCCGTTTCCGCGGCGCTGTACTGTCCCGCGTGACGGAATCCATGCCACACCCCGATGCCCAGCAGAATGCCACCGGCGATGAGCAGGCCGCGAGGAAGATGGTCGCAGACGGATAAAACCCTTTTCGGAAAAAGCAGGGCCGTGCCGACCGCCGCGAGCACGATCGTTCCCGTTTCGAAGAACCGGAACGACCACGACGGCACACAGAGGAGCATTCCCGGACAGACCAGCAGGGCGGCCAGGAAAATGAACACGGCGGCGGTCATTGTGCTGCGTGTGGTTGACTCCTCGTTCGGCATGGCGGATCGATCTCCGGTTTCATTGAAAAAAGACAATCTAATACTGTACACGCCGATTCTTTTTTTTCAAGGTTTCCGCAACTGCGTCGCACATTTTTTCTCCCGGGCGTCGGTGTGCAGGCGCATCTTTCCCGAAAAATGACCGAAACCGGGCACAAAAAACTCTTTTCCCACTTGCGAAACGCGCGTTGACGCGTTACATTATGTATTGGCAGGACATCAAAGCCTGTCAGGAAGGGAACCTATGAAAGACGACAAAGACAATCAGAATGTGGATTTTACGGAGGCGAAGAACCAGGTGTCCTTTACGCCGGTCAATATAACCGTCTCGGGAGAAAAGAAGGACGGCGTATCCGGGAACGATTCTTCGGAGGACAGCATCGTCGATGCTCCGGCGCTTATTCTGAGCGGCATCGTTGTGTTCCCGCATGCCCTCACGCCGCTCGTGCTGAACGATCCGGGCATGATCGCCCTGATGGACGCAGCATCGACCGGCGACCGCATGATCGCGCTGTTCCCTGAGGTGCCGGACGACGAATCCATGCGCGGCCTGATCAAAGGAAAGGCGTTCGATCCGAATACGAGTTCGTTCCTGCTCAACAACCGCAGGATCGCCTCCATCGGCGCTCTTGCCCGCATCGTAAAAACGCTGAAGTTCCCGGACGGCACCGTGCGCGTTCTGGTGCGCGGGATCTCGCGCTGCCGGTTCCTGTCGCTGGTCCCCGGCAAGCCGTACATGGTCATGAAGGTGCACCGTTTCCCGGATGCGCCGGACGCGTCCATGGAGACGGCGGCGATGGTCCGCAACGCGACCAAGCAGTTCCAGGAAGTCATTTCGTTCGCGCCGAACTTCCCCGAGGAACTGAAGATCGCCGTGCTCAACATGACGGATAATTCGCGCATCACGGACGTGATTGCCGACACGCTCAACATCTCCTTTGCGGAGAAGGTCGTTCTGCTCACCACGCTGAAGCTTCAGGACCGGCTGCATTTCCTGACGATCCTGCTCAACCGCGAACTGGAGGTTCTGCGCCTCGGTTCCGAAATCCAGAGCCAGGTCCACGACGCCATGTCGAAGCAGCAACGCGAATTCTTCCTGAGGGAACAGCTCAAGCAGATCCGCGAGGAGCTCGGCGAGGACAACCGGAACCCGGACGTCGTCGCGATCTCGGAACGCATCGAAAAAGCCCATCTCCCGGAAGCGCCGTACAAGGTCGTGACGAAGGAGCTGGAACGGCTCAACATGGTCCCGCCGTCTTCGCCGGAGTATAACATCTCCTACACCTACATCGACTGGCTGCTCAGCCTCCCGTGGACGGAAGCCACGGAGGACCGCGCGAACGTCCAGATCGCCGCGTCCGTGCTCGACGCCGACCATTACGGCCTCAAGGACGTGAAGGAGCGCATCCTGGAATTCCTCGCCGTCCATCAGCTCAAGAAGAACCACAAGTCGCCGATCATCTGCTTCATCGGACCGCCCGGCGTCGGGAAGACATCCCTCGGCCGCTCCATCGCCGTCTCCCTCAACCGCAAGTTCGTCCGCATGTCGCTCGGCGGCATCCGCGACGAGGCGGAGATCCGCGGGCATCGCCGGACCTACATCGGAGCGCTCCCCGGACGCATCATCCAGGGCATGAAACGCGCCGGATCGGTCAATCCGGTGTTCATGCTCGACGAACTCGACAAGCTCGGCAGCGACTACAAGGGCGATCCTGCGTCCGCCCTGCTCGAGGTGCTCGACCCGGAGCAGAACAAGGCGTTCAACGACCATTATCTCGAGGTGGATTACGATCTCAGCAAGGTGATGTTCATCGCGACGGCGAACATGCTGGAGACCATTCCGCGCCCGCTGCTCGACCGCATGGAGATCATCCGTCTGCCCGGCTATACCGCGCTCGAAAAGGAGCAGATCGCGAAGCGCTACCTGATCCCGCGCCAGATGGTGGAAAATGGACTGAACAATTCGTTCGTCCGGTTCAAGCACAGCGCAGCCTTCGAAATCATCGAACATTACACCATGGAGGCCGGCGTCCGCAGTTTGGAACGCATGATTGCCTCGGTCTGCCGCAAGCTCGTCCGCAGGTTTGTGGAACAAAACGGCGGCCAGCCGCCGGAGAAGCCTGTCGTCGTGGACGATGCGCTTGTCCGCGAACTGCTCGGCCCCCGCAAGTTCACGAGCGACGAGAGCGAGAATCTCCCGCGCATCGGCGTCGTGACCGGCATGGCGTGGACCAGCTGCGGCGGCACGACACTGGAGGTCGAGGCAGTCAGAATGCCGGGCAGGGGTGAACTGAAGCTCACCGGTTCGCTCGGTGACGTCATGAAGGAAAGCGCCCTGGCGGCGTTCAGCTATGTCCGCGGACACGCCAAAGAGCTTGGCATCAATCAGAAAATATTCAAGGAAAACGATTTCCATATCCATGTGCCGGACGGTGCCACGCCGAAGGACGGTCCTTCCGCGGGCGTTACGCTCGCCACGGCCATCGTGTCGCTCCTCACCGACAAACCCGTACGGCCCCGTCTCTCCATGACCGGCGAGATCACGCTCAGCGGAAAAGTCACGCCCATCGGAGGCGTCCGCGAGAAGGTGATCGCCGCGCTCCGTGCCGGGATCCGCGACGTCGTGATGCCCGCCGACAACGAGAAGGACCTGGCGGACGTCCCGCCGGAGGTCAGCAGCAGGATCAAGTTCCATTTCGTCCGCACCATCGACGAGGTCCTGAAGATCGCGATGCCGAAGAACGTCAAGCCGTATGTTCCGAAGCGCGGCGAGAAAACGAAGGACGAGTTCTACGTTTACGACGATTATCTTTTCCAGCAGGTCGAACCCGGGGAAAAGAAGTCGGCGCAGGACGCGGATTCCAAAACGGAAACGAAGGCGCCGGCGGCTGCTCCGGAGACGGCGAAGCCGGCCGGGGCGAAATCCGCCGATGAAAAGAATGCCGCCAAGCCCGCGGACCCCGTGAAGCCGGAATCCGCAAAGCCGGAGGAAAAACCGTCCGTGCCCGCCGAGGCGAAGCCCGAACAGAAAAAGCCCGTTCCATCCGAGGCAAAACCGGAAAACAAGCCAGCTGAGCCGGAAGAGAAGAAGCCGGAATCCGCTCCCCCCGCCGAAAAGAAGCCGGAAGAGAAGAAGCCGGAATCCGCTCCCCCCGCGGAAAAGAAACCGGAACACCATGCCGCGGCTCAGTTCGAATTCAAAAAGCCGATGCTGGTCGTGAATTATCCGAAGTTCCAGAACACCTCGTTCACGGTCGGGCAGGTCCCGCTCAAGGCGCCGGAGCCGCATCCCATGCCGGAGCCGGAGAAGCCCGCGCCGCCCAAGTCGTTCAAGGCTCAGAAAAAGCTTCATCTTGAAGTAAAGATCGCAACCGCGAAGGAACCCGGGGCGGCTCCGATGATCTCCCTGGAGCTTCCCGCGAAGCCGGAAAAAACCATTGCCGTCCCGGCGCGAAGGAAAGCGCCGCGGAAAGCCTCCGCGCCGAAGGACTTCCGTCCTGCGAAACCGCTGAAACTCCGGGTCAGGGTCTCGCCTGCCGTGCAGAGCGTGGCCGCCGCTCCGGAGAAGAGAAAGCCGCGCAAAGGCGGCTCCGCCTCAGCCAAGAAAGGAAAATGACCATGATCCGCATTTCCCCCCGTTTGATCCTCTGCTCCATGCTGTGTTTCGCGGCCGCGTCGTCCGGGTTTGCCGCCGACGAACCGGAACCGCAGAAGGAGCTTCCGGCCGAAGTCCTTCAGCTGCTCTTCCCCGAGGAGGAGCAGGACCCCGCGAAGATCTCCGCCGAGGCGTTTCTCCGCATGGCGCGGCGCGCCCCCGCCGGCGAATCCTGGGCGAAGATGGAAGGCACCGCCACGCACCGCCGCAGCGGCTCCAGCGCGGTGAAGGACACGATCCGCGTCGGCATCCGCTTCACCCCGAAACGCGTGATCGCCCAGCTCGTGTTCGCCGGAAACGAATACTACGAGATGGGGCAGACGTTCGACACGCCGCCCGTCTTCACGCAGGAGACCGACGTCCCGGACAAGGACAAGACGCGCCTCTCCCTGTACGGCATCATGCCGTCCGACCTTACGCTCGGATTCCTCTACCGCGACCTGGTACGCGAGGAGGAGCCCGAAAGCGTGAAGACGATCGGATGCCGCGTTTTCGTGCTGAAGGGCGGCGAAAACGACTATGTGCGCGTCTGGCTGAGCAAGGAATACTTCTTCCCACTGAAAGCTCACTGGTTCCGCACGCTCCCGGACGACAAGACGAAGCCCTACCGCGAACTTGAGCTCGGCGGCGTCAAGAAGGAAAACGATTTCTACGTCGTGCAGGAGCTCTTCCTGTTCGGACAGGACTGGCGCACACGCGTCGAGTTCGACAAGCGCGACGCCGGTCGCGTGGAGGAGGCCAAGGCTCCCGCCGACCTCTTCCTCTCGAAGGACGACGAGACGCCCGCGGCGCCCGCTCCGGCGGCGGATGCCGATAAGGACAAGGCGAAGACGGAAGACAAGGAGTCCGGAAAATGAATTTCCGCACGGTCGGGACCATAAGGCGCGGACTGCGGCGCGGCGAATCCGGTCAGGCTTTCGCCGAGCTCACGGTCTCGCTTGTCGCGATCCTGGCCGCGTTCGTCGGGTTCCTGCTGGTCGCCGCCGTCAGTTCGGACCGCGTTTCGACGCTCATCCGCGCCCGCGAGGAGGCCGATATGAAGAGTTCGGGCGGCATTTCCTCCCAGGGCGGCGAAAGCATCCGCTACTGGGACTACGGCACGGACGAGATCCCGTTCACGACGGATGACCATGCCGTGCTCGGGTCCGCGGGCGACGGCGCGATGTTCAAGTACCAGCTGTCCGACAACACCGGCCAGGTGCCGCTCACCAATCCGCCGTCCTCTTCCACGCTCGGCAGCGATTTCTCCTCGCTTCAGGATGCCAATCTGTTCGTGAACGCCGCGAGTCTGGCCTCCGGCGACGCTGGCACCTCCAATTCGCTCCGCGACCACAACATCAGCTCGCTCGAACCTGCCGTCCGGTGGCTGTTCCATATCGACGGCACACGGATCGAGGAAAGGGTCTACATGCCCGCCCACAAAAGCCTTTCCGATGAAAGAGGTGAATGATTTGAACGACCCCCACGCAAAAGTCATGACGCTGGAACAGGCCGTCGAGGCCCGGAAGAAGCTTGCCGCCGCGGGCCGCAGGCTTGCCGTCACGAACGGCTGCTTCGACCTGCTCCACCGCGGCCACGCCGAATACCTGATGCAGGCGCGCTCCCTCGCCGATGCGCTGTTTGTGCTCATCAACAGCGACGAATCCGTCCGTGCGCTGAAGGGCCCGACGCGGCCCGTCAATCAGGAGGCCGACCGCGCGTTCCTGCTGGCGTGCCTGGAGTTCGTGGACGGCGTGATCGTGTTCCGTTCGTCCCGGTGCGACCGCGAGCTCGCCGCGCTGAAGCCCGACGTCTACGCGAAGGGCGGCGACTACACGGTCGAATCGCTCGATCCGTCCGAACGCGCCGCGCTGCTCGAAGCCGGTTCGGACATCCGTTTCATCCCGTTCGTCCCCGGTTATTCCACCACGGGAACCCTCAAAAAAGTTGCAGGAAAAGGAGACTGATCCCCCCGATGTCCGTTATCCTCACCCCCCTTTACGATGCGCAGACGATCGGCCGCCGCGTCGATGAGCTCGCCGCTGAGATTTCCCGCGCCTATGCCGGACAGGAACTTACCGCCATTATCATTATGAACGGCGGGTTCTTCTTCGCCGCCGATCTGCTGCGGCATATCAATTTGCCTGTTCGCGTGGATTCGCTCCCAGCCGGTTCCTATCTGCATCATGCTTCAACAGGACAACTTACGATGCGCGGCAGCCTGAAACTTGATGTGAAGGGGCGCCATGTCCTCCTGATCGACGATATTCTGGACACCGGATTCACGCTCGCCGAGCTTCAGAAAAAACTCCTGGCGGATGGCGCGGCCTCCTGCCACACCTGCGTTCTGTTCGACAAGGCCATTCCGCCCGAACAAAAAAAGGCCAAGCCGGACTGGTTCGGATTCCGCGCCCCTCCGCAATACCTCGTCGGCTGCGGCATGGACTCCGACGAACTCTACCGCAACCTCCCCGATATCTGCATCCTGAGCGAATCCTGATCCCCCACCTCATGTTTATTCATACAAACACAAAAACCTGCTAAGGAAACAAGACATGCTGTCCTCAGACTGGATCCTGCAAATTAAACCTGAAAATGGTACTTTAAGAATAACGTTTACCCCTGGCTGTGGTCTGACGGCTTATTGTATAAAAAGAGAGCATCTCAAACAGGCAAAAGATATTTCTGCGTTAAGTCAATGTGGATTCTATTTTTTATATGGAGAAACGGAAGATGGTGGGCATTTACTTCGTAACGTATACGTCGGGAAAGCAAGTGGGCGCGAAAATAGAGAAGGAATATGGCAACGCATTGATGAGCATAGAAAAGATAATTATTGGACCGAGGTCATAGCTTTTGTGAATGTGAACGTAAATAGCTTATGGGGACTGACAGAAGTATCATATTTTGAGCGTTATTTTTATGATTTGCTCATGTCAGTAAAGAAAGTTTCGAAGCGATATAAGGTTCGGAATAAAATCAAAGCACCTTCCGGAGATCCCACATCTGAAGTTAAACAAAAATGCAAAGCATTCATTGATGAAGCTTCAACGATTCTTGAAACATTAAGATATGATTTTCTCAAGGCAGACAAGTTAGAACAACCTCTTTTAGACTTCTCTTTGCAACAAAAAAACATCTCCGATATTAGGGGAAACGCGCCAAAAAATGTTTTCTTTTCCCCAAAAGAAACTGTAAGAGAACAAATCAAGGCGGATAGTTTATTCAAGGAGTATTTGAAAATTAATATGAAAAAAACTACTGCTTCAAACTATGTTTCTTCTTTCAAATTGTTCGAGGAAAGGTTATTGTCGGAAGGCATTATTTCAAGTTCCTTTGAAACATGCTCTCGTCAGGATTTGGACAATGTTAGAGCATATATTTCTAACAACAAAGATTTCCAACAATACAACAGGGATCATCATTATTCTCCCTCTGCAGCATGGTCTGCTTTTGAAAAGTTTCTTGCAAGCAGAGAGGGAAAGCAATCTCTTAAGCGTTCTGCATCACAAAAACGAGTTCAAATGCAGAATAAAAAGGCAACCAACGCAGCGAAAACAAATTTTACTGTTACCTTTCCGGATGGAACAATCATTCATGAAGAGACAGCCGCTGAAACATTAGCAAAAACCATTAACCAAATTGGTCCTCAAAAAGTAGCAGAGCTTCCTGTTCGTGCCGGAGGAGGAAAACTGGTATCTCGGGAAGGTAGTTCCAAGTACAGCAATTATCGTCTTGATGATGGTTTTATTATGATATCACACTCAAGCACTGATGATAAAATCCGCAGTTTGAAAAAGATTTCTAAAAAACTGAATCTTGGCCTTATTATCAACAAAACACCCAAACATGATTGAGAGAGATCAAGCAAAAGCTCAAACAGATGTATAAAATATCTCCCTTCTGGGGTCGCGTCGCTCCTTAGTGAACACGCTGGCGTGAGATCAACAAATCTATGCCGTGAGGCGCGAAAAAACGAGAGGAATGTGACCGTATCATGCCGCCTGCAGAATACCTCCTCGGCTGCGGCATGAACTTCGACGGGTTCTACCGCAATCTCCCCGACATCCGCATTCTCCGCGAAGATAATACTGCTACCTGTTAATGAACCGCCCTCGCCGCAAGGAACAAGGCCACTCATTGTAATGTCTGCTTATTCAGCGTTATAATTATTCTTGAATCAAATCAAGGAATAAGTATGAAAAAACTATCCGCGTTGTCTGAACAATCCGCAATCCATAAGTATTTTTTCAATTATTTCATGAACCGCAAGAGACGGGTTGTTTGAGTAATAACAACAATCACTGTATCGGATTGGCGTATCAACAGCTTTCCTGTTTCTCATGATAACTTTAGCTCGGCGAATAGCGGCTTTAACGTCATCTATTGTCAGTTTTGACAGGCATCTTTTGAAATCGTCCTTTTGTTTATACTGACGCAAAGTTCTAAAATGCTCATGAAAGGCTTCATTGATATCTCCTATATAATGCTTGCGATGAGATTTTGAATCGTTGCAGTCCTTTTTGTGAAGAATAATCCACAGATCAAAAGTAAAATTGCTATATCCCAAATAATATTCAACGTCTTTGTGTTTTTCAGATTCTCTCATCTCATCTATCGTATTCCTAAACTGTAGGACATGTTCTTTGCCGGAACTCTCATAGTCGCAAAAATGCCAAATAGGAGTTTTTTGAATAATGCTTAACCCTCGCATGCGCTTCAGGGGACTTTTTTCAATTCTAACATCGAAATCAACACGACAAGAGCCTATTTCATTAATCTTATTTTGCAGCCATTCTAAATAATTATATTCGGTTTCCCCTTCTACACTAAAATAGTATTTGTATTTTTGAAGTCTTTTATTCATAGTTATTTCCTGCTTCATCCATTATTTTTTCAAAAATAGGAGAGAAATCAATGTTGCGGATTGCTCCATACCGATCTATGAAATAGTTTTTCATATAGTCATCATTTTTACGGACGCCATTTTTCCCCGTGGTTCCAAAATCAGAAAGAGAATAAAGATCACTTACATGGTCTTTATCATTTCTATCTATAAATTTGATTTCATCTCTTCGGAAAAGGTTTCGATTCAAAAGAATGGGATTATGGGTATTGAAAATCAATTGCGCGTGTTTTTTATTAATATCATTGTTATGGAAGATGTTAATTATGCTCATTAATGCCATCGGATGAATAGATGCATCAAATTCATCTATAACCAGAGTCCCGCCATGTATTAAAGTGTCCGCCAACAAAGGAAACAGGTTAATCATTCGTATTGTTCCAATAGATTCATATGCGTTAGCTATAATCGTTATCTTATTCTGGATATTGGAAGACAATTGCATCCTCTTCTCTTCTTCACTATAAATATATCCGACTTCATTTTCCCCAATTCCGATTGTTTTCGCTACCTCATGGGTCATATCTATAACATAAAACCTTCCAGATTGTTTGTCTGGAAAATCCGGAGAAGCTTGGCGTAAGCTCGCCTGATACACAATTCTGAATTTGTAAATAATCCAATGAAGCACAAGTTCTGCAGTTTCATTGGAAATGCCCGACTTGAATCCACCAGTTAAAAATAACTCCTGTGAATTCAAATTTTGTTGAAGTCTACCAGCTAAAGACACTGAGTTTTCAGGTAATGGCCAATGAATAAATCTTGATTCAATAGAAGGATTAAAAATATTAAGAGTATTGGGATCGCGTGTAAAAACTTTTTTACCATTGATTGTCAATTCTTCTTCTTGAATAAAACGGGAAGATTCCTTCTCGCAAAATAATCCAAGGTTGATTGTTAATGAATATTGGATTATCAATTTCTTTTCGAGAAAAGAAATTGCAAAACGTACAGGTTTATTCTCTGTAAGGGTACTATTCGGAATCAATTCAAGATTGTTGCTTGCATAATTAGGAGAATCAGGTCTTGACATGTTGCGAATATGTCCACGAGAAATAATGGATTGGAACACCTCCATGGCGCCAATAAGATTCGTCTTTCCAGAAGCATTTGGTCCATATATAACAGAAGAGCAAAGAGCTCTGATATCTTTTTTTTCAACTTTGTCCTTCAGGATGCTGTAACTCAGCTCAGTCTGTCTTGTGGCGGGAAGCATGGAAAAAGTCGTTTCGTGAAGAAACGATTTATAGTTTTGAAATTGAAAATCCAAAAGCATGTTGCACCTTCTTTCTTGCCGAATTTCTGCAATATCAGTGTTAATATAGTCTGTTTTGCGTACTTTTCAAGCTGTATTTGCGTTATTCTTTCAAAAAAGATGGCTTTTTTGTTGAAGCTAAAACTGTGTTCTTCGAACACTGCGGTTGTCAGTTCATCCGTGTTATATGTTATTTGATTGTTGCACGAAAAAGGCGGACATCTGCCCAACCAAGAAACAGACGTCCGCCGATTGTATTGCGTTTTGGGGATCGCTTCGCTCCTCGGAAAACTCGCTTGCGCTCGACAGATTATTTACCGCGAGACGCGAAATCCGAGGGGGAAATACCCCGGGCAGTCAGATAATTACATCATGCCGCCCATGCCGCCCATGCCGCCCATGCCGCCGTCACCGGGGACCGCGGGTTTTTCCTTCTCGGGGATCTCGGTGATGAGGCATTCGGTGGTGAGGAGCAGACCGGAGATGGACGCGGCGTTCTGGAGTGCGCTGCGCGTGACCTTCTTCGGGTCGATGATGCCGGCCTTGAGGAGGTCGACATATTCGCCGGTGGCGATGTCGTAGCCTTCGGCGCCCTTGCCAGCGAGGACCTTGTTGACCATCACGCTGCCCTCGAAGCCGCCGTTGGAGGCGAGGGTGCGGAGGGGTTCTTCGACGGCGCGGCGGACGATGTCGGCGCCGACGGCCTCATCGCCGGAGAGCTTCAGGGAATCGAGGGCCTTGACGGCGCGGAGCAGGGCGACGCCGCCGCCGGGGACGATGCCTTCTTCCACGGCCGCACGGGTGGCGTGGAGGGCGTCTTCGACGCGAGCCTTCTTCTCCTTCATCTCGGTCTCGGTGGCCGCGCCGACGTTGATGACGGCGACGCCGCCGGAGAGCTTGGCGAGGCGTTCCTGGAGTTTTTCACGGTCGTAATCGCTGGTGGTCTCTTCGATCTGCTTGCGGATCTGATTGACGCGTGCGAGGATGTCGGACTGCTTGCCGGCGCCTTCGACGATCGTGGTGTTTTCCTTCTCGATGGTGATGCGCTTGGCCTTGCCGAGCTTGTCGAGGCCGACGGTGTCGAGCTTGATGCCGAGGTCTTCGGAGATCAGGGTGCCGCCCGTGAGGATGGCGATGTCTTCGAGCATGGCTTTGCGGCGGTCGCCGAAGCCGGGGGCCTTCACGGCGCAGACGTTCAGCGTGCCGCGCATCTTGTTGATGACGAGCGTGGCGAGAGCTTCACCCTCGACGTCCTCCGCGATGATGAGCAGGGGCTTGCCGGTCTTGGCGACGGCCTGCAGGACGGGGAGCATATCGTTGAGGTTGGAGATCTTCTTCTCGTTGATGAGGATGTAGGCATCCTCGAGGGAGCAGGTCATCTCTTCGGCGTTGTTCACGAAATAGGGGGAGAGGTAGCCCTTGTCGAACTGCATGCCTTCGACGACGTCGAGGGTAGTCTCGATGGTCTTGGCCTCTTCGACGGTGATGGTGCCGTCCTTGCCGACCTTGTCCATGGCGTTGGCGATGATCTTGCCGATCTCGGAATCGCCGTTGGCGGAGATGGTGGCGACCTGGGCGACCTGTTCGCTCTCGCTGACGTCCTTCTTGATGGTGTCGAGCTTGGCGACGATGGCTTCGACGGCCTTGTCGATGCCGCGCTTCAGGCTCATCGGGTTGGCGCCGGCGGTGACGTTCTTCAGGCCCTGCTTGAAGATGGCCTCGGCGAGGACGGTGGCGGTGGTGGTGCCGTCGCCCGCGATGTCGCTGGTCTTGCTGGCGACTTCACGGACCATCTGGGCGCCCATGTTCTGGAAGGGGTTCTGGAGCTCGATCTCCTTGGCGACGCTGACGCCGTCCTTGGTGATCAGCGGGGAGCCGAATTTCTTGTCGAGAACGACGTTGCGGCCGCGGGGGCCGAGGGTGGCCTTGACGGCGGCGGAGAGCTGTTCGACGCCGGAAAGAAGCTGACGACGCGCTTCGTCGTTGAAAAGCAGTTGTTTAGCAGCCATGATATGAAATCTCCTGTGATAAATCGGTTAAAGTTCGGTTTGGGGTCAGCCGACGATGGCGAGGATGTCGCTGGAGCTGAGGATCTTGTATTCCTTGTCGTTGAACTTGATCTCGGTTCCGCCGTACTTGCTGGTCAGGACGATGTCGCCGACCTTCACGTCGAACGAGGAGCGGGTGCCGTCGTCGTTGAGCTTGCCGGTGCCGAGCGCGATGACTTTTGCGGACATGGGTTTTTCCTTGGCCGTATCGGGGATGTAGATGCCGCCCTTGATCTGTTCGACTTCTTCGACGGGTTCCACGAGGACGCGATCGCCCAGGGGCTGGATTTTCTGCGTTTTTGCCATGATTACATGACTCCTTGTTTGTTTGTGCGGATGCCTCTGCTGCCTGTTTCGATTGGCAGAGGCACCCTTGTGCATTGGTTGTTATGGGTTATTGATTCAGGATTGTCGTACCTGTGATTCAATCTCAATCGTCCACGACTTCGGCATCGACCACGCCGTCGTCGTTCTTCCCGCCCTGCGCGGAGGCGTCGGGTCCGGGCTGTGCGCCGGGTGCCGCGCCGCCGGCCTGTTGCTGCTGGTAGACGGCCTGTCCGATCTCCATGAGCTTGTCCTCAAGCGCCTTGGAATCGGCCTTCATGGCATCGGTGTCGTCGCGCTCGATGTCCTTCTTGAGCTTTTCGATGAGCTCTTCGACGGGCTGCTTGACGTTGGCGGGGACCTTGTCGCCGAGGTCCTTCAGCTGTTTTTCGGTCTGGTAGACCAGGGAGTCGGCGTGGTTCTTGACCTCGATCTTGTCCTTGGCGGCCTTGTCTTCGGCCTCGTGCGCCTTGGCGTCGTTGACCATGCGCTGGATGTCCTGTTCGGAGAGTCCGCTGCTGGCGGTGATCGTGATCTTCTGTTCCTTGCCGGTGCCGAGGTCCTTCGCGGTCACGTTCAGGATGCCGTTCGCGTCGATGTCGAAGGAGACTTCGATCTGCGGGACGCCGCGCGGCGCGGGAGCGATGCCGTCGAGGCGGAACCGGCCGATGGTCTTGTTGTCCTTCGCCATGTCGCGTTCGCCCTGGAGGACGTGGATGTCGACGGAGGGCTGGTTGTCGGCGGCGGTGGAGAAGACCTGGCTCTTGCGGGTCGGGATGGTGGTGTTGCGTTCGATCAGGCGGGTGGTGACGCCGCCGAGGGTCTCGATGCCGAGGGACAGCGGAGTGACGTCGAGCAGGACCACGTCGCCGAGGCTGGCGTTGCCGCTGAGCACGCCGCCCTGGATGGCAGCGCCGGCCGCCACGACTTCGTCCGGGTTCACGCCCTTGTGCGGATCCTTATTGAAGATCTGCTTGGCGACTTCCTGGACGCGGGGCATGCGGGTCATGCCGCCGACGAGGATGACCTCATTGATCTGGGAGCTGCTGAGGCCGGAGTCGCTCAGGCAGTTGTTGCACGGGATCTTGGAGCGTTCGAGCAGCGGATCGGTGAGCTTTTCGAGCTGAGCGCGGGTGAGCGTCATCTGGAGGTGCACCGGGCCGTCGGCGTTCATGCTGATGAACGGCAGATTGATGTCGGAGCTCATGCTGGAGGAGAGTTCGATCTTGGCCTTTTCCGCGGCCTCTTTCAGACGCTGGAGCGCCTGCGGGTCCTTGCGGAGGTCGACGCCGTTTTCCTTCTGGAATTCGTCGGCGATCCAGTCCATGACGACCTTGTCGAAATCGTCGCCGCCCAGGTGCGTGTCGCCGTTGGTGGCCTTCACTTCGAAGACGCCTTCGCCGATTTCGAGGATGGAGATATCGAACGTGCCGCCGCCGAGGTCGTAGACCGCGATGCGTTCATCGGATTTCTGCTTGTCCATGCCGTAGGCGAGCGCGGCGGCGGTCGGCTCGTTGATGATGCGTTTCACGTCGAGGCCGGCGATGCGTCCGGCGTCCTTGGTGGCCTGACGCTGCGTGTCGTTGAAGTAGGCCGGGACGGTGATGACGGCTTCGGTGATCTTCTCGCCGAGGTAGGCTTCCGCATCCTGTTTGAGCTTCTGGAGGATCATTGCGGAGATTTCCGGCGGCGTGTAGGTCTTGCCGTTCGCCTCGATGCAGGCGTCGCCGTTGTTGTTCGCGACGACCTTGTAAGGCACGCGGGAGATCTCTTCCTGGACTTCATTGAACTTGCGGCCCATGAAGCGCTTCACGGAGAAGATGGTGTTCTTCGGGTTCGTGACGGCCTGGCGTTTCGCGGTCTGGCCGACGAGGCGTTCGCCGTTCTTTGTGAAAGCGACGACGGACGGAGTCGTATTGGCGCCTTCCGCGTTGGGGATGATCTTGAAGGTGTTGCCGTCCATGACAGCCATGCAGCTGTTGGTGGTGCCGAGGTCAATACCGAGAATCTTGCTCATAGTAACGGTCCTTTCTCTGTAAAAAGGTTTGATGTTTTGTTCGAACGTTCACCTTTGGAAAGAGCATACTTGATGCCAAGTTTTCAATTCTCCCAAAAACAATTCATCTTGCAGCCGCTTATAACTTTTTTTCTGGAGGCGTTTCCCGATTTCGGCACATTTCGGCGCGTCCCAGTGTGTCAAAATGTCGCGGAAACCTGTCGCACTGATGCAGCCCTGTCCCTTTTTTCCTTAATAATAAATGTAGCATCATCCCGGATTCGGGGCTGCCGCATGGATCGCACCCAGGAACAGACAGGGGAGACCTGAACGGGAGATAAAAGCCCGGTAAAATCGGGCACGACCGGGATTTTCGTGAATATTTCTTGTAATTCGTTTGTTTTCTGCTATAGTAATCAGAAACGTTTTCTTCTGTCCTGCCGCCAAAACGGTCCGGTTCCGGAAGAACGGAGCATTCTTCATAGCTCGCCTTGTGCGATCATGCGATTCGGATCGCGGGCGGCGTTTTGAGGGACAGCTAAGAAATTTGGAGATAAAACATGAAAGTGATCGGGCAGCAGCGAAACAGCCGGATGTGCGTGATCTGCGGACTGGACAACCAGTTCGGGGTCCGGGCGCCGTTCTACAACATGACCGACGGGAGCGTCGCCTCGCCGTTCCGCTACCGGGAGTGGCATCAGAGCTATCCCGGACGGGTCCATGGCGGGATGATCACCGCCATGCTGGACGAAATGGGGCTCCGCGGCCTGTGGGCGGCAAAAAACGACGACACGGAATTCGGCGTCACCATCTCCCTCGAAACCCGCTACCGGAAGCCCGTCCCGTACGAAACGGAGCTTCTTGCCACGGGAAAACTGATAGAGGACCGTTCCAGGCTGTTTGCCGTGGAAGCGCGGATTTTTACATTGGACGGCGAGTTGCTGGCAGACGGGATCCTCCGTTATCTTCATCTGCCCGTCGACCGGATCGCCGAGGGCGCGTCCGTCCATGAGGAAATGCCCTACAGCCCGGAGTGCACGATCACGGATCTCCAGGTCCCGGAGTAATCCCTCCCGTATTTGCACCTTTACTTCGGGGGCATAGCCGCTGCGCGGATCGCACCCAGACAGTGAATCCTTACGACGCGGTTGCCGTCGGTCTCCGAGATTGCGCGCAATTGCTCGATGTACGGCGCGACGAACTCCGGCTTGCGTTTGCCGAGAACACGGAAGATTTCCGGCGCCTCCATGCGGACCCTGTCATCGCTGTCGTGCAGGAGTTCCGCGAAGACCGGCATGAACGGCCCGTACGGCCCGGGCGTGTTTGTTGCGATGTTTTCCGATGCCCAGATGAAGCTCAGCCTGACATTCGCTTCCTTATCACGGACGAACCGGAAGAGATCGGCCCAGTACGGTTCGATCAGGGCGTAATCGGCTCGTCCGATCCTGCCGAGCGCGTTGATGGCGCGTTCCCGCAGAAGCGGCTCCGGGCTGCCGAGGAAAGACGCGACAGCGGAAACGCCGTCTCCCAGAGATGACGGAAAAGCCAGGCCCATTTCCCCCAGAAGCCAGAGCGATTTCGCCCGGATCTTCACCGAATCCGAGGCAAGGAGCGACAGGACATAGGGAATATTCGCCTCCCACTGATCCCTGTGCTTCGTCAGCGTTCCAAGCTCTTTGTAAAGTTCCGATTCGGTCATTATGCCTTTATCCTATGGTTTCCGGTTTGTCGCAACAGAAAAAACGAACCCGGTTTCGTTTTCGGGAAACCGGGCCCAGGAATGATTAACTCCGTGCGCGAGCGGAAGCCGCGCACTGCCGCAGTGGAGACATTGTTCCCCGTGCGCGAGCGGAAGCCGCGCACTGCCGCAGTGGAGACTTTGTCTCCTTACGCCTGCTTGCCGCAGTACTTGAGGTACTTCGGATATAAGGCGTGCAGGATGCCGTATTCGAGGCCGCGGATTTCGGCGAGGCCGCGCATGCGTCCGAGTGCGGAATAGCCGGGCGTGATGGGCGAAGTCGCGTCGAGGTCGTTCGCGATCACATGGCCGTGGTCGGGACGCATCACGATGCGCCAGTCCTTGCGGCCCGCCTCGATGCGGCGGATCTGCTCCTCGACGACGGCCTTCACCATGCCGAACATGTCCACGACGCCCTCCAGGTGGTTGGCCTCGTAGAAATTGCCTTCCGGCGTGTGCTCGGTGCTGCGCAGATGCACGAATCCGACGCGGTCGGCGCAGGATTTGAACATCGGAACGAGGTCGTTTTCCGCACGGCCGCTGAACGAGCCGGTGCAGAAGCAGATGCCGTTGGCCGGGCTGGCGTCCATTGCCAGGAGTTCGGTCACGTCCTGCGCCGTGCTGAAAATGCGCGGCAGGCCGAGCATCGGGAACGGCGGGTCGTCGGGATGGATGACGAGCCGGCACCCGGCTTTTTCTGCGGCGGGGCAGACGGCGTTGAGGAACGCCTTGTGGTTGGCCTTCAGTTCGGCGCGCCCGATCTTGTCATAGCGGGACAGCATGGCGCGGACGTCGTCGAGCGTGACGCCCTTGAATCCGGGAAAGTTGTCGACGATGTCGAGCTCGAACTGCTTCGCCTCCTCGCGGGACATGCTCTCGAAGAGCTTTTTCGCGCGTTCCACGATCTCCGGCGCGAAGTCAGCCTCGGCGTTTTTCCGCTGGAGGATGAAGATGTCGAACGCCGCAAATTTCGTGCGGTTGAAGAAGAGCGTGCGGGAGCCGTCCGGGAGCTCGTAGTTCAGGTCGGTGCGGACCCAGTCCAGCACGGGCATGAAGTTGTAGGTGATGACGGAGAGGCCGCATTTTCCGAGGTTGCGCAGGGAGATGCGGTAGTTCTCGTACAGTTCCTCGTAGTTGCCGGACTTCGTCTTGATGTTCTCATGGACGGGGAGGCTTTCGACGGCGCTCCAGGTCAGCCCGGCGCGTTCGATCATCTCCTTGCGTTCCATGATGTCCTTCACGGTCCAGACTTCGCCGTACGGGATCTGGTGCAGCGAGGTCACGACCCCGGTCGCGCCGGTCTGGCGGATCGTCTGAAGCGAAACCGGGTCGTTCGGCCCGAACCAGCGGAACGATTCTTCCATCAGCATGGTGTGGTCTCCTGAACTTGAGGTGGGATGAGGTCAGATGCCGGAGAAGGACGAGAAGCCGCCGTCGACCGGGATGATCGCGCCGGTCACGAAGCTGGCGGCGTCGGAGAGCAGATAGTGGATGCAGCCGTAGACTTCGCTCTGGTCGCCGAAACGGCCCATCGGGGTCTTCGCAACGACCTGCTTGCCGCGGGGCGTGTAGGAGCCGTCCTCGTTCACGAGGAGCGCGCGGTTCTGCTTGCCGAGGAAAAATCCGGGGGCGATGGCGTTCACGCGGAGCCCTTCGCCGAACTTCATGCCGAATTCCATCGCGAGCCAGCGGGTCAGGTTGTCGATCGCGCCCTTGGCGTTGGAGTAGCCGATGCCGCGGGAGATGGCCTGTTTCGCGGCCATGCTGGAGAAGTTCACGATCGCGCCCTTCTTCTGCTGGACCATGGCCTTCACGAACACGATCGTCGGGAGCAGCGTGCCCTTCAGGTTCAGGTCGAGGACCTTCTCGTACTGGTCGAACTGGAGGTCGAAGATGGTCTGGTCGGGATTGACCATCGCGCCCGCCATGTTGCCGCCCGCGCCGTTCACCAGCGCATCCACGCGGCCGTGTTCAGCCATGACTTTCTCATAGACGGATTCGATCATGGCGCGGTCGAGCACGTTGCACGCGTAGCCGGACACCTTCGGGGAGATCGTGGCCTTGGCGTCGGCGACGATCTGGTCCACGACTTCCTGCTTCAGGTCCAGCATCACGACTTTCGCGCCCTGTTCCAGCAGATAGCGGGCGGTTCCGCCTGCGAGCACGCCTGCGGCTCCGGTTACGACGATGACGCGGTCTTCGAGATCGAACAAGCTGTTTTTCATGGGAAAGCTCCTGATTTAAGAAAGGAAAAAGTTATGTGAGTGTGAATAAGCGGAATAAATGATTGACTAAATAAATAATATACACCGGAAACGCCTGTTTTGCAATCGTTTTTCTCCGGCGTCGACCGCTTTTGAGCTTTTCCTTCCGTTTTTTCGACCCGGATAGAAGAAAAAACGGCGCCCGGGAATCATATCCCGGGGCGCCGATGAGCGCGTTTGATAATGTCTCTGAACTCAGCGGAGTTCGACCTTGAGTCCTTCCGCGAGGTTCTTGCGGACCTTTTCGTAAAGGACGTTGACCTCGTCGTCGGTGAGGGTGCGTTCGGGCGAGCGGAACGTGAGCGAGTAGGCGAGGCTCTTCTTCCCTTCGCCGATGGCCTTGCCCTCGAAGACGTCGAAGATGGAGACGGATTCGAGGTGCGGCAGGTGCATCTTGCGGATGAAGTCGATGACGTCCTGGTTGCGGAGCTTGGCGGGCGCGATGAACGCGATGTCGCGGGAGACGCTCGGGAACTGGGAGACCGGGACGTAGTATTCGGACTTCTTCGAGGCGTTGAAGATCGCGTCAAGCTGGATCAGCGCGATGAAGAGCGGGGTCGTGAGGCGCATGCCCTTCGTGAGTTCGTCGGTCGTCTGTCCGAGCACGCCCGCCTTCTTGCCGTCGATGATGAGTTCGGCGCAGCAGGTCGGGAGGAACCGCGGATCGGTGGCGGGGACGAACGTGAACGAGGAGAGGCGGCGTCTGGAGAGAACGGACTCCAGAATGCCCTTCAGGTCGAAGAAGTCGAGCTGCTGGCCGCGTTCCTTGGAGTAGCGTTCGGGGTGGGCGCAGCCGGTGATGGCGATGCCGACTTCGTCGCGTTCTTCGGGGAATTTCTCCTGATTCGCGCAGAAGACGTGTCCGATTTCGAAGAAACCGAGGTCGTAGTTCTTGCGCGCGATGTTGTAGCGGACGGCGTCCAGCAGGCACGGGAGCAGGGAGGGGCGCATGACGGCCAAGTCGAGGCTGATCGGGTTGTTGGGCCGGATCAGGTCGGCAGGCTCGAACACGCCGCCGCGAATGGCGGAGGATTCGCTCATCATGCTGTTGCTGACGATCTCGTAGAGGCCGACGTCGGCCAGTTGTTCGCGCAGGTGCGTGAGCTTCAGGATGGCATCGCCGGAGATGTCGGACTGCGTGGCCTTGATGGGGACGTCGGGGAGCTTGTCGAGGCCGTGGATGCGGGCGACTTCCTCGGCGAGGTCCGCCGGGCCCATGACGTCAAGGTCGCGCCAGGTGGGCACGCTGAAGGACGCGCCGCTTTCGGACTGGCGGACGGTGGCGAAACCGAGCGAGTGCAGGATGTCGTCGATGCGGCGGTTGCCCACGTCCATGCCGAGCAGGCTGCGCACGCGGTCGTACTTCAGGTCGATGACGCGCGCGGGCTTTTCGGGTTCCGCGACGGAAATGAGCGGGGAGACGACGTCGCCGCTGGCAAGCTCGCGGATGAGCTGGGCGGCGCGCATGCTGGCCGGGACGATCATGGCGCGGTCGGCGCCGCGTTCGAAGCGGTAG
>JBGUKN010000052.1:0-9501 GCA_045114455.1 Victivallales bacterium
CCGGCATGGGCGGCTTCGGCGGTGGCGCTGCAGGCGGTCCCGGCATGGGCGGCTTCGGCGGTGGCGCTGCAGGCGGCCCCGGCATGGGCGGCTTCGGCGGCGGCATGGGCATGGGCCCGGCTCCGCAGGGTGGTTTCGGCGGCCCGAACGCCACGACTCCGGAAGGTCAGCCGCGCGTCAGACGCGAAGGTGGACGTATGAACCGCGAAGGCGGTGCTCTTCAGCCCCGCACCCGTGGTGAAGGCGGTGCCCTTCAGCCCCGCACCCGTGAAGGCGGCGCTGCTGGCGGCGCCGGTATGGGCGGCTTCGGTGGCGGCGCTGCAGGCGGTCCCGCTGCAGGCGCGGCTCCTCAGGGCGGCTTTGGCACCGGTATGGGCGGCTTTGGCGGCGCAGCCGGTGGTTCCGCTGCCGGTGCGGCTCCTCAGGGCGGCTTCGGCGCCGGTTTCGGCGGTGGCGCGGCTCCTCAGGGCGGCTTCGGCGCCGGTATGGGCGGTTTCGGCGCCGCAGCAGGCGGTCCCGCTGCCGGTGCGGCTCCTCAGGGCGGCTTCGGCCGTTCGAACTTCGGCCAGGGCGGCATGGGCGCAGGCATGGGCGGCTTCGGCGGCCAGGGAATGAGACAGGGTGCACGTCGCGGCGCTGCAGGCACGACTCCGGCTCCGGCTGCCCGTCCCGGCGCAGGTGCGAACGCCCAGTACAACTCCGGCGAAAGCAACATCCGTCCGTTCGATGACGAAGATCTCTTCGTTGAAGATTGAGGATGCGCTGAAAAATCTTTGAACATTGATTGATTGTGTGGGGCGTCTGTCCAGGGGGTGGATGGACGCCCCGCCTTTTTGGGAGGACAAGTCCTCCACTGTAGAAGTGCCCGGCTCCGCTCGGGCACGGGGAGGACAAGTCTTCCACTGAAATAGTGCCGGGCTTACGCTCCGGCACAAGAGGCGTGGCCTCCACTGAGATAGTGCCCGGCTCCGCTCGGGCACGGGGGGGACAAGTCCTCCACTGAGGTAGTGCTCTGCTTCGCGAGAGCACAATGGGGGACAGAAAAAGAAAAACGGGGAAAATGGGGGAAAAATGATGTACGCGGTTGAAGAACGCAAAAAATGGTGTATATTCAAATGCTGTACTGATTCAATTCTATAATTATAAAAACTGACATACCCATACGAAAGGTCCGCAGAATGAAGGATTACACGACCTATCAGAACCCCCTGACGGGACGTTACGCAAGCAAGGAAATGAGCTACAATTTCTCGCCGCAGCGGAAGCACTCCACCTGGCGGCGTCTCTGGCTCGCGCTCGCCGAGAGCGAACAGGCGCTCGGACTGGCGATCACCGACGAACAGCTGGACGAAATGCGCGCGCACCTCGACGACATCGACTTCGAGGAAGCGGAACGGATCGAGGCCGAGGTGCGGCACGACGTGATGAGCCACATCCGCACGTTCGGCGAGGTCTGCCCGAAGGCGAAAGGCATCATCCACCTCGGCGCGACGAGCTGCTTCGTGACCGACAATACCGAGCTGATCCAGATGCGCGACGGCATGAAGATCCTGCGCGCGAAACTGCTTGACCTGATCGACAACCTCGCGAAGTTCGCTGCCGAGTACAAGTCCATGCCGATGCTCGGCTTCACGCACTTCCAGCCTGCCCAGCTCACCACGCTCGGCAAGCGTTTCTCCCTCTACATCCAGGACTTCATGTTCGACCTGAACGCGCTCGACCGCGCCATCGACGAACTGCCGTTCCGCGGCGCGAAGGGCACCACCGGCACGCAGGCGAGCTATCTGGACCTTTTTGGCGGCGACTGCGACAAGGTGCGCGAGCTCGACCGCATGGTCTCCGCGAAGATGGGGTTCGACCGCCCGGTCTGCCTGAGCGGCCAGACGTACACGCGCAAGATCGACTACAACGTGCTGGCGGTCCTCTCCGGCATCGCCCAGAGCGCGTCCAAGATGGCGAATGACATCCGTCTGCTCGCGCACATGAAGGAGATCGAGGAGCCGTTCGGAAAGAAGCAGGTCGGCTCCAGCGCGATGGCGTACAAGCGCAACCCGATGCGCAGCGAACGCGTCTGCTCGCTTGCGCGTTACCTGATCGGCCTGCCGCTGAACTGCGCGCTCACGGAGTCCGTGCAATGGTTCGAGCGCACGCTGGACGATTCGGCGAACCGCCGCATCGTGATCGGCGAGGCGTTCCTGACCGCGGACGTGATCCTGTCGCTGCTCACGAACATCACGAACGGACTTCAGGTGTGGCCGAAGGTCATCGCCGCCCACATCCGCGCCGAACTGCCGTTCATGGCCACCGAAAACATCATCATGGAGGCCGTGAAGGCCGGTGGCGACCGCCAGGAGCTCCACGAGCACATCCGCATGCACTCCATGGAGGCCGCACGCACCGTGAAGGAGGGCGGCGGCGAGAACGACCTGATCGCCCGCCTCAAAACCGACCCACTTTTCGCTTCCGTGGCGGACCGTTTCGACGAGATCCTGAAGCCGGAAGCCTTCACCGGGATGGCGTCCCAGCAGGTCGCCGACTACCTCGCGACCGTGGTCCGGCCCGCGCTTGAGGCGCACGCCGCAGACCGCACCTCGAATGAGGAGGAGGTCCGGGTATGACCTCTCAGGACCGTCCCTGGGATTCCCGGCTGGCCCCGCTGCTGAAACGGTGCGCCGAGATCCGCGACCTGAATGCGGCGCTCGCCGTGCTCGGGTGGGACCAGCAGGTCTACATGCCATCCGGCGCGGCGGCGGGACGCGCGTCCCAGCTCGAGACCCTGACCGTGATCGTGCACGAGAAATCGACCGATCCGGTCTACGGCGCGCTGATCCGCGAGGCCGCCGCGATGGACTTCGAGCCGGACAGCGACGAAGCGGCGCTCATCCGCCGACTCGAACGCGATTTTCGCAAGAAACAGGCTGTCCCCGCCGAGCTCGCCGGACGCCTGGCGCGCCAGAACGGCGAGACGCAGGCGGCGTGGGAGGCGGCGTATGCCGCGTCGGATTTCCGCCTCTGCGCCGATTCCCTGAAAAAACTCCTCGCGCTCCAGCGCGAATACGCCGACTGCTTCCCCGAGGCGGGGAGCCGTTACGACGCCATGCTCGACGACTACGAGGAAGGGCTCACGTCCGCCATGCTCGACAGCATCATCCCCCCGCTCAAACAGGGCCTTGAAACGCTTCTGGCGGAGATCATGGCGAAGCCCGCGCCCGATGATTCGTTCCTGTATCTGGACTACGATACCGGCGCCCAGCTGGCGTTCTGCCGCCGTCTGACCGAGGCCATGGGGTTCGATTACACGCACGGCCGCCTCGACCTCTCCACGCATCCGTTCACCACGGATTTCGGGCTGGACGACGTCCGCATCACGACCCGGGTGCGCCGCCGCGAGCCCGCCAACTGCATTTTCAGCTGCATCCACGAGTGCGGACACGCGATGTACCAGCAGGGCATCTCCCCGAAATACGCTGGGACGCCGCTTTCCGACGGCGCATCGCTGGCGTTCCACGAATCTCAGTCGCGGTTCTGGGAGAACATCCTCGGGCGTTCGCCCGAATTCTGGCGCAACTTCTACCCGGACCTCGTCCGCACGTTCCCCGCGAACCTGAAGGACGTCCCTCTCGAAGCCTTCCTGAAGGCCGTGAACCGCGTCCGTCCGTCGTTCATCCGCACGGAGTCCGACGAGGTGACCTACAATCTGCACATCATCCTGCGCGTAGAGCTGGAGCGCGCCCTCATCGAGGACAGGATCCCCGTAGACGATCTTCCGGCGGCCTGGAACGACACGTTCGAACGGTATTTCGGGATCCGTCCCGCGAACGACCGCGAAGGCGTGCTTCAGGACGTCCACTGGTACAGCGGCGGCGTGGGGTATTTCCCGACGTACATGCTCGGCAACCTGATCGGCGCGACGCTGAAGGAACGGTTCTTTGCCGACGGCCTGCCGGAAACGCCCCGCGATGCGCTGGCCGTCCTGCGCGAACGCGTGTACCGGTTCGGCGCGAAATATGCGCCGTCCGATTTCCTGCGCCGCCTGACCGGAAGCGCGATCCCGGACGCCGCGCCGTTCCTGCGTTATCTGCGTGAAAAACATCTTGGAGAAGTGAAATGAGACTGAACTACGATACGTTTACCGGACGCCGCAGCGCATTTGTCTGCACGGCGTTCGTGCTGATCCTGCTGACCTGGGCTGCATATGCCGTCTTCTCGCAGCAGATCATGGCTTTTCTGTCGCAATTCCTGGGCGCGAATGCGCGTTATGCCGCGATGCTGCTGATCCAGAACGGCCTGGTCGTGGCGTCCGTGCTGATTGCCGCGCTGTGCACGGAACTGAAACACCCGCTGAAAGAAAAACTGGGGCTGAGCATGGAACCCGAATACTCCCTGCGCTTTCTTTTTCCGGTGTTCGTGCTGGCCGTCGTAGCCACGCTTGGCGCGCAGGCCGGGCTGTCGGCTTTGCTGAAGGTGTTCGGACGCAATCCGAAGGAACAGTCCGTCGTGGAGTTTTTCCGCACGCTGAAGCCGCTGGCGTTCTTCGGATTCGCGCTGATCACCGTGATCGCCGCCCCGATTGCCGAGGAACTCGCGTTCCGCCACATCCTGTACCGGTTCGTCCGCGTGTTCCTCTACCGGAAGGAAGCGGCTGTCGCGGTGTCGCTGGTCTTTGCTCTGTTTCATGTGCCGCTGGCGGCGCTGTTCCATACTACGCCGTTCCCCTGGGAGATGCTCGTGGTCCCCGTGATCCCGCTGTTCATCCTGGCTTTGTTCCTGCAGTGGCAGTACGAGAAGAGCAAGTCCGTGATTCCGTCGACGCTGATGCATATGGGATTCAACCTGATCTCCGTGTTCCTGCTGATTTTGCAGGTACATTACGGTGTCGGGGAATGATTTTTTTCCTTTTTTTCGAATAACATGAGATTTTTCCGGAAACATGCTAAGATTTGGCCGGACGCACGCGTCTAATCGGTTGAAACATGTTGAAAGGGACTTATGGAAACCAGAGAACAGGTCTTTGAACGGCTGATCGAAGAAAAGCTCGGAATGCTCCGCGGGACCGCGATGCGGATCCTCGGAAGTCCGGCGGACGTCGACGATGCCGTTCAGCAGGCTCTGATGACCGCCTGGCAGAAGTACGCTGCGTTCCGCGGTCAGTCGGAGTTCGCGACCTGGGTGACCAGAATCCTGCTCAATGTGTGCTACGACATGATGCGTGATCGCGCCCGGGAACGCGACGTCCTGGCGGATTACGGGGAATCGGGCGCAGTGTCCGGCGGGGATGCCGAAGAGGCGGGCCTGCTGGACCGGCTGGAACAGGCCATCGCCCGGCTTCCCGAACTCTACCGGGAATCGCTTTCGCTCGGGGTCCTCTCCGGACGCTCTCCGGAGGAGGCTGCCGCGATGCTGGGCTGTTCGCGCAACACGCTGTACCAGCGGATCCACAAAGCGAAACAATTACTGGCCAAATCCATCCGGGAGGTCTCTTATGAAGAAGCATAACGAAAACGACGGCGGCGCGCGCGATCTCGACGCGCTGCTCCTGAAGCTGAAGGAGTGTCACGACGCCCGCGAACAGTCCGGCATCTACACGCCGGAAGACGAATTCAAGCGCCGTTTCCTCCAGGCGGCCCGGGCGCAGGAACGCCCTCATTTCCCCATGATCTGGAAAGCCGCCGCAGGCATCGCAGTCTGTCTCCTGGCCTTCCAGCTTGTGCTCACCAATCTGAAGGACGATTCGTCCGCGGTCCGCACCGACAACTACGGCGCGCCGGGCGTCGACATGGTCGCAAATAACTACGCTGCCGGCGGATACGGCGCCGCCGCGCCGGAAAAAGAAAAAGCTTCCGCACAGGACGACCGGGAAGAAATGGTCCTCGCGTCCGTTTATACTACGGAAGACGCCGCCGAGACGGATGAGTTCGCGCCCGACGCCGGGTTCTCCGCCTCGATGCTTCGTACCGCACTGGTCTCTGCGAACGACGATGTTTCCGCCGACAAAGAAGCTGCGCCTCCGGCTGTTGCGAATTCGTTTGCTCTCAATAATGCTGGCGGCGCCGGTTTCGGCGGCGCTGCTCCCGCAGGCGGCATGGGCGGATTTGGCGGCGGCATGGGCGGATTCGGCGGCGGGGCTGTTCCTGCGCCCGGCGCACGGATGGGCCGTACGATAACCACCGATGCCATTGCCATGCAGAAGAACACCGTTGCCGCCGATTCGGCGGCGGACAACATTGCCCGTCCCGAACTCATGCTTGCCAGAAAAATGCAGACGGAAGATGATGCAACCGGGGCCGCCATGGCCGAAACCGCAGCCGACGAGGCTGCACCGATGATGAAGGCCGCCGCCGTGACGCTTGCCGCCGCCAGTCAGGCAAAAAGAGGAGCAAGAACCATGAATGAAACCGAAGACCTGTATCTCCGTCCCCGTCCGCGTCCGTTCGTCGAACCGCGCGTGATCCTGCCCCCGATCCGCATCCTGCCTCCGCTGCGTCCCGCCGACCCGAAACTGGTCCCGGTCGTGGTGTCCGAGGTCTCCGCGAAAGTCCGCATCCGCGGCGAGATCGCCAGCGCCGAATTCGAGGCGGTCGTGACCAATCCGAACACGATCGCGCTGGAAGGCGAGTTCACGCTGCCTCTGCCCGCCGGAGCCACCGTGACCGGCGCCGCGCTGGACATCAACGGCAAGATGATCGACGCGTCCATCGTGGAAAAGAAGCGCGCGCAGGAAGTCTTCGAGGCTATCGAACGCAAGGGCGCGGACCCTGCGCTGGTCGAGTCCGTTGGCGGCAACAGCTACCGCACGCGCATCTATCCGATCCCCGCCAGGGGATCCCGCCGCATCCGCATCACGTTCATCTCCGAGGTGGACCGCGTGGACGGTGCGCCGATCTTCACGCTGCCGATGCGCTTTGAGAACACGCTGGACAAGGCGTCCATTCGTATCGAGGTCATGGACCCCGCTGCCGCGCCGCAGGTCGAGTCCGCGCCGTTCTCCAACCTCAATTTCACGCGCTGGGAAAATGCCCTGCTCGGCGAACGCACGCTCGAAAACATCGCCCTGCCGGAAGACCTCCGCATCACCGTGGCCGACAAGCCCGCGCCCGTGCAGACCGAACGCTTCCGCGGCGAAAACTTCTTCCTCGTGTCCGCGACGCTCCCGGCTGCCGCGACTGCCGCCGATTTCAAGGTTCCGAAGTCCGTCTCCATCCTGTGGGACGCCTCCGGCTCCCGCGCCTCGAACGACCACGCGCCCGAACTGGAGCTGCTGAAACAGCTCTTCGCTTCCGACGCAATGAAGAGCGCGAGCGTCGATGTCTCCGTGTCTGTGCTCCGCAACACGCTGGAGCCCGCGAAGACGTTCGCCGTGAAGAACGGCGACGCGTCCGCGCTGCTCGACTTCCTGAAGAAGACCGCGTACGACGGCGGCACCGACTTCCTCGGACTGGAGAAGTTCCTCGCCGCGGTCCCCGCCGATGCCTGCGCGTTCGTCTTCACCGACGGCATCCAGACCTTCGGCAAGGGGGCGGAGACCATCCCCGCCGCGAAGGGCCGCACCGCGTTCGTTTCCGTCTCCACCACGTCCGAGACGTCCTATCTCGAATACCTCGCCGAGGCGTCCGGCGCGAACGCGCTGTACCTGAACCTCGCCCGCATGACCCCGGCCGCCGCGCTCGGTGATTTCCTCGCCGCCGCGCCCGCCGCGCTCGAATCCGTGAAGCTCGACGGCGCGGACGCGTCCGGCGCGATCGCCAACGCCAGGGCGTTCCGCGCGGGCGGCACGGTCCGCATCGCCGGGACGTTCCCCGACGGCAAGCACAAGCTCGAAGTGAAGATCGCCGGACAGGACGCGATGGCGTTCGAGCTGGATTCCGCCGCCGCGGTCGACGGCAGAATGATCCGCACGCTCTACGGCATGCTGAAGCTCGAAGCCGCGAAGCGCAACCCGAAGACCACGCCGTCCGAATTCCTCACGCTCGGCCAGATGTACGGCCTCGTGACGCCCGGCACGTCCATGCTCGTGCTCGAAAGCCTCGACCAGTACCTCGAATACAGCATCCGTCCGCCCGAGACGCTGCCCGAATACCGCGCGAAATACGACGAACGCCAGGCGCAGATCGCCAAAGACAAGGCGAAGGAAAAGGACGACGAGAAGACCCGCGTGGACAATCGCATCGGCGAACTCGCGAAGCGTTACCAGAGCGAGATCATCGACTGGTACGACGGCAAGAAACGGCCCGATCCCGTCTTCAAGGGCGGCTTCGGCGGCGGTGTGCGTCCGATGGCCGAGGGCGCCGTCATGAACCGCGCCGCGGGCGCTGCCCCGATGGGCGGCGGCATGGGCGGCTTCGGCGGCGGCCTCAGCCGTCAGTCCGCGGTTATGGAAGACGGCTTGGCCATGGATGCCGCTGCCGCTCCCGTGATGGAATTTGCCGCGGAAGCCGCGTTCGACGATGCGGATGAAGCCGCGCCCGCGGCGAAGAAGAAGGCCGGTTCCGGCAATGCGACGAAATCCATCCAGCTGAACCAGTGGACCTCCGGCGCATCCTACCTGAAGGAACTTGAAGACGCAAAGGACAAGGCGCAGGAGCGCTATCTGGAGCTTCGCGCGAAGAAAGAGAACGCCGACAACCTCGGATTCTTCGTGGACTGCGCGGACTACTTCGCCCGCAAAGGACAGAAGGAATTCGCGATCCGCGTGGTCTCCAACCTCGCCGAAATGCAGCTCGAAAACCGCATGCTCCTGCGCGTGCTCGGCTACAACCTGAAATACCTCGGCGAACTCGACGCCGCCGAAACCGTGTTCCGCAAGGTGCTGGAACTCGCGCCAGAGGAGCCGCAATCCTACCGCGACCTCGCGCTTGTGCTTGCCGCCGCCGGACGCTGGCAGGACGCCGCCGACATGATGATGAACGCCATCGTGAAGAAGCCGGACGGCCGGTTCCGCGACGTGGAGCTGATCGCCATCACCGAGCTGAACAACTTCATCGTGAAGGCGAAACGCGCCGGAATCGAGGTGAAGGACGTCGATTCCCGCCTGGTGCATCCGCTCGAACTGGACCTCCGCGTGACCATCGGCTGGGACACCGACATGTCCGACATGGACCTCCATACGTTCGATCCGACCGGCGAGGAGTGCTTCTATCAGCACCGCCTGACCACCAACGGCGGCCGCAATTCGTTCGACATCACGCAGGGCTACGGCCCAGAGGAATTCATGGTCCGCGCCGCGCTGAACGGCGACTACAAGGTCAAGACGCATTACTACGGGCAGCGCGCGCAGAAGATGATCGGGCCCGTGACCCTCTACGCCGAGATCGTGACCGACTTCGGACGGCCCGAGGAAAAGAGCGAGACCCTGATGTTCCGCCTCGCCACCCGCGACGAGATGGTCGACGTGGCTACCGTGACCACCAAGGGCTCCAAGGTCACCCCGAAGGAACCGGAACGCCGTTATCCGCCCAAAAATCCCGTGATCGACGACCGTCCGGTCGGCGGCTTCGGCGGCGG
>JBGUKN010000053.1:0-63640 GCA_045114455.1 Victivallales bacterium
GTGCATGAACTTGATGTCGATGTCGGCCACCACGCGGTCGCCGTAGGTGATGTGGAACTTGCCGGAGTGGTTGAAGCGGCCGAGCACGGTCGCCTCCACATCGCGTGCGGCGGCAAGCGCCAGGAATTCGTCGAGGCGTTCCGGCGCGACGGCGAAGCTCATGCGTTCCTGCGCCTCGGAAACGAGAATCTCCCACGGCTGGAGGCCGGAGTATTTGAGCGGAGCCTTCGCAAGGTCCATGTCGCAGCCGCCGCAGACGTCCGCCATTTCGCCGACGCTGGAGGAGAGGCCGCCCGCGCCGTTGTCGGTGACGAAGCGGTACAGGAGGCGTTCGCGCGCCTCGGGGATGAAGTCGCTCATGCGCTTCTGCGTGATCGGGTCGCCGATCTGGACCGCCTGCACGGGGCTGTCCTTGTGCAGCTCCTCGCTGGAGAACGTGGCGCCGTGGATGCCGTCCTTGCCGATGCGGCCGCCGGTCATCACGATGTAGTCGCCGGATTCGATGAACTTCTCCCAGCCGTTGCGGTCGCCGACCTTGCGCGGAAGCGTGCCGACCGTGCCGCAGTACACGAGCGGCTTGCCGATGTAGCGGTCGTCGAAATATTCCCAGCCGACGGCGTACGGGATGCCGCTCTGGTTGCCGCCGTCGATCACGCCCTTGTGGACGCCGTCGCGGAGGCGGCGGGGATGCAGGAGCCCTTCGGGGACGTTGATCGGGTCGGTGAACGGCGAACCGAGGCAGTAGCCCCAGACATTCAGCAGCAGGTCGGCGCCCTGTCCGGTCCCGAGCGGATCGCGGTTCACGCCCACGATGCCGGTCATGGCTCCGCCGTAGGGATCAAGCGCGGACGGGCTGTTGTGGGTTTCGGCCTTGTAGACGAGGTCGAACCGGTCGTTGAAGCGGATCACGCCTGCGTTGTCGGTGAAGACGGAGACGAGCCACGGCACCTCGGACTGAAGCTCCTTCGTGCTCTTCTTGATGTAGCTTTTGTAGAGCGAGGAAATCGTAATGGTCTTGCCGTCCGGGGTGGTGTAGTCGATGTCGGCGGCGAAAATCTTGTGCTTGCAGTGTTCGCTCCAGGTCTGGGCGAGGACTTCCATTTCCACGTCGGTCGGCTTGCGGCCGAGCTGGCGGAAGTAGCCCTGGATGGACTTCATTTCCTCAAGGCTGAGGGCGAGCGTGCCCTTGTGGGAAAGCTCCATGAGCTGTTCGTCGGAGACTTCCAGGTCGTAGTCGCGGACGATGACCTCGCCGAGCCCCTTGATGACGGGCTTGTTCAGCGGAATGGAGGAGTTCACAAGCTCGTCGCGGGAGAAGACGTCGACCGATTCGATCAGGACGTTCGCGAGCAGGCCGGTGGCGATGCGCTGCGCCTGTTCACGGGTCATTTCGGGCGAATCGACCAGATATTCGATGGAGCTGAACACCTGTTCCTCGCGGGAGAGCTTGCGGCCGATGATGTCGCCGATTGCCTCCCACGCCGTGCGCGCCACGTTGTCCGTCACACCCGGCTTGAATCCGACGCGAATCAGCCAGGTGTAATCCAGCCCGGCGGACGGCGTTTCGCCCACGATGCCGCTGCGGGTGACCGGGTCGGCCAGTTCGTGCGCGACCTTCGCGGCTTCGTCCGGCGTGATGTTCGCGGAGACGGTGTAGACAGAACGTGTGCGGATGCCGCGGACGGGCGGCAGACCGGGGAGAGCGGAGAGGCGGCGGACGACGCCCTGGCCGCGGGCGTCCTGCCACTGCGGCTTCACCGACATTTCAATGCGATAGTCCATGAGCTTTATCCTTGCTTGAGGGGTTATTTAAAAAATTAATGTAAAGAAAAATATACCTCCGGAAGCATGTTTTTTCAAGCCGGAGGCATAAATCATGACTTCTTTTTTCGGGCGTTCGCGCGGACCGTGCGGAAAAATGCCTGGAACATCTCCTTGCATTCCTCCTCCATGAGCCCGGCGGTCACTTCGACGTTGTGGAGCATACCGGGGAATCCGGTCACGTCCAGCGCGGTCCCGGCGGCGCCGCAGCGCGGGTCGCGCATGCCGTAAACAACGCGGCGGATGCGCGAGTTCACCATGGCCCCGGCGCACATGGCGCACGGCTCCTTGGTCACATAGATGTCGATGCCGTCCAGCCGCCAGTCGCCGATGACCTGCGGGAGCGACGCGATCAGCATGAGTTCGGCGTGGGCGGTCGCGTCCTTCAGCAGCTCCACCTGGTTCCACGAACGCGCGATGATGAGACCGTCCTTCACTGCCACGGCTCCGACCGGGACTTCGCCCGCGTCGGCGGCCTGCTGCGCGCACCGGAGCGCGGCGCGCATGTAGTAATCGTCCCCGAGCAGCGGCTTCGGCTCGCCGTCGTCCCCGCCGCTGAACGGAGCATCTTCGGACCCGAAGTCGAAGCCGTCCGATCCGGGCGGGGCAGGGAACAGGATGCCGGAGTCGTCACTTGACATGGACGGCGTCCTCGCGGAATTCGTTCAGGGCGTCTTCGCCGTGAATGGAGCGCATGAGCTTCACGTTCTCCTCGTAGAAAACCTGCGGGTCTGGCTGCTGCACCACCTCGCCGTTCGCCTCGTCCATCAGCGTCTTGCGTTTGGCGGGGTCGGAGAGGTAGTGGTCGAGGTAGCGCACGAGCGTGCGCGGCGACAGCTCCTCGAACTGCTTCTGGCCGAACTCGCTCACATAGTCGGACGCGATCACGGCGACAAGGTTCTTCGACGGTTCGCGCAGGCCCTTCGCCGTGAGGAAGTCCAGGATCATCTCCTGGCACCGGATCTCGTCGAACATCGGAAACTCGCATCCGCGGCCGCGGCTGGAGATGTTCGCCGGGAACCGCTGGTTCGAGGCGATCGTGAGCGTGATGTTCTCCGGCAGCGAGAACGTGCCGCCGATGTTCGTGCGGAAATAATACCAGTCGGTCTTGGACACGTCGATGTCGTCGAAGAACAGCATGAACTTGTGGTCCTTCCAGGCGGCCAGCTCGGCGATCAGCGGCTCCAGCCCGGCGCCCAGGTCGCCCGGCTGCGGGATGATCAGCGTGATATTCGGGAACGAAAGGCTGTAGGCGATGCTCATCTGCGTCTTGCCGAGGCCCGGCAGGCTCGAAATGAGAAGCGGCAGGTTGTTCCTCCCCTCGGAAAACGCCCGGAAATGCTCCTGGAACATCCGGCGGACGGACTGGTAGCCGTAGAACTCGTCCGCGGACCGGATCGAGGGAAGCGTGAGCGGCACGAACGCGCCGTCCTGATGCCGGAAGATGCGGCCGTGCGCGAAGGGATCGTCCGAGGACATGCGCGCGACTTCCAGCGCGACCGCGCCGGGCTTCATCCGCAGAAACGCGCTTTGCGCGGCCTCGAGCTTGAGCGCGGACGGACGGAGCCGGGAGACCGCGCCTTTTGGCGCTTCGCCGGAACGTTCCGCCAACAGGGTGCAGTACGCGGGGATCAGGTCTTTCAGGATTTCAGCCAGACGTACGGCGTGGTTGTAGAAAAATGCGGCGTCGGAACCGGGGTCGTACGCGGCGGGATGCTGCCCGTGCGGAGACAAGGCCGCGAGACGTTCGAACAGCATTTTGTCGAGCAGACGGCTGAACGGAAACCCGGTGCAGGATGCGGCGAGCAGGTTCAGCGCGTCGACTGGATCGTCCGCACCGTCCGGGGGCGCGAAAAGGTTTGCGGAAACTATGCCGTCCAGATCGTGCGCGACGGCGGAAAACGCGGCGCCGAGGCGGTCCGCAAACGAACCGGGCGCGGGAGATTCCCCCGTGAAAAACACATGGAATGACGCTTCCGCGGCGCGGCACGCCGTCAGAAGTCCGACAAGTTCGGTATTCATGTCCGCACGCCTCCTTCCTGTTCAAAACGAATGCAGGGGCGGCCGGCGGTTCGGCCGCCTCGCGGGAACACCCCTCTTACGACAGCGGGGCGATGAATTCTTTCTGTGCTCGCGCCAGCTCGAACGCGCGTCCGGCGCGGAAGATACGTTTCTCCTCCATGGCCGGGGCGATGAGCTGGATCCCGACGGGCAGCCCTGTGCCGGGGTCAAGCGCGGCGGGCACGCTCAGGCCGCAGTCGCCGCTCAGGTTCAGCGCCGTGGTGAAGACGTCGGAAAGGTACATCTGCAGCGGATCAGTCTTCGCGCCGAAGTGGAACGCGGGCGCAGGCGTGACCGGGGTCAGCAGGAAATCGCAGAGCTTGTATGCCTCCTGGAAGTCGCGGCGGAGCAGCGTGCGGACCTTCTGCGCGCGCAGGTAGTAGGCGTCGTAGTAGCCGCTGCTGAGCACATAGGTGCCGAGCATGATGCGGCGGAGCACCTCGTTGCCGAACCCTTCGCCGCGCGATTTCTCGTAGGTCGAATTGATGTCGGTCGCGTGCGGGCTGCGGTAGCCGTAGCGGATGCCGTCGAACCGCGCCAGGTTCGCGCTCGCCTCGGCCGTGGCGATGATGTAGTAGCACGCCATGGCGTATTTCGTGTGCGGGAGCGAGACGTCGACGAATGTCGCGCCGAGGGAACGGAACACCTCGACGGAATCGTTCATGATCCGCTTGACGGCGGGATCCATGCCCTCGAGTTCGTAGTATTCCTTCGGGAGGCCGATCTTCACGCCGTCGAGGCGCGGGTTCTGTTCGAACGCCTCCAGGTCGGCGGCGAATCCCTCCGGTTCCTGCGGCAGGCTCGTCGAATCCTTCCCGTCGTGTCCGGCGATCAGGTCGAGGATCGCGGCTGCGTCCCACACGGTGCGGGACAGCGGACCGATCTGGTCCAGCGAGGAGGCGAACGCCACCAGGCCGTTGCGGGAGACGCGTCCGTAGGTCGGCTTGAGCCCGACCACGCCGCAGAACGCCGCGGGCTGGCGGATGGAGCCGCCCGTGTCGGACCCGAGCGCGGCGACCGTTTCGAGCGCAGCGACGGACGCGGCGGACCCGCCCGAGGAGCCGCCCGGCACGCAGTCGAGGTTCCACGGATTCGCGGTGCGCTGGTACGCGCTGTTCTCGCAGGAGGAGCCCATGGCGAACTCGTCCATGTTGGCGCGGCCGAGCAGGACGCAGCCGGCGGCCTTCAGTTTGCCGGTCACGAAGGAATCGTACGGCGAAATGAAGCCCTTCAGGATCTTCGAAGCGCAGGAGCACTGTTCGCCCGTCGTGCAGATGTTGTCCTTCAGGGTGATCGGGATGCCGTCGAAGTCGCCCAGCGGGGCGCCTGCGGCGCGGCGGGCGTCGGAAGCGGCGGCCTGCGCCAGAACGGATTCCGGGTTCACGGCGAGAAGCGCGCGGACCTTCGGCTCGACCGCCTGAATGCGTTCGAGGAATGCCGTGCAGAGCGCGACGGAAGTGGTGCGGCCGTCGCGGAGCGCGGCGGCGGCATCGCGGAGGGACAGGGAGATGAGCTCGGCGTTCGTCATCATGCGATGCCCTCCCCGGGAAGGACCTGCGGGACCTTCACGAGTTCGCCTTCGATCAGGTCGGGCGCGTTGGCGAGCATGGCCTCGCGCGGGAAGGGATCGGAGGGCACGTCGTCGCGGAGCACGTTGGTGCGGGCGACGGCGTGGGCGGTCGGTTCGATGCCGGAGACGTCAAGCTCGGCGAGCATTTCGACATAGCCGACGATCTGCTCCATTTCGGACTGCAGACGCGGGATCATGTCCTGAGGCAGGCTCAGGCGCGCCAGCGAGGCGACCTGGGCCACGTCGATTTTGGTTCCCTGTTCGGCCATGGTGAATGCCTTTCCTGTCCCCGGTTCGGATTACTGGTGTTCGAGCTTGATCGTTTCGGTCTTGGCGTCGCAGACGACGGACGGGCCGAAATACTGGATCGGGCCGGGATAGACGAACGATGTGTTCACGGCCCAGTCGTCGCGGTTGGCGGCGAAGAACTTGAACGGAGCATCGTCGAGCTCGACAAGCGCCTTCTTGATGACCGGCTTGTCCGCGCCGTGGCGGTGTTCGACGTTCATCATGGCGGTCAGCGGCACCGCGCCGGCGGTCCACTCGTCGGCGGATTTCGCGAGGTTGCCGACGTAGGACATGTAGGCGGTCGCGCCGGAGCCGATGATGGCGGCGGCGTTGAAGCCGAGGCTGTAGCAGTAGTCGGCATCGAAGTTGGACGGAGCGGCGCAGCGGCCTTCGTAGCCGAAGAAGTGGGTCTGGCTGGAGAACTTGCCGACGTACTTGCCGTCCGCCTTCATGGCGGCGAGGCGCTGCTTCACGAGCTGGGCCAGGAGCTTTTCGGTCTCGATGAGGGACACCTGGACGTTGCCGTGCGGGTCGCGGTCCATGGAGAGCTGGAGCTGGATGGCGGTCGGGAGCTGGGCGTAGACGTTCGCGCTGGCGGCGGAGAGCTTGCCGGAGATGTACGCGATCTTGTCTTCGGGCTTCGCGATGGCGTTGAATTCGTCCGCATTCGCGGCGAGGACGTCGTTGAGCTCGCCGATCAGGACCTTCATTTCCGGGATGAACTCGATGAGGCCTTCCGGCACGAGCACGACGCCGAAGTTCTCCTTGTTTTCCGCGCGCTTCGCGACGATCTTCGCGAGGTCGTCGACGATGCCGGAGAGCGTCTGCTTCTTCGCAGCGACTTCCTCGGAGATGATCGCGGCGTTCACGTGGGTCTTCAGCGCGCATTCGAGCGTGATGTGGGAGGCGGAACGGCCCATGAGCTTGATGAAATGCCAGTATTTCTTGGCGGAGTTGGCGTCGCGGGAGATGTTGCCGATGAGCTCGCTGTAGACCTTGCTGGCGGTGTCGAAGCCGAAGGAGGTCTCGATGAACTTGTTCTTCAGGTCGCCGTCGATGGTCTTCGGGCAACCGATGACCTGGATCGGGATGTTTTTCGCCTTGTAGTACTCGGCGAGCAGGCAGGCGTTGGTGTTCGAGTCGTCGCCGCCGATGATGACGAGGGCGGAGATGCCGAGCGCCTTGCAGTTCACCGCGCCCTTGTCGAACTGTTCGACCTGTTCGAGCTTGGTGCGGCCGGAACCGATCATGTCGAACCCGCCGGTGTTGCGGTAGGCGTCCATGAACTCGTCGGTGATCTCGACGTAGTCGTTGTCCACGAGTCCGCTCGGGCCGCCCTTGAAGCCGAACATGCGCGAAGCCTTGTTCAGCGACTTGATGCCATCGTAGATGCCCGCGATCACGTTGTGGCCGCCGGGGGCCTGGCCGCCGGAGAGGATGACCGCCACGTTCACGGGCTTGCCTTCGCCCGCGCCGCCCGCGCTGAACTTCAGGTCGGGCATGTTGCTGGTGGACGGGAAAAGGGCGGCGATCTTTTCAGCATCGGCGAAAGCGGCCAGCGGGGCGCCCTTTTCGACCTTCACGGTCGCGCCTTTGCGAAGCGCGGGGGGCAGTTTCGGGGCGTATTCGCTGCGGACCTGCTGGAGCGGGGAAATCATCTTGGACATGGTGTCAGTCTCCTGTTGATGGATGGTTATGGTTTGGATTTGGAGTAATCTTATAATATACAGCGTGAAAGCCCTTTTTTCAAGCACGCGACGCGCCCCCGCGCGCATAAACTATAAAAAAGAATCCGATCCCCTTGACAGACCGGACGGTACAATAAAAAGAAGAAAGATGGAATTCGGTCAGCGGGTAGCCGAGGCGCGCATCCGGGCGATCTCTGCGGCATAGCCGTCCAGTTCGTTCGGGGTCTCGAGTTCGATCGGGAGGCCGCGCACGGGCTCCAGCGACACGAACCGCGCGAGCGCATCGAATCCGATCTCGCCCTCGTCGAGCTTCGCGTGGCGGTCCTTGTGCGACTCGAACGGCATCATGGAGTCGTTCAGATGGATTGCCTTCAGGCGGTCCAGCCCGACGATGCGGTCGAATTCCTCCAGCACGGCTTCCGGCGCGTTCACGATGTCATATCCGGCACAGAAGATGTGGCAGGTGTCCAGGCAGACCCCAAGCAGATCGCCGTATTTCGAGCGGGAAATGATCTCCGCCAGTTCCTCGAAGCGGGAGCCGACTTCCGAGCCCTTGCCGGACATCGTTTCGAGCAGAACGACCGGTTTCAGGCCGCGGTCCATGACCAGGTCGAGCGTTTCCGCGATCAGTTCGATGCCGCGTTCGATGCCCTGCCCCACATGGCTGCCGGGGTGGAAATTGTAGTAGACGCGCTCCACGGGGAAACGGTCCAGCAGCTCCAAATCGCTCCGCATGACTTCGCGCGCGAACCGCAGGGTATTCTCCGCCGCAGCGCACGGGTTCAGCGTGTACGGGGCGTGCGCGACCGCCGGGGCGAAACTGTGGTCCCGGAGAAACGCGCCGAGTTCGGCGAGTTCTTCATCCGACGGGACGCGTCCCGATCCGCCGCGCGGATTGCGCGTGAAAAACTGGAACGTGTCGGCGCCGATCTGAAGCGCGTCCGCGCAGAGCTGGCGGTAACCGCCCGCCACGGACAAATGACAGCCTATGTGCATGATTCTTTTCTTTTAACGGGGAGTTGATCCGGCCCTGATCCGGCGTCGGAAAACAAAACATGGAAGACAGCGGGGCAAACCGCCGTCTTCCATGGGATACTCATTCCATGCGGTGAGAACACCGCCTGAATTCGATCTCAGCAGATCAGATCAGAAGGAGTAGGTGGACATCTTCTTCTGATAGCAGAAGTCCTGAATGGCGCTGTCGGCATACCATTTCTTGCTGGCAGTACCGTTGGCAACACCGACGGAACCGTCGCCGCGGACGAAGCGGCCGGTGGAAGCGTGGTTGTCGCCGCCGTCGGCGGAAACCGGGGACAGGGTGGCGTTGCCGCCCATGAGGCCGTCGCACCAGTTGTAGGAGACGTGGCTGCCGGTGGCGAGGGAGTCGGTGGACTTGCCGGCGGTGATACCGGACTTACTCGGGCAGAGATAGCCCTTCGGGTCGGTCAGGAGGTCCTGAGCGCGGAGCAGTTCGAAGCTCTTTCCGCTGGAACCGTCCATCCACTTCGGGTTCTTGGTGGAGGCGGAGGTCGGATAGCAGTCATCATAGCTCATGGCATACTGGAAGAAGGCTTTGCCGATCTGGGAAAGCTTGCTGGTGCAGTCTGCCTGTTTGGCTTTTTCCTTGGCCTGGTTGAGGGCGGGGAGGAGCATGCCGGCGAGGATGGCGATGATCGCGATCACGACGAGGAGCTCGATCAGGGTGAAGCCTTTGTCTTTTTGTTTCATGGTGTTGTGTCCTTTATGGTTGGTTGTGAAACAAGAAATTTGTATAGTCTGGAACAATGCACCTATTATTATACCACATTTTCCGAAAAAAGACAAGAGGAAAACCGGACGGAAGGCAATTTTTTTGAAAAAAAGTCTGTTTTTCGATTATTTTTATTTATTTGCATTCATAACAGTCCTTTTTACGGCGTCGAATGACGCGCAGACGGCATCCGGCTGATTTGCGTCCGGCGCACCGTAACCGTAAGTACAGTGCGCGGTCCGGAATCCGGCGGCGCGGCCGGAATCGATGTCCGTCCAGTTGTCGCCGACCATCCATGAAACGGCGGCGTCCGTATGCGTTTCCTTCAAAATATAATAGAGGGCATCGGGCGCCGGTTTCAGCGGGAACCCGGAATCCGCGCCGACAACGACCGGAAAAAGGTCTTCAATGCCGAGCCCTTTCAGAATGAAGCGCGTAGACGCATAGGGCTTGTTCGTGAAGACGGCCAGACGGAATCCGGCGGCGCGCAGCGCGTCCAGTCCTTCCGGGACGCCGGGATAAAGTCGCGTCTCGTCGATGAGATGCGTGTCGTATTCATGGCGGTAACGGCGGAAAGCCTCGTCCGGATCAATGCCGGGGGTGTCCGCCAACGCCCGCGCCACCAGGACACGCGCACCGTTGCCGACCATGCGGACAACGGATTCGCGCGGAAGCTGATTCAGACCGAAAGAGGCGCGCATGCGGTTGATCGCGGCTCCGATGTCTCCGGCGGAGTCGATCAGCGTGCCGTCCATGTCGAACGCGACGACTGCGTTCACGACCGGACCTTGTCGAACCAGATCGGGATGGTCTGGTTCAGCGGCAGACGGGCCTGCGCGTCGAGTCCGGGCTCCGCGGTCACGCCGCGTTTCCAGTAATGCCAGCCCAGGCCGCCGACCATGGCGGCGTTGTCCGTGCAGTACTTTTTGAGCGGCAGAACGGCACGGTAGCGTTTCGGGATCGTGGACTGGAACCGTTCGCGGAGCGCACCGTTGCAGGCGACGCCGCCGGCGAGCACAATGGAACGGACGTTGAAATACTGCGCGGCGTCGAACGCCTTTCTGCACAGGACGTCCACGATGGCCTCCTGATAGGACGCCAGGATGTCGAACAGGACCTGGTCGCGGATATTCTCCACGCCGCCGAGGTTTTTCACATGATAGAGCAGCGCGGTCTTCACGCCGCTGAAACTGAAGTGGAAACGGTTTTCCGGGGCGACGGGCTTGCCGGACGTGGGCGTCAGCGAACGCGGGAAGTTCACGGCATGCGGATCGCCCTGCTTCGCGAGCCGCTCGATCACCGGGCCGCCGGGATATCCGAGGTCCAGGATCTTCGCCGCCTTGTCGAAGGCCTCGCCCGCGGCATCGTCGAGCGTAGTCCCGGCAAGCGTCATTTTGCCGTCGCGGCCGACCACGACCAGCGCGGTATGGCCGCCGGAGACGACCACAGCGAGCATCGGGAAGAGTTCCGGGTCGCCGAACACGAGGTCTTCCTGTTCGAGGAACGCGCCGTAGATGTGCGCGGAGAAGTGGTTGATCGGGATCAGCGGCAGATTATGCGAGGCGGCGATCCCCTTGGCGAAATTGAGGCCGACGAGCAGGGCGGGGATCAGGCCGGGCGCATGCGTCACGGCCACGGCGTCAAGGTCGTCGAGCGTCACGTTCGCCGTCTTCAGCGCCTCGTCGAGCGTCGGGCAGACCGCGGTCAGGTGGGCGCGCGCGGCGAGCTCGGGGATCACGCCGCCATAGGGGGCGTGCTTCGCGATTTGGGACGCCACAGCGTTGGACAGGACGTTCCGTCCGTCCTCCACGACCGACACGGCGGTCTCGTCGCAGCTGGATTCGATTCCCAGGATCAGGCTCATGATTCTTCTGCCTCGCGCCTTTCTGATTTGTTTTTTGTTCGCATGCAATCAATTAATATAGCATTTGCGGCGGCCGAAATCAAGCCGGAAGACGAAAAAGCGCGGGGAATCCGCATGCGGAGGACGCGATGTCGCCCGGTCTCCGCCCCCCGGCACGGCAGGAAAGAAACGGCAGGTCCGCGAAGCACGGCAACCGCGCAGTCTCGGGCAAATGCGGCGGCGGCCCGGCGTTCAGCGGGTGTTGTACTGCTCGTCGTAGGTGCGGACGGCGACGTTGTGGAGGCCGCGGAAGGAGCAGAGGTCGAGGATTTCGACGACGCGGCTGAACGCGACGGCCTTGTCGCAGTCGATGCGGATGCGGCGGTTCTGATCCTCCTCGGAAAGCTCCAGCAGGATCTGGTGGAGCTCGGAAACCGTGACCGGGCGGCCGTTGTAGAACAGCATCTTCTCCTTGTTGACGCCGATGACCATGGTGTCGTTGTCCGGCGGCACGTCGAGAGAGGACGTGGAGACGGGCAGGTCGACGTCGATGTCGCGGTTTTCCTTCTTGGCAATCGTGGTGACGAGGAAGAAGATGAGGAGCAGGAAGACGCAGTCGATCAGGGACGACATGCCGATCTCGAGCTTATCCTCGCTGGAACGTCTGATGCGCATGGGCGGGATCCGGATTTGGAATTCTCTTTATTTCTCCGCATCGAGCGCGGCGAACATGGCTTCGAGGGCTTCCTCGACGGCGAGTTCGGCGATGGAGAGCTTCTGCTTCAGGTAGTGGTACGCGCCGAGAGACGGGATCGCGAGCACGAGGCCGATGTCGGTGGTGATGAGCGCCTTGCTGATGGAGTCGGCGAGCAGCGCGGCGTCGCCGGTATCGCCGAGGATGGCGACCTTCGAGAACGCCTCGATCATGCCGATCACGGTGCCGAGCAGACCGAGCATCGGCGCCATCGTGGCGATGATCGCCAGGGGATAGCTGCGCTGCCGGTGGCGTTCGATCGCGCGGGCGGCGGCGTCCCCGACGGCGGTCTGGAGGCGCGCTTCGTCCGCGGCACGGAGTTCCGCCCGGTGGACATGCGGACGATGGTCCACGATGTAGGCTCCGGCGTCGGCGAGGATGCTCGGATGGGTCTCCGCCTCCTTGCGGACCGCATCGTCGTCATGTCTCGCGATCGCGTCGGCGAAGAAATCGGCGTAGTAGGCGGGCGCGAGGTATTTTTTCCGCATGCGGATGAGGCGTTCGACAAGGAATCCGATGGCGGCGGCGCTGAGGAGCAGGAGCACGGCGGAGGTCATGCCGCCGTTCACGATCTCCTGGATCCAGTCGATCGTCATTTCTTCGGCGGGCGCATCCGCGGCGCTTTCGGCGGCGGACTGGGCGGCGAGAATTCCGGGGAGGCAGAAGAACGCCGCGGCGGAAAGAATCGAAACACGGATGGGAAGTTTCATGGAAGACCTTTCGTAATGATTTATGTTATTTTATATTATGTTATAGTCAGGGAAGTCTGGGGCGCGCGGAGGACCGCGCCGGAGTCGTATTCGAACCGGGATTCGCGGTCTGCGTCCGCTGCGCGTTGCGGCGCTGTTCGGCGGCGCGTTTCGCGGCGTCCGCGGCGGCCTTGGTCTCCTCACGGACCATGACGAACGAGAACTGGCATTCGTCCGGGCCGTTTTCCACGCAGAAGAGGATGGTGTTCCAGCCCTTGCGGAAATGGACGTGGATGATGTTTTCGGTGAGGCCCCATGTGCTCAGCTCGTCGTCGAACCATACCTGTTCGCCGTTGATCCAGAGCGCGCTGGCATCGTCGGTGCCGACCATGGCGAGGACATCGGCATCGTCCTCGAAGAAGACGTCGGTGTAGGCATAGTAATAGGCGTTGTCCATCTTGTCCGGCGGGCGCACGCAAACGGTGTCGGTCTGGACGTAGCGCCAGCGGAGGCGGATGGGCTTGTGCGTGAGCGGGTCGATCTTGCCGTCGTACTCGGCGTCGAGGTCGACTTTGGTCTCGGGTTCCTGCTTCACGCGTTCGGCGAGGAGCTTGCCGTTGGATTCCCACGGGCCGATCACGTACCAGGAGTCGATGAAGACGAAGCCCTGACGCGCGGCGTCACGGCTGACGCGGCGGCCGGGGACGGACTCCGCGATGATGGCGTAGTTGGCGGGCTCGGCGGCAATGCGTTTGCTGTCCGAGCTGCCGACCTTGCCGTAGCTGTAGCCAGCGAATTCGAAGTCGAAGTCGCCGCGGAACGCGATGCCGCCTCCGCCGTAGGAATTGCCGGAATTTCCGATGCTGGAGCCGTTACCGCCCTGGCCTTGACCTTGCCCCTGACCTTGTCCTTGTCCCTGCCCCTGGCCCTGCTGGCCGGCGCGTTCCACGCCTTCACGGCCCATCTGCGCGAGCTGGCGCATCATGTCGGACAGGCTGCCCTGTCCCTGCCCCTGACGGCCGCCCTGCATGCCGCCCTGCTGATTGCGCATGGCGCGCTGCTGCATGGCGGAGAAGAGACGTTCGGCGGAAAGCGGGAGATTGATGCCCGCCATGCGTGCAAGGCTGTTCGCACGGGAGGAAAGCGAATCGGCGGCGTCCTGAAGCGCGGTCATCTGTTCGAGCGCCTGCATGAGCTGTTCCTTGGTCATGAACTGGCCTCCGCCGCCCTGCGAGCCGCCCTGTTGTCCGCCCTGTTCGCCGTTCTGCCCCATCTGGCCGCCCTGCTGACTTGCGCTCTGCGAGGAATTGTCCTGCGGATCGTTTCTGAGCGCTTCGGCGAGCTTGCGGAGATACTGCTCGGCCTCGTAAGTAGTGAATTCGTCCCTGTAGCGGTTGTCCAGGGCTTTCATAAGGAAATCCTCGGCGTCCTTGTCCATGGCTTTGGCGGCCTCCTGGATGTCGGCATATTCGGGATCCACGTTGTAAATCCACTCGGACAGCTTCATGCTGATGTCGTTGCGGTGATTCAGCGCGGACATGTAGGCGGTATTCGCGAGGTCGGGGAGCTTGCGGGGGACCGTGGTATTCGTATCCTTGAGCTGACGGTCGAATCCCAGCATATCGCGGGACGCGGTCTGAAGGAACGACAGGTCCTGACGCGCGGTGTCGTTTTCATTCGTTGCAACGGCCTTCTGAATCGCATCGTAGGCGCGCCGCGCCTGCTCCATCGTGTGCGACGCGTTCTCGTCGACTTCGTTCACCAGATAGATCTCGTAGGACGGGACTTCGTACGGTTCGTCGTAGACGATCCCGAGGCGGCCCTGTCTGCGGAGAGTCCCGGAGGAACGCGGACGGCTCAAACGTTCCGCCTCCTCCTTTTCGATTCGTTCGCGGCTTTCCGCGGCGGTCTTTTTCGTCTGCTCGTAGGTTTCCTGCGTGAGGAGGAATATCTCTTCGGCGGAATCAAGTATCTTCTGCGGGTCCTCGTTCGCGCCGGGTCCCTGCGACAGGTCGCGGGAGAAATGCTCCTTGGACGTCTGGTCCATGTTTTTGTTCAGCGAGTCCATGGACCGGATGGCGTTCTGGTAGGCGTTCAGCTCGGCGTATTTCGTGTCGAGCTGTTCCTCCTTGGCCTGCATGAAATCCTTCAGCTGCTGTAGCGTGGCGTCGACGGGCGGCATTTCGGGCGGGGTGTTCATGATGCCGATGTCGTACACGCCGGAGACGTCGCCGCTGAGGATGGAGTCGATCATGCGCTCGAGTTCGAGCGACTGCCATTCGGCGGTGGCCGGATCGACGCCGTAATCCAGGTAGCTGGACGGGTTCGCGCGGAATTTCCCGCTGTTGGCTTTCATTGCCTCCAGCTGGCCGCGGAAGACGGGGATTTGTTCGGATGTCGGGGAATTCTCCAGCTGATGGCGGATGTCCTCCGCGATGCGGGCGTTCTCCACGAACGGCGCGACGTAATCGAACTCCTGAGACAGGGTCTCGGCGATGTCGAACAGGCGTTCGTACGCCTCTTCCATCGGGTCGCGCAGTTCGGAGTAGATGTCCTTCAGCTCCTCCTTGCGCTCCTCCATCTTTTCGAGGGTCTTTTCGACCTCCTCCAGTTTCTTGCGGATTTCCTTCTCCTTGCGTTTCTGGACGCGGTCGCGGATCTTCTTGAGCTCGGCGGGCGGAGCCTCCTTCTTGATCTTCTCCGGGTCGTTCTTGTGGGCTTCGCGTTTCGCCTCGTTCTCCTGTTTCTGCTTCAGTGCCTCCTCCAGCGAATAGCGGCTGTAGCGGATGAAGTCGAGCTGCCAGGCGGCGACGAACGCGGCGAGGTAGCAGAGGAGCGTGAGTCCCCAGATAATGGCGGTAGTGCGGCCGGACTGCATGTTGCGTTTGCTGTTCATGTCTGTGCCTCGTTATCAATCCGATGTGCCGGGAACGTAGAACCGGGATTCGCGGTAGTCGCGCATGCGGACGTCGACTTTGTTCAGATGATTGATCTGGAGCTTGTCCAGCATGTCGATCACTGTCTGGAACTCCACGTCTGGATCGGCGTACAGCCGCACGTTGATTTCCTCGCCCGCCCCCTGCGACATCCGCCCCAGGTTCTCCACGAACTTGTCCACATCGGCGACGACGCGGAAATCCGGGCGTCCGTCCTGCACGCGGCGTTCCGCCGAGTAATAGCGGCCGTCCCTGCCAATCGCCAGGATCACGCGGCGCGCGTCCATGCGTTCGGAGATGGTCACGGCGGGATCCGGGACTTCGATGGGGATCTGCTTTTCGAGCTTCTTCATCATGGTGGTGACGAGGAAGAAGATCAGAAGCAGGAAGACGCAGTCGATCAGGGGCGACATTTCGAGCGTGACGTCGTCATCGTCTTTTTTGCGGATTCTCATATTCGTTCAAATCACAGAGTATTACGGAATTATCGGAAGCAGGTGTTTTAAAAATTAGACGGGAACGGGCCCTGTTTCTTAGCGCGTTTTTCCATTTTTCCCGGATTATTTCGGAATCTTTCCGGCACGACCCGACAACAATGAAAAAAGAGCGGGAGCTTTCTGCGGCTGCCGCTCTTAAAACTTTCTAAGCGACCGGGAAAGCCGGACGGCTTCCCCGGATTGCCGGTTGCCGTGTTATTCCGCGGCGGGTTCTTCGCCTTCAGCGGGGACGGGCTCGACGGACTCGAGCGCCTGCCATTCGCGCTGCCGCGCCTGCTCCTCGGCGTTCGGGAACGGGGAGATCAGGCCGTCGCCGGGCTTGGAACCTTTCGGACGCGGACCGCCGTTGAAGCCGAAGCCCTTTTCATACTGGGAGGCGGTGACGGGACCGACGGGCGCATAGCCGGGACGGACCTTGGACTGGTGGCCGAGACGCTGGGAGAAGAGCCATTCCCAGGTGTTCTTATCGGAATACGCGTTGTCCCAGCAATTGTGTCCGACGCCGAAGTATTCACGCAGGAAGACGTTCTGGTTTCCGGCCTTCCGCATGGTGATGTACATCCAGCGGGCGAGCTGGGGCGGGACGGTCGTATCGTCGCTGCCGTGGAAGATGAAGACGGGCAGGTCGCTCATGAATTCGGCGCGGTTCGGATCGCTGCCGCCGCAGCAGGGCATGCCGGCGGCGAAGATTTCAGTGCCGTAGCGGGCCAAGAGGTCCCAGCAGCCGTAGCCGCCCATGGAGAGACCGGTCACATAGACGCGTTTCTTGTCGGCCTTGAATTCTTCGATCTTCTTTTCGATCAGGACGGGGATCATGCCGAGCGCCTGATAGGGTTCTTCCATGAGGTCGCCCATGGCGCCGCCGCGATGGAGCGGAGCCCAGACCTGATCGCTCGGGCATTCGGGAGCCAGCACGATGACTTTGCGCTTGTCTTCGCGCATCTGCTTCACGATCTCGGGCAGGGCGAGACGGAGCTGCGCGAGGTTCTCCTCGCCGCGTTCGCCAAAGCCGTGCAGGAAGACCAGGATCGCGAACTTTCCGGGTTCCTCCTCGTTGTACACGCCCTGGCAGTACCGCAGCACACCGTTGCAGTTCGTCAGGACTTCCTGCTTCATGTCCAACTCGTTCAGCGTACGGATCTCGTTGGCGAATCTCTGCTGGATCTGTTCGGAGGGTTCCTCCATCGGGGAGATGACGGCGGATTCCAGAGCGGGATCGGAGGAACATGCGGCCCCGAAAGCGGCAAGAGCGGCGCATCCGAGCACAAGCAAATGTTTTTTCATGATGACAGATGTCCTTTCGTATTTTTTGGTATTGCCTTTCAAATAAAATATACGCGCATTTTCGCGAAAATCAATTCTCCCGCCTCTTTTTTCCATATTTTTCCTTTTTTTCATATGCCTGTCCCCGATTTCCGCGGCTCCGGCATTTGAAAAGCCGCATTTTTGTGCTATTGTAGCAATAGTTTTGAATCGTCACAAGCAAACATCGGAACCGGGTTCCGGCACTCATTTTCGGGAAAGCCAACAATGAATCCATACCAGCGCATCAAACGCATCATCTTCGAGGTGATCCAACCCTACGCCGCCACATCCGCCCGCAGACGCACCATTAGCCGGATCTTCGACGACGTGATTATGCTGCTGATCGTCTTCAGCGTCGTTTCCGTCTTCATCTGCACGTTCAATATCCCGGACTGGCTTTTCCGCATCCTGATCCGCATCGAATTCATCTCCATCATCATCTTCACGATCGAATACGCCCTGCGCATCTGGACCGCGAACCTGCTTTATCCCGAGCTCAATCCCATTCGGGCGCGCATCCGCTACATCATCTCCCCGATGGCGATCATCGACCTCATTTCGATCCTGCCGTTCCTCGTGCCCGTCCTGCACACCTACAACCTCATCGGCGTCCGGGTGTTCCGGCTGGTCCGGCTGCTTCGCATCTTCAAACTCAACCGCTATTCCGACGCCCTCGCCTCCATCGGCGAAGTCTTCCGCAACAAGGCCCAGCAGATGGTCGCCTCCGTCTTCTTCGTCTTCATCATTCTCATTCTCGCCTCGCTGCTCATCTACTATGCCGAGCACGACGCCCAGCCGGACCAGTTCGAAAACGCGTTCTCCGGCCTCTGGTGGGCAGTCGCGACCCTGACCACAGTCGGATACGGCGACCTCTACCCGATCACGCCGCTCGGACGCTTCCTCGGCGCGGTCATCGCCATCCTCGGCATCGGCATGGTGGCAGTCCCCACCAGCATCCTCAGCGCCGGTTTCATGGAAATGCTGGAAAAACAAACTGCCGAGCAAACGGAAAAAGACGCCGGATCCGCCGCTTCGAATCCGCCTCCGCCTGCCGCTGCGGCAGGCAATCCGGCTTCAGCCGGAGCGGGCGCGGATGACGATTCATTCGAGCCGCCGCAATACTGCCCGCACTGCGGCAAGAAACTGTTCCCGTAACCTCATCCCCGCCTCGGACATGCAGAACGACGACACATCGTCCCCCGTACGGAGAAAACACCCGGCGAAAAGCTGTCTTCTCCTGTTCGCGACCGCCGTCCTCGTTTGTTTCCTGATTGCTCTGTCGGGCATCGCCTGCATCATCACACTGGACACCATCAACCTCAGAGGCGAGAATCACACCCTGTCATGGCGCGTACAGCGCTACAAGGTGGCGTGCCAGTTCATCTGGTTCGATTTCAAGGACTGGGTTTCCCGGACGTTTTCGGAACAGCCTCCGTCCGAACCCGAACCGGAAGCGGAACCATAAGAAAACAATCCGAGGAAGGCAGAAAAAGGGACGAAAAAAGCCCTCCCGCTGACAAGGGAGGGCTGAAAACGAATCGTTTCGGGATTGCCGGGCTCAGTCGCCGAGTGCCTTGCGGACGGCGTCGAGCGTGGCAGGGATCACGACGGGCTTGTTGGCGAACGTGCCGCGGATGCCATAGTGGTCCATGAGCGTATCCTGATGGTAGCCGACGACCGCGTCCGGATCCTTCAGGATGTTGCCCGTGAGGATGCCGACGACCTTTTCATCGGGGGCGATCACGCCACTGTCACGGAGTTTCTTCGCGCCCGCGAGCGAGCAGCAGGAGGCGGGTTCCGCGCCGATGCCGGCTGCGTCGAGCTTCGCCTTGGCGTCCATGATCTCCTGTTCGGTGACCTGTTCGACCACGCCGTTGCTCCAGGTGACGGCGCGCATGCTCTTCGGCCAGGAAACGGGGTTGCCGATCTTGATGGCGGTGGCGATGGTCTCCGGGTTCCTGACGGGCTTGAACTCGGTGTGGTTCTTCCACATGGTGTAGAGCGGGTTGGCGCCTTCGGCCTGAATGACCGCGATGCGCGGGACTTTGGAGATGATGCCGAGCTCGTGGAGCTCCATCAGGGCCTTGCCGAGCGCACTGTTGTTGCCGAGGTTGCCGCCGGGGATGACGAACCAGTCGGGCACCTGCCAGTCGAGCTGCTGGAGCGTTTCGATGCAGATGGCCTTCTGGCCTTCGATGCGGTACGGATTGATGGAGTTCAGGAGATAGATGTTGAGTTCGCGGCAGACGTCCTGCACCAGCGCCATGGCGTCGTCAAAATTGCCCTGGATCTGAAGCGTGCGTCCGTTGTAGGCGAGCGCCTGGGCGAGCTTGCCGTAGGCGATCTTGCCTTCCGGGATGAAGATTACGGCGCGCATCCCGGCGACGGCGGCATAGGACGCCATGCTGGCGCTGGTGTTGCCGGTGCTGGCGCAGGCGACGCTCTTCGCGCCGAGTCTGCGGGCCGCGCTGGCGCCGCAGGTCATGCCGCGGTCCTTGAAGCTGCCGGTCGGGTTTTCGCCCTCGTGCTTGAACCAGAGGTCGGAGAGCCCGGCCCATTTCCCGGCGGATCCGGCGGGATAGAGGCGGGTATTGCCCTCCTGACGCGTCACGATCATTTCGTCCGGGACGGACAGGATGAGTTCGCGGTACCGCCAGACGCCGGAGGATTCGACGCCGCGCTTGAGGCCCCAGCGGGAATCCCAGAGCTTGCGGAGCTCTTCGCCGTCGATTTTGGAAAGATCGCGCTTGACGTCGAGGATGCCGCCGCAGTCGCATTTATAACGGAGGTCCCACGGATCGTAGGTCTTGCCGCAGTTGACGCATTCGAGATACATTTCGGGAGATTTCATAGGATCATTTCCTTGCGATTTTTGTGAGGTAGATCACGCCGAACAGCTGGAAAAGCAGAGGCGGGATCCAGACAACGTATTGGGGATAAAGATGCGGATTGTAGCGAAGCGCGTCGGAAACGAGCACGCCGCCGTAATAAAGCGCGCCGAGGGCGACGCTGAGGCACAGGCCGATGGAAGTCTCGCGGCGGCTGGTGCGGATGGCCAGCGGCATGCCGAGCATCATGAAGGCGATGGGCGCGAGGGCCAGGGCGATGCGCTGGTTAATCTCCACGTTGATGGCCGTGGCGTCGACGCCGGCGGCGTCCTTGCCTCGCTTCATGTAAATCGCGAGACGGGCGAAAAGCCCGCGGTAGGACAGATACTTGTCCTTGAGGAACACGTCCTTCTGGTTGTAGCGTTCCCCGAACGGGACGCGCAGCTCGATGGATTCGCTGTAGGAATGTTCCTTGCGGCGGTCCTTGCCGGTCCCTTCGACGCTCTCCAGCAGCGCGTCGTACAGCGTCACGGTCAGGACCTGCGAGGCCGGATCGGACGACAGCGTGCCGTGCGAGGCGAGGATATCCTGCTTGGTGGCGCCGTCCCGGTCCGGCACATAGATCTGGACTCCGTATATCTGATCCTCGCCGTTCACGGTATCCTTGCCGTCAATAAAAAACGTGAGATTGCCGAGCTGGACCGGAATGCCGGGCGTAAAGAAAGACATGGGCGAACTGGCCGCGGCGCTTTTCACCACGTCGCGCGCTTCTCCGAGCGCGGGAGGCCCGATCTGAAGCTGAAGCCAGAGGCAGAGGCAGGTCAGGAGGAACGAGGAAACGATGATCGGGGAAATGATCTGAAGGATGGAGATGCCGCAGGCGCGCATGGCGGTAATCTCATTGTCGGCGGACAGCCGTCCGAACACAAGCATGATGGAGACGAGCGACGCCCATGGGATCGAGAACGCCAGCGCCATCGGAAGCGCCAGCAGAAGGAATTTTCCGGCAATCAGCGGAGACACCCCCTGGCTGATGTACTCGATCACCTTCATGAGGTTGGCGCCGGTCATGGCGAATGTCAGGACGACGATCGACATGGCAAAAGTCGCCAGAAAGTTTTTTGAAATATACCAGTTCAGAATAAACATAATATGCGGCCCGAATCGGAAAAAGATGTAATAATATAGCATGCCGGACGCCGTGAATCAAACGCTTTTTCCAAAAAACGGGGCCCGGTGCGGCAAAAAAAGTCCGACAAAAAAACAATATGACGAAAAACCGCCGGAATTGTGCTGTTTTCTCTTTTTTCCTATTTGTAAAAACGGGAAATCATGCTAAATTTTATAGCATCTGCACAGATACGATCCACAATTATGCAACACAGCAAACCGGAAGCCCCGGCAAAACGGGAGGATGCTGGATTCGCTGCATACAACCGCATATTTCAGGCATACAGGAATTCTATGAAAACACATGAAAAACATCCGGGCGGGAAGCTTTTTTCGCGCGCATTGCACACATTTTTCTTTCTTTTCTGCTTCCTGACGGCGGCAATCCTGTGCTGCTGCGGCAAAAAGGATGCGGACCAAAAACAGGATTACCTTTCCACACCCGGGGATCTCAACGATTCGAAGTATACGGTCGGCATCGTTTCCGAGACCAGCTCGGGTTTCGAAGCGAAAAAGGCGTTTCCCCTGGCCCGGTTCCGTGAATACGAGACGATCTCAGACGCATATCCCGATCTGGAAAATGGGCTGATCGACGCCATCGCATATGACCGTCCTGTTCTGGACTATGCTTCGCGCACCCGCGACGTCTTTGTCGTGATGCCGGGCAATTACGCGGAAGGGCATCTGGCGATCGCGGTAGCCCCGTCCAAACCCGAGCTTCTTCAGAATGTCAACGCGTTCCTCCGGGAGTATTTCTCTTCCGGGCTGTACGACAACATGTATGCCAGGTGGATTCAGTCGAGCGCGCCCGAAATGCCGAGGATTCCGACTCCCGCCAATCCCTACGGGAAGCTCGTAGTCGGCACGGAGAACACGAACGAGCCGATGAATTTCACGGAATCCGACGGTTCGCCCGCAGGGTTTGACGTCGAACTGATCTACCGTCTTGCGGCCGCATTCAATATGTCGGTCGAGATCAAGGTGATGCCGTACCTTGACCTTTATGCCGCCGTCGAGAGTGCGGCCGTCGACCTTGCCATCGCATCCATGGACAAATTTGAGGATACGGAACGGAATATCCTATTTTCCGAAGACTACATCGACAGTCCGGCAGCCGTCATGACGAGGAAAAGCATCTTCAAGCCCGCCCGGGGCGCCAGGGACATCATAAAATCGCCGCAGGAACTCGCGGGAAGCTATGCGGCGATTCTGCCGGGGTCAAAATATGCGACCGAATGCAAGGATCTTCTGCCTCAAACGAAATTCATCCTTGCCGACAGCCGCGAATCGGCCTGTTCCCTGCTGCTTTCGAACAAGATCGACTCCATTCTCATGGAAGAGCCTCTGGCGCGTTCCTGTACCGCAAAGTACCCGAAAATCCAGATCGCATCGATCATCAAACGGGAGTCCTATTCCTTTGCAATGCCGCAGGGATCGCCTCTCTACAGGGCCGTCAACCGGGTCCTGAACGGACTGAAAGATTCCGGCGAGCTCAATAATTTCATCGCGAAATGGTGTTCCGCCGAACCGGGAAAACAGGATTTCGAACCGATCATACAGGATGAAAACATACCGCTTGTCAACGGCATTCTGCGCTATGCGACCACGCCCGGAACGACTCCTCTCTGCTTCATGGGCGAAGACGGATCCATACTCGGACTGGAAATCGAGATCATGCGACGGGCCGCATGCGAATTCGGAATGGTTTTCCAGGTCATTCCGGCCCCGCGCGACATGCTGCTGGATCTGCTCCGTTCGGGGCAGGTCGACATCGCGGGCGGCATGCTGACGCCGGAATCCGGAAACATTGAGTCCATTGAGTTTTCCGGGACCTATTATGAGGGAGGAGCGACCCTGGTGACCAATATCCCGCACGACGAATACGTTTTTGGCATCACCAGACTCAGCCAGCTGAAGGGGAAACGCATCGGCGTCATTCCTTTCTCCTATATTGCCGCCGAAGTGGATGAAAAGCTCCCGGAAGCAATTCCTTTCTACGCCAATCAGGAACGCGACCTTTTCTATTTGCTCGGCACAGGAAAGATCGATGCGTTTGCCATCAGCGAGCCGCGCGCCCGGGAATTTCTTCCAAACTATCCGCAGTTCATTCAAATCCAGGATTTCATCACGAATATCGACTACGCATTCTTCTTCCCGGTCGAAAAAAGAAATCTTTGCGAGGCTTTTTCCAGGCAGATCCGGACTATGAAAAAGAACGGAGCGCTGAAGTCTATCCAGAATGAATGGATGTCGCCCGCAAATGAGAAAGCCGCCCTTCCGCAATCGGAACAGGATGCACCGAACGGAGTCCTCCGCATGGGCGTTCTGATCAACCGTGAGCCGTTCGCATATGTCCGCAACGAAAAACTCGTCGGCTACGACCTGGAAACGGCGCAGAGGGCCGCCGCCGCCATGGGATACCTCGTGGAATTCGTCAGGCTGAATCCTGATGAATTCGAACAGGCGATCGTGACCGGCAGAGTCGATTTCGGTGCGACCGACATCTCGCCGAAGACCACGTCCTCCGGCAGGCTCGTCTACTCCGAACCGCATTACAACGGCGGGATCATCGCCGTCGTGCCGGACAAGACGAAAGCCCGTCCGGTTCAAATGTCCCTGATCCCGAAAATCACGTTCTTCCTGAAAGACCAGGCCTACAGCATGCACCGGTCGCTTTGGAAAGACAATCATATGAGGCAGATCCTCGGCGGTTTCAAGACCACGCTCATCATCACGGCGTCCGCGGTCTTCTTCGGGACCATTCTCGGGATTCCTCTCTGTATGCTCCGCCGTGCGAGACGCAAACGTTACTCAATCCCGGCCAATGTCATCTGCGCTCTGATCTACAACATTCCGATCCTGATTCTCCTCATGGGCGCGCACTATGTCGTGTTCCGCAGATTCGGGTTCTCCCCGCTTGTGGCGGTGATCGTCATCTTCATCCTGCGGTTCATGGCCGCCACATGCCGCCTTTATATGATCACCCTGCATCATATCGGCGGTATCCAGCTGGACGCGGCGCGGACTCTCTGCCTGCGCAGAATGACGTTCTTCCGGCGCGTCATCATCCCGCAGGCGGCGGCATATCTCGCCAAGCCTTTCCGCGAAGAGATCATCCGGTTGGTGGAGCTGACCACGGTCGTAGGTTACATCTCCGTCTGGGACCTCACAAAAGTGATTTCCTGGATACGCGGACGCACATATGAATCGTTCTTCCCCATCGCATTCGCCACGCTGCTTTATTTCCTTCTTTCCATCTCCCTGATCGCCGTCATTTCGTTCCTCAGCAAACGACTTGAGGTTTCTGTTCAGAAACAACAGCCTCTTTCCTCAACTGTGCAGGAATGACAGTGCAACGGAAACGATCACGCCTGAAAGACTTATGGTGCATCTATGAGACCTCGTCAGCCCCGTCAGCCCCGTCCGGGACGGAAACCCTTCCGAAAAACGTTTCAGCATAAGTTCAAACAGCCCCCGGAACGAATTCCCGCGCGGCTCCATGTCATTCTGGCACGGAAGGCGGCGAAGGCGGTCATTTTCCGACGCGGACCGTCCGGCTGTGTCTGCACGATCGGCTGGGATCTGGAAACCGACACGTTCACCATGGGCCAGTGGCTGAAGGGCCGCACCTACGAATACCGCAGCGACTTGTCGCCCGACGGCGAACTCATGATCTATTTCGCCACGGATTACCGCCACCCGGACACCATTCAGCAGTACACCGAAAAGCTCCGCGAAGAAAAGTTCGGGCCGCGTCCGGAAAATAACGACGACTTTGAACGGCAGATGCGGGAAATCCGCCAGGAGCATGAAAGCGAAATCGAGCGTTTCGCCGCCTCCCCGGAAGCCTCCGCGCCGAGCTGGACCGCCATCTCCCGCGCCCCCTATCTGAAGGCGCTCGACCTGTGGTTCAACGGCACCGCCTGGAACGGCGGCGGGCTCTTCCTCGACGACCGGAAAGTCTGGCTCAACGCCCCCGCGCCCGGGATCGCCACGCTGCGCCGCGCCCGCTTCGATCTCAATCTCGACGTCTCGCAGGATTTCCCGTTCGAGACATATTTCGGCGGCGAGTGCCCCGGCGTCTACTGCCACCGGCTCGTCCGCGACGGCTGGACCGCAAAGCATCAGGCGGAAAACTCCATCGTCTACGAGAAGCCGCTCGCGTTCGGATGGGCGCTTCAGAAACTTTTCGCCAGCGGAACGCCCCGCAACGGCTGCGGCTGCTACTGGGAACGCCACCGCATCATCAACCCGGAACGCCGCCTGAAGGTCGACGGCACGGGCTGGCGCTGGGCGGACTACGACGCACCGCGCAACCGCATTCTTTACGCCAAAAACGGCATCCTCTTCGCACTCCCGGTCGCCGCCGACTTCGGCATGCCGGTCATGCTCAAAAACTTCAACGACATGAAGTTCGAAGCCGTGAAAGCGCCATATTGAACCTTTTTCCACAGGATTTACAGGATGACCGACCGTTCCGAAGAAGCGAAAAACAATTTCCTCGCCGGCATGAACTGCGCCCAGGCCGTCCTCTGCGCGTTCCGTGACCTCTGCGGACTCGACCGCGACACCGCCCTGAAGCTGGCCTCCGGGTTCGGCGGCGGCATCGCCCGCCAGCGCGAAGTCTGCGGCGCGGTCTCCGGCATGTGCATGGCCGCCGACCTGATCCGCGGCCCGGGCGAAGATGCGGACAAAACGGCGAAAGACGAACACTACGCGTTCATCCGCGGGCTTTGCGACGCCTTTCGCGCCGAAACCGGATCTATCGTCTGCCGCGAACTCCTCGGGCTTGCGCCAAACCAGACCGATCCCCCCGTCTCCGAGGCACGTACCGCCGCCTACTACAAAAAACGTCCCTGCGCCGATCTCGTCGAACTCGCCGCGAAGATTTTGTCCGAAAAACTGCCTGATCGTGCCTGAGCCGGACGATTCAGGATAACAGAACATCTTCGGATTCCGTTATTTGCGACAGCATTCGTCTGCCGCACTCTTTTTTCAATCCCGGAAAGGAACGACTTCGCCATGATGACATGCATTCCCGGAATTCCTGACAGGACCATATGCCTTGTCCTGACTGCCGCCTTCATGGCGGTTCTTCCGTTCAGCGCCCCCGCGGCGGATTCCCCGGCGGCACAGGAGACTCAGAAAAAAGACGACAAGGCCGCCACTGACCCGGATCACGGCTTCAACGACTTCAATTCCTGGTTGTCGATGATGAACAATTCCGCAGCGCACTGGGACGAACCGACCGACGGCACAAAGCATCCGCAGATCTACATGACGTCCGGGCACGACTACTCGTCGCCGGTCATGAACCGACTGGATAAGGGGGAAGAGAAAACCACGATCGGCATTGCCGCCGAGATCGACAAAGAAGCGCTTTTCGAGATCGTCGGGAACAAGATCTACTACAGGCCCTTCCGGTCGACTCTTCCAGCGGGCGCTTCCGGGGAGGGAAAGATTATTTCCTTCGAGGGGTATTATCCCTCGAACGTCACGGTCAACGGAAAACGGTGGACCAATCTGCGCAAAGCATTCGAGCTGGATTTCACCCCGAACCTGAAGACGCTCAACGGAATCGGCATGGAGTCCGGGGACATCTCGTTCCTGTGCCGGTGCAGCGACGGCTACGGTCCGGGTCATATCCGGCTGGTGCTGGAGATCAAAAACAAGGGACCGAAACCCGCTCCCGTCCGCATCGACCTGTCCACCACCGCGCCAGTCCGGAAATAACGTCCCGCGAATCCATGCTCCGCCTTTGCGGACATGGGACGTTTTTTCCGCCGTTTTGCGGTCCGCGCTTCCTGCGGTTTTCGGCGGTTCACGCACGCGCCGCGCGCGCGAATAATGACAAAAAAAACTTGAAATCATAAGTTTCGCGTTGTATATTATATAGATAAAGCTTTTTTTAATTCAATAAGAACCAACGGGAAAGGATCCCCAAAACCATGAAAAAGATCATCATCTCGCTCCTCGTCATCGCCTCGATCGGCATGGCCTGGTATCTCATCAAGACCTACAAGGAAGAAGCCATCTACAAGAATCCGGCGTTCGCCTCCGGCAACGGCCGTCTTGAAGCGACCGAGATCAATATCGCCGCCAAGCTCGCGGGCAAGATCGAACAGGTCCTGGTCAACGAAGGCGACTACGTGAAGGCCGGTCAGACGCTCACCCAGATGCAGACCAACACGCTGAACGCCGAACTCGCACAGGCAAACGCCACCATCAAGGTGAAGGAAGCTGAGCTCGAACAGGCCAAGGCGCAGCTCCAGGTCGAGGAAGCCTCCCTCGCCGCCGCAAACGCCGCTCTCGCCGCATCGAAAGCCTCGCTCGCCGCGAAGGTCAGCACGTACAATAATGCGAAGAGCCGTTATGAACGTTCGAAAGAACTGATGGAAAAGGACGTCGCGTCCCGCCAGACCTTCGAAAACGACGAGGCCATGTTCCAGTCCGCAGGCGCCAACGTCGACTCCGCCAAAGCCGAAATTCAGAGCGCCGAAGCCGACATCCAGAGCGTCGAAGCCGCGATCATTTCCGACAAGGCCGCCATCGTCAAGGCTGAAGCCGCCATCGCCGCCGCGAAGGCCGATGCCGACCGCATCCAGGCCGACATCGACGACAGCACCCTCACCGCTCCGATCGACGGTCGCATCCAGTACCGCATCTCCGAAGTCGGCGAAGTCCTCAGTTCAGGCGGCCGCGTGCTCAACCTCGTCGACCTCACCGATGTTTATCTGACCTTCTTCGTCCCCGAGGAAACCGCCGGCAAGATCGCGCTCGGCGCGGACGCCCGCATCGTGCTCGACGCCATGGACGACGTCGCGATCCCCGCCACGATCTCCTACGTCGCCAGCGTGGCGCAGTTCACGCCGAAGACCGTCGAAACCAGAGTCGAACGCGAAAAACTCATGTTCCGCGTGAAGGCGAAGATCGATCCCGCCCTCCTCAAGCAGTACGTCGAATACGTCAAGACCGGTATCCCGGGCGTCGCCTGGGTCCGCCTCGACGAAAAGGAGCCCTGGCCGGACTTCCTCAAGACCCCGAAGGAGAAGGGTGAACCCATCCCCGAGCGCGCCGCCAACGCCAAGCCCGCCGACAAACCCGCCGAGACGAACGGAACGGCCGCAAAATGAGCAACTCCCCCTCCAATGAGGGCGTGAACATCGAACCGGTCGTCAGTTTCCGGAACCTGGCCCTGAAATACGGCAAGACCCTGGCGCTGGACCATGTCACGCTCGATATCCCCGCGCGCAAGCTGATCGGCATGATCGGCCCGGACGGCGTGGGCAAATCCACGCTGCTGTCCCTCGTGACCGGGGCGCACGCCATGCAGGAGGGCGATCTGCGCGTCCTCGGCGGCGACATGCGCGACCGGGACCACCGAAACAGGGTGTGCCCGAAGATCGCGTACATGCCGCAGGGCCTGGGCAAAAACCTGTATTTCACGCTCACGGTCGAGGAAAACCTCCAGTTCTTCGCGCGCCTCTTCGGACACAACGCCGCCGAGCGCCGCCGCAGAATCGACCGCCTGACCAAAAGCACGGGCCTCTATCCCTTCCTCAACCGTCCGGCGGGCAAGCTCTCCGGCGGCATGAAGCAGAAGCTCGGCCTCTGCTGCTCCCTGATCCACGACCCCGACCTGCTTGTGCTCGACGAACCGACCACCGGCGTCGACCCGCTCGCACGCCGCCAGTTCTGGGACCTGGTCGACTCCATCCGCGAAGCGCAGGAAAATATGAGCGTGATCGTGGCGACCGCGTACATGGACGAGGCCCAGCGGTTCGACTGGCTGATCGCAATGAACGACGGCAAGATCCTCGACACGGGCACGCCCGCCGAAATTCTGAAGAAGACCGGCAAGGACAACCTCGACGACGCGTTCATTGAGCTGCTGCCGGAGGAACAGCGCGCAGGCCACAAGGCGCTGGTCGTGCCTCCGCTCGAGACCACCGAGGCAGACGGCTACTCCATTGAGGCCGAAGGCCTGACCAAGCGCTTCGGCTCGTTCACAGCTGTCGACCACGTCAGTTTCCGCATCCGCAAGGGCGAAATCTTCGGCTTCCTCGGCTCCAACGGCTGCGGCAAGACCACCACCATGCGCATGCTGACCGGGCTCCTGCCCGCCACCGAGGGCGTCGCCAAGCTCTTCGGCAACCCCATCGACGGCAGCTCGCTCGAAACCCGCAGGCATCTCGGCTACATGACGCAGCTCTTCTCGCTCTACGGCGATCTGACCGTGCGCCAGAACCTCACGCTCTACGCCCACCTGTACCAGATCCCCGAAGACGAGATTCCCGCACGCGTCGACGCCCTGCTGACACGGTTCCAGCTGAAGGAGATCGAGGAGAAACTCCCGAACGATCTCCCGCTCGGCCTGAAGCAGCGCCTCTCCCTCGCCGCCGCGGTCATCCACGATCCCGAGATCGTGATTCTGGACGAACCGACGTCCGGCGTCGACCCCGTGGCCCGCGACCTCTTCTGGGAGCTCATCATCGAGCTTTCCAGAAAAGATAAGGTCACGATCTTCATCACGACCCACTTCATGAACGAGGCCGGACGCTGCGACCGCATCTCCCTGATGCACAGCGGACGTTCCCTCGTCTGCGACACCCCGGCGAACATCGTGGCGCAACGCAACGCCGCCACGCTCGAAGAGGCGTTCATCGGCGTCCTGGAGGATGCCGACCCGGAATCCAACAAGGCCGCCTCGGAGTCCTGCATCCAGAACGACGCGTCCCCAGAAGAGGAGGCCGTGCAGAAGGACGGATTCCTCGGCTGGCTCAGCTCCAAGTTCAATTTCCAGCGTTGCTACACCTGCTACTGGCGCGAACAGCTCGAACTCATGCGCGACCCGATCCGCGCCACGCTCGCGCTCTTCGGCGCGCTGATCCTGATGATCGTCATCGGGTACGGCATCAACATGGACGTGGAGAACCTGTCGTACGCCATCCTCGACAACGACCAGTCCGAAAAGAGCACGAACTACGGTCTGAACCTCTCCGGCTCGCGGTACTTCGACCAGCATCCGGACGTGAAAAGCCATGAGGAACTGGACAGGCGCATGGCGAACGGCGAACTCAGCGTCGTGGTCGAGTTCCCGCCCAAGTTCGGCAAGGACGTCGATGACGGCAATTCGCCCGACGTCGCCTTCTGGATCGACGGCGCAAACCCGTCCCGTGCGTCGACCATCAACGGTTATGCGTCGCTGATCCACAATGACTGGCTGAACTCTCTCGCACAGTATTCGCCCGACGGTTCGGGCGCGGACCAGATCTCCGTCCAGACGCGCTACCGGTACAACCCGGACGTGGCGAGTTTGCCCGCCATGGTCCCCGCGACCATCCCGATCCTGCTGATGATGATCCCGGCCATCCTGGCCGCGCTGTCCGTCGTCCGCGAGAAGGAGATGGGCTCCATCACCAACCTGTACGTAACGCCGCTCACCCGGACGGAGTTCCTGCTCGGCAAGCAGTTCCCGTACCTGATCTTCTCCATGCTCAGCGCGTTCCTGCTGATCGTGATGGCCGTCACCATCTTCGACGTCCCGATCAAGGGCAGCTTCCTGACGCTGCTCGTTTCGCTGCTCGTCTACTGCATGGTCTCCACGGGCTTCGGCCTGCTGGCGTCCTCCGTGACGCGCAGCCAGATCGCCGTGATCTTCCTCACCATGCTCGCCACGATGCTCCCCTCGATCCAGCTCTGCGGCCTGACCAACCCGGTCGAAACGCAGAAGGGCGCCGCGCTTATCATCGGCAAAATCTACCCCGCCACGCACATGCTCCTGATCAGCCGCGGCGTCTTCAACAAGGCGCTCGGCTTCGCGGACCTGCACCATGAGTTCATGATCCTGGTCATTACGGTCCCGATCATTCTCGGCCTCGGCGTCCTCTGCCTGAAAAAACAGGAGTCCTGACCATGATGCAAGCGATCAAAAACATCTTTCAGCTCGGGAAGAAGGAAATCCTCAGCCTCTGCCGCGACGGGCTCCTCATGGCGCTGATCGTCTACTCCTTCTCCGCCGCGATCATCGTCGCCTCCAACGCCTCGACGGATTTCGCCGACGCCGCCATCGCGGTCGTCGACGAGGACCAGTCCCAGCTCTCGCAGCGCCTGACCGACGCGTTCCAGCCCCCGCTCTTCCTCCCCGTCGATATCATCCAGCGCAACGACATCGACCGCACGATGGACGAGGGCAGATACACGTTCGTCGTCGTCTTCCCCGTCGATCTCGAAAAGGACGTGATGGCGAACATGTGCCCGGAAGTCCAGGTCAACGTCGACGCCACGCGCATGTCGCAGGCGTTCACCGGCGCCGGATATATCCAGCAGATCCTGGCCACCGAGGTGCAGAAATTCGTGAAGGACAATTCGGGCGACTCCTCCGCCTCCCCCGCGAACATCGTCATCCGCAACCGCTACAACGCGAACCTCTACGGCTCCTGGTTCAATGCGCTGATGCAGCTCGCGAACAACATCGCCATGCTCGCCATCATCCTCACGGGCTCGGCGCTCATCACGGAACGCGAGAAAGGCACGCTGGAGCACCTGCTCGTGATGCCCGTCACGCCGTTCCAGATCATGGCGTCGAAGATCTGGTCCATGATGGCCGTCGTCATGGCCGCCGCACTCGCCGGACTCTTCCTGGTCGTCAGGTTCTACCTCAAGGTCCCGCTCGCGGGCTCCTACACGCTCTTCGCGGCCGGAATGGCGCTCTATCTCTTCGCGCTGACATCACTCGGCATCTTCCTGGCGTGCATGTCGCAGAACATGCCCCAGCTCGGACTCCTGATCATCCTCGTCCTGATGCCGCTGGAAATGCTCTCCGGCAGTTCCACGCCGCAGGAGAGCATGCCGGTCTGGGTGCAGAGGGTCATGCAGTTCGCGCCGACGACCCACTTCGTGAACATCACGCAGGGCATCCTGTTCCGCGGCGCGGGACTCAGGGCCATGTGGCCCACGTTCCTGAAGCTCTTCCTCATCGGCGCGACCCTTTTCGTGCTCTCGCTGAGACGCTTCCGCAAGTCCGTCGCATGACGGATCCGACCGGAACGATACAAAAGAATCCCCGCTTTCTTCGGAAGGCGGGGATTTTTTCTCTCCAGTGCGGGAGATTCTTTTTCGCCGTGCCCGGCGGAGGACTGACGCAAGGAACCTGCGCCGGCTTGTGACGCGGCGCGATATGCCGCTCAGGCGTTCTTGAACATGGAAATGGCGATCAGGAGCAGAATCGCGATCAGCAGGAAAAGTCCACCGACGACATATTTTTTCCCGTTCTTCGGCTCATTTCCCGAATCCCGGGCGGATGCCTTGTCCGCGGCGTTCATTTTGTTTTTTTCGTCGTTCAATTGGCTGCTCCCTGCATGAAAACAAATAGCCGGCCGAATACGGCAGACCCGGGGCGCCTGCCCCCCGAACCGGGCATGATCTCTCTCCGGCTGTTTATGAAAAACCTACAATATTCTATTATATATATCCGGTTTCGGAGTAAAAACTAACACGATCGTTCCACTTTTTTCGACTTTTTTTTCGCCGACCACTTTTTGTATGCAGGGGACGATCGTGTCATTTCCCGGCGGAAACCACGGTCAGAGTCAGCCTGTCTCCGGTCAGGTCCAGCCTGTAGCCGGAATCTCCGACGTTCACGGTCCGGCCGATGGCAAGCGCAACGGAGGGCCCGCCGGACGCATTCTGAAGCGTGATCGTTCCGTTGAATCCCTCCGCGCCTTCCGCAAGCAGGTACGTGCCGTTCACGGCATTGCCCGCATTGATGCAGAACTCTCCGCCGGTGAGGTTGGAAAGGTTTTTGACATATGCAGGAGCGTTTGTCCTGTCTCCGAGCCGGAATGTCAGCTTCTTGAACTTGTACGGACCGTCGACGCGCAGCTGTCCGCCGGAAACCGTGATCCCGCCGTCGAAATCGCCGCCCCGTGCGTACTTGAACACCAGGACGCCGTCCTCCACGATCCAGGGCTCGTCGTAATCGGACACCGGGGCATCGATCCTCATGACGCCGCCGCCGGTCTTGCGGATTGACATGTCCTTCCTGTGACGATCCGGACCGGATTTCTCTTCATACAGGGAACAGAAGGAGTCGCATCCGCTGCCGTCTCCGATGTTCAGCGTGCCGTTGATCCTGAATTCGACGGCGGCTTTCCCGTCCGTTCCGTTCAGCGCGATGAACCCGCCGAACCCGGAAACGTTTCCGAAGTCGGTGATCGTCTTTCCCTCCGTCACTTCATAGACCAGACTGCTTCTGTTGACATTGATTGCGCCGCCCATCCAATGGTAATGGGAGTTGCTCTGCGTGTTGTTGAACAGGAAGATCGTGTCGGAAATGAGGGCGGAGCTGTGGTTCAGGTCGACCGCGCCGCCAAATCCCACGCAGTAGTTTTCCTCGAAACGGGCATTTCTGACCGTGAGCACGGCGTCTTTCACGCTGATCGCGCCGCCTGCGCTGAAGGCGGCATTGCGCCGGAACTTCGTGCCGTCCACGGTCAGGGACCCGTTGGTCAGACGGAACGCGCCGCCCACGCCACCGAATCCGTGATCCATGTTATCGGCATAGGAACCGCCTTTGACCGTGAAGCTGCCGCCGTTCGCGCACAGGACCGCGCCGCCGCCCTCCCATCCTTCCGGTGTGGAGACTGTCCGCTCGGAAAAGTTGAGATGGTCAAGTATGATGTTTGCCGGGCTTCCGGTCGCCTTGTTGGTCGGCTCGAACCGCATGTCGCGCGTGATCAGGGACGGGTTGTCCAGCTTGATCTCGTTCCCGTCGGGCATATCGAACGAGATCGTCCGGATGCCGCCGAGGTCGCGGGCGCGGTCGAGCGCCTCCCGCAAACTGTTTGCATGGTCGTTCGCATCCACGACGTCCCGCGCCGTCGTGACGACGAGCGGGTCGTCCTCCGCCTTGGAGGCGGGGTGGAAGACGGAGTAGAAGACGGTATTCGCGAGGAAAGTCACGCCCGGAACAAGAACCAGGAGAAGGAGCAGGATCCAGGCATATTTTTTAAGAAAGCCCCGTCCCCGTGCCGGAAACCGCCGATGCAGACGCGACCGGGCTTCCCCGACGGCCGTGATGAATTCCTCCGCGCTTTTGAACCGTCCGTTCGGCGCGCCGCTGCATGCCTTCATGTAGAGCGGGAGCATGACTCCGATCTCCTGCAGCGGAATATCCCGCGGGACGGACGGAAACATCGCGGCATCCGTTCCGGACCAGGCGCAGAAAACGATCTTTCCGACCGCGTAAAGATCGCATGCCTTCGGATCGTAGCTGCCCGGATTCCCGATCATTTCGGGCGGGACGAAGCCGACTGTCCCGAATGGCGCCCCGGCAGGCCGGTTCAGGGCGTCGGAAAGCAGAGAGTAGTCGGTCAGCTTCGGTTCCCCGTCGAGGAAGACGATGTTTTCCGGCTTGATGTCGCAATGGGCGAGTCCGGTTTCGTGAAGGTCCCGGATCGTTTTCAGAATCTTTTCCGCGATATCCAGGACCTCCTCCGGCGGGATCCTGCCGTTCCTTCCGATTCGTGCCGCGAGCGTGTCCGGTTCGTAATCCGGCCATTGGGCCAGGTTGTCCGCCGGCGGCATGACGCACCAGATACGTCCGTCGGAAAGCCTTCCCTCCTTCAGGATGGGGACCAGTCCGGGAATGTGCGAGGAGACCGCGCGGCATTTTTCAATCCCGGCAAGTTCCCTTTCATTGTCCGCCTTCTGAATGACTTTCAGGACTTTGTTCTGTTCGACGTCCTCCCGGACAAGGTACAGGTCGCCGTGACCGCCGCGGACGATCGGGGTAATGATCGTCATGTCGTCCAGCCGATCGCCCTGATGAAAATCAAACGGGATCAGAAAGCTCATAACGGCAGATCCGGGTTGAAATCGGGATTGTCAACGCGGATTTCGGAAACGATCTTCCGAAGGGTCTTCCGGCACCGGGAGCAATAGACGTCGATCACGGAACGGCTGATCCCGAGATGCGTGGCGACTTCTTTGGGCGGACGTTCCTGAAGGACGACCATTTCGAAAATCGCAAAAGTCTTCGGTTCGACGTTGTTCCGGAGTTCATCGATCGCGGCGGAAAGAAGACAGTTCCGGTATTCTTCGTCGAATATTTTCCGGAACGGGTCGTTTCCTTCCTCACTTTCCGGGCAAAAAAGTGCCTCGTCCGGTTTTCCGGCATGGCCGGGACCGGATTCGTTCTCCCTGGAACATGCGGAAATGCGGGCAGGATCCTGAAGCATTTTCGCCGCCTTGTTCCGGACGAGCGTCCCGAAAAACGTTCTGAACTTCCCTCTCGAGGCGTCGTAGCGCAGAAGAACTTCCCCCTTGAACAGATCGAGCATGATCTCCTGCATGAGGTCCCTGCAGTCGTCCGGAGTCAGGCCCAGTTTCTGTCCGATGCAGAGGACCAGTCCCCAGTAAATGCGGTAGAACTCCTCCCAGGAGATCTCATCGCAATTCTGCATTCGTTTCAACAGCGTTTTCTTTGTCGTGTACATGAGGGCGGGTCCGGGGCGTTGGCGTGTTCGGGAAGATTCAACGGAACGATTTGAAGATGGCGACTGCGGCGAGGGCGAGGCACGCGACAATCGCAGCCGTGCAAAGCAGGTTCCAGATGTTTTCCGGGATTTTCGTCTTGAGTTTCATATCGGATCCTAGATGATATCCGGAATGGATGCAGCAGTCTGGGGGAAGAAGACTTGCCGGAAAGGTGCCATGCCGGACGATTTAACCATTTATCGCATTGTCGATTTTTTTAGAACTGTTTGTCAACCAGGAAGCATTGAGCAGAGGTTTCAATGCTGTTGTTCCGAAATTGTCGGCGATCCATGCTGTGATGAACACAGAAAGGATACTCCCGATTTCAAGAATTACAAACCAGGGGGAATCAACCCATTTCTCTGTATGAAACACACTCCACATGACCGGGATGAAAACAGGTATCTGGTGAAGGATATAGATGCCGAGGATGTTCTTGGAAATACGGTTTATGGCATTTGAAAAAGTCCGAGAGGCGATTTTGACGTGCTGAAAAAAGAAGAAGGCCGCAACGGCGAAACAGAAACAGAAAACAGAGGCCAAATCCATGAACAGGAAATTCAGAAAGTCATGGTATTTCCTTGTCACAAAGCCCTGGGTACAGTATTTTTGCAGCAGGAAGTCCGCAAGACACAGTCCCGCACAAAGAACTATCATCCCGGCGAGACATCCGGCACTCCGTTTTTTCTGTCTAATCCACAGGTCGGGATTCTTTTTCCAGTATCCGACCAGCAAATACAAGGCAGCCAGCCATGACATGTCGGACTTCACCACATAGTATTTGTAGACACCAAAACCGGGCAAGGCATTTTCCACAGTCGGGACGACGACGAACACGATGATCAGCATCCAGTATAAAAACGTGTATTTTCGATGGTCGAGAGCATGAATCAGCGTATTCAGAGCCGGAATCAGAAGTAAAAGAAAGATGTAGTCCGTAATAAACCAGAGCGGGCTTGACGAAAATGGCGTCAGGGCACGGAGCAGATTCTTTGCAGCAACATCTTTGGGTACGTTCCCGAACAGAACGACCAAGGCGGTGATGACGACAGTATAACAGAAGCAAGGCAGGTACAAACGAATCAAACGCATACTCCTGAATGGCAGGTCAATCAGAAACCATGCTCCGATCAGAACAAATACATTAACACCAGTCCTGCCGAAACTGCCTAAAAACATCGCAACAAAATGGTTGACAGAAGAAATCGGCGCCATGCAAATGGCCGTCTGCGTATAGAAATGATACGCGATTATGGCCAGCATAGCAAGGATTCGCAAAAGCTCCAAACTGGAATCCCTTTGTGGTCGGATATTTGTTTCCATTGTTCTCCTCTGCTCTTCTGTTGATAGAAAATGTCGGAAATACTCTCCCGCTTCGGCAGTTCCGATACCGCGGAAAGAATGATGCAGGGGATATCCGTTTCCTCAATTATGCATCATATGTCAATGAATGCTTTCCCGGCATCAAAAAATGGACATGTCAGTACACGATCTCTTCCCAGGGAAGGCCGTACTCGTTGAGCTTCTGCATGAAGGGGGCGGGATCGAATTCCTCCATGTTGAAGACGCCGGGGCCCTTCCATGTGCCGGTGGCAAGCATCATGGCGCCGATCATGGCGGGGACACCGGTCGTGTAGGAAACGGCCTGCGCGCCGGTCTCGCGGAAGGATTCCTCGTGGTCGCAGACGTTGTACACGAAGCGCTTGACGGGCTTGCCGTCCTTGGACCCCTGCAGGAGGCAGCCGATGCAGGTCTTGCCCTTGGTGAGCGGCCCGAGAGAGGCAGGATCGGGGAGGAGCGCCTTCAGGAACTGGAGCGGAATGATCTCGTGTCCCTCGTACATGACCGGGTCGATGCGGGTCATGCCGACGTCCTGGAGGACTTCGAGGTGCTTGATGTAGTTGTCGGAGAAGGTCATCCAGAAGCGGGCTTCCTTGAGGCCGTACGGCTTCAGGTAAGGGGCGAGGGATTCGAGCTCCTCGTGCCAGAGCAGATAGATCTTCTTCGGGCCGATTCCGGCGGGGAAATCGAACATCTTGGAGAACTCGAGCGGCTCGGTCTCGATGAACCGGCCGTCCTTGTAGTATTTGCCCTTCGCGGTGACTTCGCGGATGTTGATCTCCGGGTTGAAGTTCGTGGCAAACGCCTGGCCGTTGTCGCCCGCGTTGCAGTCGATGATGTCGAGCGTGTCGATCACGTCGAAATACTGTTTTTCCCACGCGGTGTAGACGTTGGAGACGCCGGGGTCGAATCCGCTGCCGAGCAGGGCGGTGATGCCCTTCTCGCGGAAGCGGTCGCGGTACGCCCACTGCCAGCTGTATTCGAAGTGCGCGACGTCCGGCGGCTCGTAGTTCGCGGCGTCGACGTAGTCCACTCCGGTCTCGAGGCAGGCGTCCATGATGTGGAGGTCCTGATACGGCAGCGCGAGGTTCAGGACCACGTCGGGACGGAACGATTTGATGAGCTCGACGAGCTGCGGGACGTTGTCTGCGTCGACCTGCGCGGTCTGAACGGGACGCTTCAGTGCGGCGGCGAGCTTCTTGCATCTGGATTCCGTGCGGCTGGCGATCATGATGTCGGTGAAGACGTCCGACGCCTGGACGCATTTGTGCGCGGCGACGGTCGCGACGCCGCCCGCTCCGATGATCAGGACTCTTGACATAGTGTGGGTCTCCTTGGGTGAAGTGTCTTATCGTTCAAAATAGGTGTATCCGCGAATGCCGTCCTCGAACGCGTTCGTGATGGTCTTTCGCTGGGCGGGAGTGATCATTTTCTTGCGGACGGCGCGTTCGGCGACGCTGCGGAAGAAGGTGATGAGCTCCTTGGCGTCGTATTCGACGTAGGACAGGACGTCGCCGACGGAGTCGCCCTCGATCTCCTTGTCGATGTCGAAATGTCCGTCCGGGGAGATGGTGATGCTGACGACGTTGGTGTCTCCGAGCAGGTTGTGGAGGTCGCCGAGCGTTTCCTGATAGGCTCCGACCAGGAAAACGCCGAGGTAGTACTCCTCGTCGGGCTTGAGTTCGTGGAGCGGGAGCGTGTGGAGCTCGTCGTGCAGGTCCACGAATTTGTCCACCTTGCCGTCGCAGTCGCAGGTGATGTCGGACAGGATGCCGCTGCGCGTGGGGCGTTCGTTGAGGCGGTGGATGGGGACGATGGGGAAGACCTGGTGGATGGCCCAGGAGTCGGGGAGCGACTGGAAGACGCTGAAGTTGGCGTAGTAGATGTCGGCGAGCTGGGCGTCGAGGTCCTCGAATTCGTCCGGGACGTAGGAAAGCTTCTGCACTTCCTTGTTCGCCACGGCCATGATGTGCCAGAATGCGGATTCCACGAGGGCGCGTTCGCGAAGCGGGATGCGGCCGTTCTTGAAGAGCAGCCGCAGTTCGTCGCGGTTGTATATGGCGTCGTGGAAGAACTCCTGCAGGTTCTTCTGGTTGATGTTGGACAGGATGTGCATCAGGTCCTTCGTGAGGTCGTGCGCGTTCTCCGGGATCTTGTCCGGGATCGTGACCGGATCGAAGCGGGCGACGTCGAGGATGTTGAAGAGCAGGATGGAGGAATACGCGACGGTGGCGCGGCCGGACTCGGTGATGATGTCGGGATGCGGGACGTTCGCCTCGGTGAGGAGTTCGCCGACCGTCTCGATGATGTCCACGCAGTATTCGTCGATGGTGTAGTTGCGGCTGTGCTGGTAGTTGGTGTGGGAGCCGTCGTAGTCGACGGCGAGGCCGCCGCCGAGGTCGAGATAGCCCATCGGCGCGCCTTCCTGCACGAGGCCGATGTAGACGCGGCTGGCCTCCTGCACGCCGGAACGGATGTCGCGGATGTTCGGGATCTGGGATCCGATGTGGTAATGGAGGAGGCGGAGGCAGTCGAGCATTTCCTCTTCCTTCAGGTGGTCGACGAGCTCCATGAGCTGGGCGGTGTTCAGCCCGAAGACGCTGCGGTCGCCGCCGGATTCGGTCCACTTGCCGCCGGCGCGCGTGGAAAGCTTCATGCGGACGCCGATCATGGGCTTGACCTTGAGCATGCGGCTGCGCTCGATGATCACGTCGAGTTCGCTGGGCATCTCGATGACGAGGATGCACCGGTATCCGAGCATGGAAGCGAACAGAGCGAGGTCGACGAACTCCTCGTCTTTGTATCCGTTGCAGACCACGCACGCATCCGGGTCGTGGAGCGTGCCGAGCGCGGCGATCAGCTCGGCTTTGCTGCCGGCTTCAAGGCCGTGGTGGAACTCCCTGCCGTAGCGGGAAATGTCCTGCACGACCTGCTGCTGCTGATTGACCTTGATCGGGAAAACGCCCTTGTACTGCCCCTGGTATTTCGTCTGTTCGATGGCCTTGCGGAAGCTGGCGTGGAGCTGGTTGATGCGCGATTCCAGGATATTGCTGACGCGGATCAGAACGGGCATGTTCATGCCGCGTTCCTGGATGCCGTGCACGATGTCGGGCAGGCTGACCGCCGGGGCGTCCTTGCCCGGATTCGGCGAAATCGTGAGCTCGCCCTTGTCATTGACGTGGAAGTAACCCGCTCCCCAGTCGTTGATGCCGTAGAGCGTGGCGGAATCCTCCGCCGACCAGTGTTCGAATTTGTCTTTCTTGACGTTCATTTCCGCACCCTCGGAAAACCCGGCCGGGCAGGCCGGAAACATGTGGTTGGTTGTCTGTCGCGCGGGCATCCGTATTTCCGTGTTTGCTATTCGCGGACACCTCACGCGCGGGGTTGTCCGGCGCTCTGCGGCGCCTTACTTCACGTTCAGTCGGCCTCCCGCGGTCAGGATGACGCGGTCCTCGTCGGACACGTTCAGGTTCAGCTTGATCTGGAAGGTCTCTCCACCGGGCTTCTTCACGGTAGCCGTGATGGAAGATTCCTGCACGGCCTTGCGGAGGTCGTCGATTTCGACGGCGTCCTCCGGGTCGATCCGGTCGTAGTCGGCGGGGTTCGCGAACGTGAGCGGCAGGATGCCGAAATTGATCATGTTGGCGCGGATGATGCGCTCGATGGCGATGGCGATCACGGCCTTCACGCCGAGGTACATCGGGCAGATGGCGGCGTGTTCGCGGCTGGAACCCTGGCCGAAGCTGTCGCGGCCCACGATGACGGCCTGGCGGCCGGAGTCGCGGACGGAGGATGCGCGTTCGGCGAAGGTGGGCTTGCCGGGGACGTTGGTCTGCGCGAAGACGGCCTTGGCGTATTCGGGGATGTTGCTGCGGTATTTGAGGTATGCGCCGGCGGGCATGATGTCGTCGGTGGAGGTCTTGTCGCCGGTCTTGATGACCACGACGCCGTCCAGTTTCTCCGGCAGCGGCTTGCAGTTCGGCGGCGCACCGATCGTGGGCTTGCGGATGATCTCGACGGACGCCGGATCGTCGGCAGGCGGCAGGATCATGGAGTCGTCGACCGTGAAGGATTCGGGATCCTTGAACACGGGGTATTCGAACCCGAGCGCAAGCGGAGAGGTGAATTCGCCTGTGAGGGCGGCGGCGCAGGCGGTCTCCGGGCTGACCAGGTAGGACTGGTCGCCCTTCGTGCCGGAACGGCCGGGGAAGTTGCGGTTGAACGTGCGGACCGTGACGGTGCCGTTTGCCGGGCTCTGGCCCTGCCCGATGCAGGGGCCGCAGCCGCATTCGAGGATGCGGGCTCCGGCGGCGACGATGTCCGCGAGCTTGCCGTCCGCGGCGAGCATGCCGAGGACCTGGCGGCTGCCGGGCGCGATGTCGAGGGAGACGTTCGGGTGGACCTTGCGTCCTTTGAGCATGCCGGCGACGATGGAGAGGTCGCGGTAGGAACTGTTTGTGCAGGAACCGATGATGACCTGGTTGACTTTCATTCCGGCGAGCTCGGCGACGGTCTTGATGTTGTCCGGGCTGGACGGGCAGGCGGCCATCGGCTCGAGCGTGGAGAGATCGATGTCGATCACGCGGTCGTATTCGGCGTCGGGATCGGCGACGAGCTCGGTCCAGACGGAGCCGCGGCCCTGCGCCTCGAGGAAGGCGCGCGTGCTGTCGTCGGACGGGAAGACGGAGGTGGTCACGCCGAGCTCCGCGCCCATATTGGTGATGGTGGCGCGCTGGGGAACGGAGAGCGTGGCGACGCCGGGTCCGAAATACTCCACCATGCAGCCGACGTTGCCTTTGGTCGTGAGGATGCTGAGGACCTTCAGGATGACGTCCTTCGCGGCGACCCAGGGCTGGAGTTTGCCGGAGAGGTGGATGCCGACGATCTTCGGATAGGCGAGGCGGAAGGGCTTTCCGGCCATGGCGAGCGCAACGTCCAGGCCGCCCGCGCCGATTGCCATCATGCCGATGCCGCCGCCGGTCGGCGTGTGGGAGTCGGAGCCGAGCAGGGTCTTGCCGGGCACGCCGAAGCGTTCGAGGTGGACCTGGTGGCAGATGCCGTTGCCGGGACGGCTGAAACGGATGCCGTGCGCGGCGGCAACGGACTGGAGATAGAGGTGGTCATTGGGGTTTTCCGGCCCCATCTGGAGCATGTTGTGGTCGACGTAGGACACGGACAGCTCGGTTTTCACCTTGCCGGTCCCCATCGCCTCAAGTTCCAGATAAGCCATCGTCCCGGTGGCGTCCTGCGTCAGCGTCTGGTCGATGCGGATCGCCGCCGGTTCGCCGGGCACGCCCCTGCCGGACACGAGATGGTTCGCTAAGATTTTCTGAATGACCGTTCCTTTTGCCATTGCTTCTGATCTCCGATTTCAAGTGTAAAAAAACGGGGACGTACCTGATTGGGACGTCCCTGATCTCAGAATCCGCGGATTCCGGCGCACCGGAAACCGGGATGTTCGAACCGCGCGCGGCGGCTCCGGGCTTACTCTTCGGGTTTGGTCTTGGGAAGAGCGCTGAGAACTTTCTGGCCTTCCTGCCAGCGGCCGTCCTGCTTGAGGATGTTGATGCGTTCGAAACGCTTCAGGACGTTTCTCTGTTTCCGGATGCGTCCGGCGGCCTTCAGACTGGGATGCTTGGACATTTCAAAATCTCCATTGATATCTGTTATGTGTTGTATGTGTGTCGCGTAAAAATAACTAAATACTATACATCATTTTGTGGAAAATGCAAGCCTGATGCTTTTTTTTCCCGAAAAAAAGGAGGACAAGTCCTCCACTGAGGTAGTGCGCTCAGCTTCGCTTGCGCACACACAAAGTGTGTCAGGCAGTGCGCGGCTTCGCTCGCGCACACACAAAGTGTGTCAGGCAGTGCGCGGCTTCGCTCGCGCACGGGAGGACAAGTCCTCCTTAGAAAGAAATTGAAATGACGTCGCCGGCTTTATAGCCGCCATCGGGGAGGTAATCCCTGACTTCGCCGTTTTGGATGCGGACGCGGAATCCGGGCGTATCGTGCATGCAGGTGACGGTCGCTTTTTCAAGTCTGCCGTTTTTCCATGAGATGTCTACCTCGAACCCGCCGCGCGCCTTGAGTCCCTTTACGGAACCGGACTCGAAGCCTTTTCCGGTCGGCAGCGCAGGCAGGAAGTCAAGCGTGTAGATGCGCTCCGCGCCGCGATCCTCGTAGATATGGCTCTGGAGGAGCATTTCGACGATGCCGGAGAGCGCGCCGAAATTGCCGTCGATCTGGAACGGCGGATGCGCGTCGAGCAGGCTGCCGTAGACGCCGCCCGCCCCGTACACGACCGACTGTTCGCTGACGTAGGTGAGCTGTTCGCGGAGCAGTTTGTACGCGCGGTCGCCGTCGAGGAGGCGCGCCCAGAGGTTGATCTTCCACGCCTTCGACCAGCCGGTCCCCTCGTCGCCGCGGCGGTTCAGCACCACGCGCGCGCCGTCGGCCTCCTTCGTGTTCGTGTGCGGATCGATCTGCGAGCCGGGCATGAGGGCGAAGAGATGGGAGATGTGGCGGTGCTGGTCGTCCGGGTTGTCGACATCCGGGCCCCATTCCTGGATCTGGCCGTAGCGTCCGATTGCGATCGGGCGGATCTTCTCATTGGCGGCCTTCAGCTCGTTCAGGAACGCCTCGTCCCTGTCGCCGAGGACCTTCGCGGCGAAAAGCGTGTCGCGGAAGACTTCGCGGATGATGGCGGACTCCATCTCGCCGCCCCACGCCGCGCTGCCGCCGCCGTTCGTGCCGTCGCGGAAACTGTTCTCCGGCGAGGTCGACGGGTTCATGGAAAGTTTCCCGTCCGGTCCCTCGACGAGCGAGGCGAGGAAGAACCGGCAGTTGTCCTTCATGGCGGGATAGATCTTTTCGAGGTACGCCTTGTCGCCGTTGAACGCATAGTGGTCGAACATCATCTGGCAGAACCAGCCGCCCGCGCTGAAGAACGGCCCCCACGGCAGGCTGCCGCCGGGCGCGGTCCAGCCCCAGGCGTTGGTCGTGTAGGCGCAGGTCCAGCCGGGCGCGTTGAAATACTCCTTCGCGGTGATGCGGCCGGACGGGATGAGCGCGAGGTTCATGTTCACGGCCGGGGTCATGCACTCGGAGAGGTTGGCGGTGTTCACGGGCCAGTAGTTCATCTGGTAGTTGATGTTGCTCTTGTAGTCGCATTTCCACGGCAGGTCGTAGCCGTCGCCCCAGATGCCCTGCGAGTTCGACGGCAGCGGGTTGTCCTCGCGGCTGGACGCGATCATGAGGTAGCGCCCGAACTGCGCGAAGAGCGCGGCGAACGCGGTATCCTCCGGGTGGTCCTTGAAGCGGTTCAGGCGTTCCACGGTCGTGAGGTTCAGGAATTTTTCCAGTTTTTCGTCCGATTTCCCTTCGACCGGATTCCTGAAGTCGAACGTGACGCGGTCGAAGAAGTTCCGGTAATCCTGAATATGATCTTCCAGGAGCACGGAGAAAAGGTCCACCGACAACCAGCGGCGCGGTTCATCCGGCCTGTAGACCCCGGACCGGATTACCTCTTTCACTTGCGGTCCAGCTTTTGTAATCCGCTCGCGGACGACCGCGACGAGGTCGTCGTCGTTCCGGTAGTTTGCGTCCCAGTCGCACTTGTAGCTGGTGTGGGCGGCGAGGTACACCGTAAACGACGTTGCACCCGTGACCGTGATCGTGTCCCTTTCGGCGGAAAGCTTGGCGTTGATGCTGTCAAAAATCCCATAGATGTCCGTGTTCGGGCGGGACTCCGGCATACGTCGTGGACGGTTGTCGCGTGTCGGTCTCAGGAACATTTGTCCCGGGACGGCCCTCAGCATGACGGCGTAATCGCAGTTGCCCTTGCGGTTCTCGTAATCGGTGTTCCCGGTCATCAGCAGCGTGTCGTTTCCCTCGGCAACGGTCTTTGCCGCGCGGCCGCGGTTGAGCGTGATGCGGCAGGAGAGAGCGCCGGGCTTCGACGCCGAGAACCGCGCCGCGATGACCTGGTCCGGGTGGCTGGCGAAATACTCGCGGGTGTACGTGACACCGTCCGCCGTGAACCTCACGGTCTCGACGGCTGTTTGTAAATCGAGCTTGCGGCTGTAGTTTTCGATCTTCGCGTCTTCGGGGATGTCGAACTTTATCTTCAGGTCGCCGAGCGTCTGATACGACGGAAAATAGCCGCCTTTCTCGGTCATATAGCGGTTCACCAGGCCGTCCGCCCGCCGCCAGTCGCTTTTGTTGATCGCCTCGCGGATTTCCGGCAGATGCGTCCACGAATCCTTCTTCCACGGGTCGTCCTTGCCGCCGGACCACACCGTGACGTCGTTCAGCTGGAGCCGTTCCTCGCGGACGCCGCCGAACACCATCGCGCCGAACCGTCCGTTGCCGATGGGGTACGCCTCGCTCCACACCTTCGCCGGGGCGTTGTCGCGAATGGATGAATTCGCCTCCTTGAGGCGCGCCTCGAAGTTGTCCGGCAGGGCGGATGCGGTATGCGCAGCGGCGAAGCAGACGAACGGGATCAGGAACGTTTTCAGGCGGTTCATAGCGGGGGTCTCCTGTTCGAAACAAATGTCTTTTCTTTCTTCGTTGTACTATATCATGTTTGCGCCGAAAAATCAACAGCCAACACACGCGAAAAGAAGGTTTTTCCGGCTTTGATACGGGATTTAACGTCATATGACGTTAAAACTGACAACTGCCATCATGCCGGATTATAACGGAACGCGTTTGCAAAGCGGCGGAACCGTGCTATTGTATAGCATGTTTTCACCGTTCAACGCATTTTCAGGAAAGGAGTTCCGCCATGAACAGACATTTCACCCGCCGCAAGCTCGGCCTCGCCCTCTTCTGCATCGCATTTGCCTCTTTTTCATCCATTTCCTGCGCCGACGAACCCGCGGACATCCCGCTGTGGAAACCCGGTCAGGGCGGCGCGAACACGGAGAAAACGTCGCTCCGCTGGTACGTGCCGGAGAAGCCGAACGGGACCGTGGTCGTGATCTGCCCCGGCGGCGGTTACGGGGCGCTGATGAAAGCCAACGAGGGATACAACATCGCGAAATGGCTGAACAAATACGGCGTGACGGGCGTGGTGCTGTCCTACCGGATCGCGCCGAACCGGCATCCGCTGCCGCTTCAGGACGCGGCGCACGCGATGCGGACGGTGCGCGCCGAGGGCAGGTCGCGCGGCGTGGAGCCGAAGAAGGTCGGCGTGATGGGATTCTCCGCGGGCGGCCACCTCGCCAGCACTATCGCGACGCATTTCGACGACGGCGACGCGAAATCCGAAGACCCGATCGAAAAGATGTCCTCGCGCCCCGATTTCCAGGCCCTGATCTACCCCGTCATCACGATGGCCGCGAAGACCGAGGGCGGCACGAAACGCAACCTGCTGGGCCCCAACCCGTCGCAGGAGCTGATTGATCTCCTGTCCAACGAAAAACAGGTCACGGACAAGACCCCGCCCGCGTTCGTGTGCCATTCCGCGAAGGACCAGCTCGTCCCGGTCGACAACAGCCGCATCTACGTCGAAGCGCTCAAGGCACACAAGGTCCCGGTCGAATATCTGGAGTTCACCGAGGGCGGACACGGGTTCACCGGCTCGAAACTGCCGCTCTGGCAGATGTGGCAGGACGCCTGCGCCGCATGGATGTTCAAGCAGGGCTATATCTCCGAGGACCCGACGGCAAAGGACAAGAAGGCCGACGATAAGGAAAAGAAAGACTGAGCCGATCGGTTAAGCGGCCAAGAATAAGTCGGATAAGTCATATAGGACCTATAGGACTTGTATGACCTATAGGTCTTATTGTATATTCCCCGGAACGGTCCGCCGCTCAGTTCTTCTGAGGGAACCCGGAGAAAAGCACGCCGATCGTGCTGGCGGCGGCAGTGGTCTGCGGTGTCTTCGGCAGACGCGCCATGGTTTCCGAGAACATGGCGGGGAGCTTCTTTTCGCCCATCGTATGCAGGATGCGGGCGGCGGCGACGAGTTCTTCGGCGACGGCATTAGCGGTAGCCGGGATCTCGGGGTCTTCCGGCCTCAGCCGGGCGGCCTTGTCGTAATCCCCGCGCAGGACCTCGAACGCGCAGAGGATGGTCTCGCTGCTCCTGCCGTCGTCGCCGTAGAGTTCGGCGTAGGCGGCTTTGGCCTCGTCCTGCGTGATCTTCTCCAGGTCGGCGTCATCCCCGGCGAACACGGCGTAGACGCGGTCCAGGAAATCGATCCGGCGCATCATCTCCGTGCACCATGATTCGAGGCGCGGCGAACGGAGCTGTTCGGTCGTGAGCATCTGCCTCGCGAGCGAAAACCGCTGCGTCACGACGAGCTGATGCAGGCGCTGCCGCAGGTTGTTGATCTTCAGTTCATCGGATGCGGCGAGCTCCTCTTCCCGCGTCTTGCTGAGGGCGTTGTAGTCCGCCCGGCTTTTCACGAGGTCGTGCTGGGCGGAAATAAGGTCGGAATGATAGACTTCGCCGTCCTTGATCGCGGCGTCGATCTCGTCCTTGAGCCGCGGCACGACGATGGTCTTCAGGTTGGCGATCTCGTCGTTCAGCAGGCTGATCTGGTTTTCCAGCACGGCCGTGGACTCGGACGAGGCGGACGCGCTTCCGTCCGCGGGCTTATCCCTGTCCGTGCGCTGGGACAGCAGATAATTGATATGGGACAGCACGTAGCGGCTGATCCGGTCGCTGCGGACGGCATTGTTCCCTGTGAGACCATCGATCAGCACGGCGGATTCCGCGTTGAGGCGTTCCAGGGGGATGTCCGGGTTGGCGGCGAGGCGTTCGAAAGCGTCGACGTTGCCGAACATGGAGCGTTCGAGCGAACGCTGCCGGGCGCCGGAGAAAAAGTACAGCGCGATAACCGCGACGAGGGCGACCGGCAGCACGACGAGCATCACGCGGGACAGCAGCGACGGTTTGTTGGCGTTGCGCTGTTTCCGCCGGATGCGGTCCTCCCGGCGTTTGTTGTTCACATATTCCGTCTGGATCCCGTAGTTCAGGCGGCGGATGGAGATCGTGTGGACGTCCGGCACGAGGTTTCGGTTCGGCGCCGTGAGCTGGCGCAGACGCCAGATCGCGTCCAGCAGTTCCTCCATGTCGGCGTAGCGTTTCGAAGGCTTCTTCGCCATCATCTTCTTGATGAGTGCGGACACGGTCGACGGCAGCCCCGGCACGAAGCGTTCCGGCGGCTCGGGCTTCTGGTTGAAATGCTGGTTGGCGAGCGTGCTGATGGAAACGGCGCGGAACGGCAGCGCCCCGGTGATCATCTGGTAGAGCGTCACGCCGAGGCTGTAGATGTCGCTGCGCGTGTCGAGCGGCTCGCCGGCGAACTGTTCCGGGCTCATGTAGGACGGGCTTCCGGAGATGTCCATGTCCTCCGACCAGTCCTTCTGGTTCATGGCAAGGCCGAGGTCGGTCAGCTTGGCGATGCCGTCGTCGGTAAGCATGATGTTGTCGGGCTTCACGTCGCGGTGGATCAGACGGCTTTCGTTCCATGCGTAGCACAGGGCTTCGGCGACCTGCTGGACGATGTGAAGCGCCTCGTCGATCGGGATCCGCTTCTCGCGTTTCAGGCGCGACTTCAGCGTTTCGCCCCTGATGTAGGTCATGGCCATGTAGCTGTAGCCGTCTTCCTCGCCGACCGCATAGGACTGCACCAGATTGACGTGGCTGAGCTTCGCGGCGGCGCGCGCCTCGTTCAGGAACGTCGTCACGCCCTTTTCGGTCATGTTCTTATGGGACAGCACCTTCAGCGCAACTTCGCGTTCCAGCGAAATCTGCTGCGCCAGGTAGACCGTCCCGGCCGCCCCCGCCCCGATCCTGCTCTGGATGATGAAATCGCCGATGATGCAGCCGTTGTCGAACCGCGTAGCGGGGATCGCCACCGTCTTGCCGCACGCGGGGCACACGATGCGGCCTCCGGCGTCGGACTCCTCGACGGAGATATGAAAATGACAGAACGGGCAGGCGAAATGCAGCATAGGGGGGCAGACATCCTTATAATAAAAAATCTACCATTTCGGATAATATAGCACTGTCGCGGCGGGTTTTCAAACGCGATTCGGACAACATCGGGAAAAAACGGTCCTGCCGTTTTCGAAATCGAACGCCGCGGCTTGCATTCCGTTCCGGGCGGGCTATATTACAGACGGGAACGCCGTTCCCGTTTTCCAAAACAATCAGAAAAGAAGGAATCCGCCATATGAAAACGCTTCTCATCGCAGGACACCCCGATCTTTCGCAATCCGTCGTCAACGCCGCGATCCTGTACGAGCTCGCACGCGCATTCCCCGGCATGACGATCCGCAAGCTCTGCGAAGCCGCGCCCGGCGGTGTGTTCGACGTCCCGGCGGAACAGGCCGCGCTTGCCGAAGCGGACTTGATCGTCTGGCAGTTCCCGTTCCACTGGTATGCCCTCCCCTGGCTCATGAAGAAATGGCTGGACGAGGTGTTCGTTCACGGATTCGCACACGGGACCGGGGCGAAACTGGTTGGGAAAAAGCTCCTTGTCTCCTTCACGACCGGGGCTCCGGCAGCGGCCTACACCGGGCAGGAAGGCTCCGTCGCGGACATTCGCGAACTCGTCACAGGGTTCCCCGCCATCGCGAAAGTGTGCGGACTGGACTATCTCGAACCGATGTGGCTGAACGGTGTCAGCTACGCCTCCCGCGACGATGCGGAGGCAGTCGCCCGGCAGCAGGCGCTGGCGCGCGACTATGCGGCACGCCTCATCGCCCGCATCCGCGAAATTCAGGGCTGAAACAGCATTTCCGCCGCGCCGGGACAGGCGTAAAGACGCAAGCCGGGCGCTACGGGCGGTTCAAATTCAAGTCCCGCCTATTTCCGTTCACGGCGTTCGGGATACTTCTCCAGGATCTCCGTCCAGTATTCCTTCATGGAGGCATCGAACTCCGCCCGGTCGGCATCGGTCCAGATGGCCGCATCCCAGCGCAGGCGTTCCGCGAGCTTTTCGTTCGTCTTCAGGTTGTCCCGGACATACCGGTAGAACGCAAGCCGAAGGAGCGGCATCGAGGCAAGCCCGTAGGACGTATCCGGCGCGGCGAAATACCAGTCGTAAAATGATCTGGCGAGACCAGCAAGTTCATCCGTTCCGCAGTCGTACCACCGCGGCGCGCGGTAATCCCCCTGTTCCGGGATGCGCTCCTCCTCCTCCGTTAACTCGCGTACGTCCTGCGGCTCGAACAGGCGGTCCAGGAAGATGCCGTTCAGGATCACGTTCAGGGAGCCGTAGCGGACGAGCCGCACCCGGAAACAGGCGCCGCCTTCCCACGGCAGCATCTTCCCGCTGCGCAGGGCAAAGCTTTTGTACACGCCGCCACTGGCGAAATCCGCCACGCGCGCCGTGCAGAGCGGCTTTTTCTTCATGCAGTCGGCGGGGTTTTCCCCCTGTTTGGACTCGTAGACCTCGATGATGTAGTCGCGCTCCACGTTGTTGCCGATCCGCCCGTTCGAGTTGAAGAAATACAACGAAAGCCGGTAGATCTCCTCCGGCGCCATGATGAGCGTCAGCCACAGGTCCGGCCCCTCGAACGTCCGCGGATACTCCTCGCCGTTGTCGTTCCACTCCGACTGCGTCCTGTGGCCGTACTCCATCTGGAGCAGGACGTCGCGGTTGTTGTCCGCCTCCTCCCAGTCCACCCAGCGCCGCATGGAATCGCTCCGGAACTTGTGAGGGCCGATCCCGCCGTTGACCGTGATCTGATCATTGATCATGCCGCCATCCCAGGAACCGCGGGAACCCAGCGGGGTGTTCATCGCGCAGAGCACCTGCCGCCGTGCGCCGTAGCGGCCGCACCAGTCGCCCTTCGTGACCCAGTCTTCGCCGATGTACTGTGCCCATGCCTCCGCCCTGTCGTCGGGCAGCAGGTCGTACCGTTGGAAATCCTGAAGGACCGAAACGGGGTCGACGCCTTTGTACGACGGATGCTTCGCGACCGCTTCCGGCACGGACGCCGGCGGATCGGGCACGGCTCCGCGGCAGAGCTTCACCAGTCCGCCTCCGTACGTCGCGGCGAACACGCGTCCGTCGGGGAGTTCCGCGAATCCGCGCACGGGCTGCTTGATCTCCGGCATGTGGTAAACGATCTCCACGACCTGCGGATTGTCCGGGTCCTTCCACTCGATCCCGCGGACGGCGCGCTTCGGGTCTTCCGGGCGCCGCAGCTCGACGCCCTTCGTGCGATGGCCGATCCACAGGCCGTTTTTCCCGTAATAAACGCAGGTCACATAGCTTTCCTTCAGCGGGCCGTAATCGGGGTCCTCTTCTCCGTAGAAGATGATCTCCTCTTCCTCCTCTTCCTCCTCGAACTCGTCGTCTTCCCCGCCTTCGTAGACAATCCTGCCGGTCGACGGACCGGACTTCTTCCTGTCCGCTTTCAGCTCCTCGTCGATCAGCTCCTTCCGGTATGCGTTCTCGATCTTCTCATTCAGGTCGCGCCCCTGCAGGAACCGGAACGTCCGGTCCTTGCCGTAGCTGATTCCGTTCAGGCCCGCGATGCAGACCTGTCCCGATCCGTCGACGCCGATATCATTGCAGAAATTCGAGCTCAGGCCGTCTCCTTCCGCCGTCAGCGGATAGAACGCCGCGCGTTCCCGTCCCCATGTGTCGGGTGCGGTCACGCGACGCGCTCTCCGCACGTTTCCTCCGAGGTCGAGCTGGAAATACCCGCCGGATTCCATCGCGCAGTGCAGCCTGCCGCCCTTTTCGAAGCAGACGCCGCGCACGCCGCCGGACGGAAGCCCGTTCAGCGCCGTGTAGTCGCGCCAGCTGTCGTCCCGCGAATCGTACACGCTCACGCCGTATTCGTGCGCCACCGCGGTCAGCCCGGTCTCCGAGCTCGCCAGATCGTGAACGTGGCTTCCGCTCAGGACCGTGTCCCGGTCGTACCGCTGCCATTTCCCGCCGCAGAACACCTGCACGCCCATGCTCGCCGTGCCGACCCAGATCCGCCCCAGCGAATCCTCGCAGACCGCCGTGCAGTTGTTCGTCTTCGGGAACCCCGGCAGAGCGCGCATGTCTTCCCACTCCTTATCCTTTTCCGGGTCGCGCAGACGGAAAACGCCGCCCGCTTCCGCAGTGACCCACAGGTCGCCCGCGCGCGTCAGGCAGACGTCCGTCAGGAATCTCGCCGGTTTGGCGAGAACGGGAACGGCGGGAACATCCGCCCGGGCCTGTTCCGTTCCGGTCTGAGCCGTTTCCGTCCCGGACGGGGCCGCCGGACCGTCTTTTTCAGGGGAAAAGCAGCTTAAAAGGACAGCCGCGACGAGAAAGGAGAGCAGCAGAGCCCCCGCGAAGTGTTTCATTCGAACCGGATTCCGTTTGTCGGATTGCATCATGTTCTGGTCCCTTCCGGAGCATAAAAAAGTTATGTTGAACAGTATGATAAAGAATATATCACTTCTTTCCGCGATTGCAAACGGAAAAATGATAAAAGAAAAATGGAAACGGCTCCCCCGCGGCATCGCCATTGCGCCCCCCCGGACAGGGTCACTCGCTTTCCAAACCCCATTTCTTCCTGGTCCGGACGACCAGCAGCAGTTTGGATTCCAGCGAAAAACACAGATAGGTTCTGGCATAATCCGGGTCGTCCCGGGTGACGAAATACCGGCAGTCCGCGCCCGGTGGCATTTTCGCGAGCTCCCGATAGACCTTGTCGATCTCCGCCGTGGAATCGTACACCTGACCCATCATTTTGTCGTTTTCCAGTTCGGGCGACTCCAGCGGGACGAACGTGAAATCCGGCACTTTTTTTTGCTCGATGTTGGAAACGACGTCCGCATCCGTCCGCACGAGCACATACGCTTTGGTGCTCCGGAACAGATTGTCGTCCATGGGGCCGAGCTTACGCACGACCAGTTCATACTGCTCCCCCGTCAGTTGCCCGACGAAATCGGGAACGGAACCGGGCTGTTCGGGAATCAATGCAAAGAAAACAAATAGGGACACTAGAGATAAACTGACCACGATGAACGGGATACTGAAAAGGAAGAAAAGCTTGTCGAAGCCGTTGTTCACCACATACCGCTTCGGCGCGGAGTTCGAAGGCGCGGCAGAAGAGGCCGACGCGCCGGGAGATGCAGGCGCGGCAGGCGCTTGATTCAGTTGTTTTTCCTGTTCATTCCGTTCCGTCATGGCAAGCTCGATTCCCCATTGTTTTCTTGATCAGGTTCAGTCGCGGAACGCGTCCCGGATCCAGTCGACGACCATTTCGATGTACTTGTCGAAGAGATTGCCGCAGCCGAGATGACGTGCGATCCGGTCCATAAAAAGATAGACGACAAGCAGGATGATGACGGTACACAGGATCCACCTCCCGACCAGCTCGTAGAGATTCGCGATGAAATCAAGCATAACAGCACCGGTTCATCATCGCAAGCCTCAGAATCGGTCCCAGTACCGGAGAACGCCGTCCAGGGTTCTGCATCGTGTGGCTTCATTCTTTCCTTCCGCCTCCACGAGCAGGAAATACTTCAGCCGCAGGAACTCGGGCGTCTTCCCGCAAACAAAAAGATATCCCTCCGGGATGACGATGTAAACGCCGCTGTCGACGATCAGGACGGGCGAAGTTGCAGTCCGCTGGAAATAGACCTTCCGCACGTCGTCCAGCGTAAACGTCAGTTCCGGGTAAAACGCTGGCAGCCCGTGTTTCCCGCGGGTCAGCACGAAGTTGCATACGCGGAACGTTTTCGTCGCGGGGGCGATGGTGATGGATCGCGCCCGTTTCCTGTAGTAGTCCACGAACCAGGAATAGATGATCCACACGACGCCCAGAGCGCAAATCACGCAGAACAGCAGAGCCATCAGTACATCGGTCGGGTCGAGCGGTCCCGAGAAAAAGAGCAGTTTGAACGGGATTGGGACGAGGACCGCCACGACTATCGGAAATACGATATACCCGAAGAAAATATCATCAAAACACAGGGGAAATTTCAGGTTGATCGGCCTGTCGCCACCGTACAGCGAGGAATCCCCGACGGCGGCTGATTCCGATTCCGTCCGCGGCGCGCGGTCGTCGGCCGCGACGGGCTGTCCCGCCAGCGCGCCGTCGCCGCGAATCCGCACGATGTCCGATTTGCCGTCCTTCATATTGCGAACTCTTCCGCCGGGCCGGGGCCTACTTGACCTTCTCGAAGAACACGGAGACGCGGTATTTGTCGCGGGACATCTCCGTATCGTTGATTTCCAGCTCCATTTTGTCCTGGGAATACTTGATCCCGATGATGTCGCGGCCGTTCATTTCGGCGACGTTCGTCGTGGCATAATCCGGGGTGAAGTCCAATGCAAACGGCTTGTTCAGGTTATCCCATGCCTTGCCGTTCACCGTGAGGTTTTCGGGCGGATCGTACGTCGAATGCCTGTAGACGATCCGGTTCCCGCTGAACGTGAACGTCCCGGCCCCGTCGAAAACGCCCTCAAGGACGATCGCCTTTTTGCCCTCTTCAACCGGTTTCGCGCCTGCCGGGTCGAAAGGAACGTCGTTCACGGTTTTCTGCGGATTGGAAGTCCCCGTGGCGCTGTCCAGCCTGATCCATTCCAGATCCGCCTGGTCCAGTTCGGTTTTGACTGCATCGAAAAACACTGACACGCGGTAGTCGTCCCGGGAAGGTTCCGAATCGAAAATGTACAGCTCCATCCTGTTCCTGAAATAGTCCAGCCGGATGTCGTTGCGGCCGTTCATTTCGGCGACGTTCGTCGTGGAATAATCCGGGATGAAATCCAGCTCGAACGGTTTCTTCAGGTCGTTCCACGGTATCCCGTTCACCGTGACTTTTTCGGGCCGGTCGAACGCCGTGTGCCGGTAGACGACCCTGTCCCCCCGGAAGATGAACTGCCCTTCTCCGTCGAAGACACCCTCGAGGACGATCGCCTTTTTTCCCTCTTCGACCGGTTTCGCTTTCGCCGGGTCGAACGAGACGGAATTCACGGTTTTCACCGAGGTGGCGACCGGGATCAGGAGGCCGGCCGTGGGAGAAGCTTTCGCGGCTTCCTCCATCGCCGAGATCCGGGCGGGATCCGGGTCGAACATAAGAACGACCGTATTGATCGAGTTCAGATACTCTTCCTGTGCTGGCACGATGAGCAGTTCCGCGCAGTCCTTTCCGTCGCAGACGGCCTGTGTCTCCCATTTCGCCACGCCGCTTGTCATCATGGCAAAACCGTGCGAATAATCGGGTACGAACGGAATGCGGAACGGTTTCGAGGGATCGCTCCACAGCTGTCCGTTGACCGTCACGGCGGCCGGGAACGGCCCGTAGAAGGATTCCATGGTCAGGGAGTCGCCCTTGAGGTTGAAGTAGAATTTGTGGCGGGAGTTGTATTCGATCACGAGGAGCTTTTTGTTGTCGGGCTTCCTCGCCTCGACGATCAGGGGATCGATCGCCAGCGGATTCGATATCACGGTGATCTCGTTTTCGGGATCGTCGCCTTCGCCCGTGATGTATTTCCAGCGTTTCTTCGCCTCGGCGTTGATCACTTTGCGGCATGCCACGGATTTGTCTTTTTCCAAAGCGGTGGACGGATGGTATCCGGCATAATATCTGGCACGGAGGAAGAAATGCGGCTCCGCGTCGACGTCGTATCCGTGGTCGAAGAAGAATTTCAGGCGGTCGCCGGACATCTTGTAGCAGGCGCATGCCCACGCGGGACCGGAATGGTTGGACTCCAGTTTCCAGTTCTCGGCGGCTTCGTCGGGCTCGCCCCACATGGCGGCAAGGTTGATCAGGGAATTCCGGATGGAGGAATCGGCCTTCGCCTCCTCGGAATCCGCCAGCGCAAGCAGCTGACGGCGCGCGACCGCGGGCGGGATTTCCTCCTTCAGGAAATTGAGCTCGATCCGCTGGAGGATCGGGGCGACCGCGCTTCGCCTCAGATCGAATGCCGCTTTCGGGTCCTCGAAGACCGGAGAGAGGGGATAATTGGTCTGAAACTTCTGCACGCTGTTGTCATACAGGAATTTCTCGAGTTCCTTCCCCTTGAACGTGATCTTGTCGAAGGCTTCGAGCGCCTCCCGGTAACGGACGCTGTTCAGGTAGAACAACGCCTGTTCGTAGCGGACCACGTTCTGGAAATAGACGTCGTCCGGACATTTCTTCAGCGCCCGTGCGAACAGGCGTTCCCCGCAATCCTGCACGACGGGATCCATGTAGAACGAGCGGAACGTGAGCGGCACGCCTTCCTCGTAGAACATGAAACTGCTGATATGATTGAACGAAGCGTGCGCGACGTCCGTTTTGGTCTCGTCCTGTTTCATGCCTTCCAGGAGCAGCTGCTTCATCTCGCGGATGGAGCCGCCCCAGCGGGGCATGAGGCACCGGAGAAGGTAGGACAGATGGCCGGTGCTGTCCGGGATGAGCGCGATGCCTTTTTTGAAGTTGTCCATTTCCTGCTTGTGCGACCCGTGCCCCATGGCGGTCGTGATCTTCTTGAGGTACGCCAGATAATTCTGCGGATTGAGCTTGATGGAGCGGTCCAGATAGCGGTCGGCATCCTTCAGGTAATCATTGAACCCTTTCCATCCTTCTTCTGTGACCGACAGCGCCGTGCCGCCGCCCCGCGATTCCCAGGCCAGATTAATGGCCAGGTCGCCCCGCAGATACTCCGTCAGCCATTCCGGCGCGCCGTTTTTGGCGAGCGCGTCGATCTTCGCCCTCAGGTCGTAGTTCCGAACCGACAAGGGATAATCATTCGACCAGAAATCGCAGAAGAGGAAGGCGCTGTCCTCCGTGATCTTCGCCCTGTCGACCCAGATGGCAAAAGCCTGTTCCAGATACTGCTTTCTTCTCTTCTGATAACGCCCCCAGACAAACCGGCCGAGCACGGCATGGCCCACGATCACCCGGCTGAGCGTGCCGAACGGTTCCGCATCCACGAGTTGCTGGGCGTTGGGGAGTTCGGCGGCGGGATCGTTGACGAAATAGAAGTCGCGGACTTGTGCGGCGACCCGGTCGAGGCGGGACACGTCGTTGAACTTGAATTTCTTCACCTCATCCGAATACAGGCGGCTCTGATCATAGAGCATGCAGACCGCGTCGTACGAGACGTCCGGGTCCTCCTGCTTCAGAAGCCCCCAGAGGGCTTTCCGTTCTTTCTCATCCTCGCCCTTCCTGGTGAACGGCGCTTTGTCGATGTTATCGTAGATGCCGGCAAACTCGTTTTCGTCCTCGTCCTCGAACTTCACGCCCATCAGTTTCAGCGACTTTGCCATGGATTTCCTTTCCGCGTCGGTCGCGGACGGCAGCAGAGTGCCGACTTCTTTCCGGATCAGCCATTTGCCGTCCTTGCGGACCAGGTCGAAATGGATTTGCTGGCGGCCAAGCGTCTGATCGCAGACCGTGACGTCCAGGGATGCGCTGTCTCCCTCAACCTTGCGGCTGTCCGGGACTACGGACATGGTCTGCATCGACAGCGCGGCATCCGACTTGGACGTTCTCTGATACTTTTCCATGAAGTATTTTTCCGTGTCTTTTCCCGCAAAGGATTTCAGGTACGCTGACAATGCTTTCCGGTCGACGCCCTTTTCGGCTTCCTCGATCATAGGGGCAAAATAATCATATAACGAACCGCTCTTGAGCCCGCGTCCGACTGCGATAAAGTCGGCTTTCGTATGCGGTATGCTGTCGTTGGTGTAAGTTTCGATGCCCGTATAATCGTCGGACAGGAAAGACTGCGCTTTCTCGAGATCCAGATTCGACTTGGCGCGCCAGAAATCCACCAGAGTCTGTTCCGGGGAGTCGGCATCGTACTTTTTCTTCGCCATCGCTTTCGCATACGTTATTTCGAGTTCGGAGAGTTCGCGTCCCATCGTCGCAACGGACTGAAGAGAGGACAAACGCCATTCCTTTCCGTTTTTGCGGAAAACCGCTTCGTAGGGGGCATGACAGATGGAAAGCTGAAGTCTTACGATCTCCTCCGTGGCTTCCAGAAGCTTCCGGTCTTCGGAGAGGTTAAGCACGTCGGATTTCAACATGAAAGAATGGACTTCATACAGGGAACGGCAGAGTTCCGCGAGCTGTCCGGGGAGTTTTTTCCTCGTCGCTGCCGGGATCGAAGAGAGGTTTTCCCTGATCTCGGCAAATTCCTCCCCGCCGTCCGGGAAACCGGACATGATGTCCAGCGCCTTTTTCAAGTTCTTGTCGCTGCTCTTCAGCAGTTTTTCCGCTTTTTGATACCCTTCGAAATCCCAGATGTTCAGCAGCAGAGGATCAGCCGTCGCCAGATCGATCGACTTGATCGCCTTCGGCCAGTCATCTGCCTTGACCGCCTTGCAGAAGTCGTCCAGGCACGATTCCGCCTCGCGTTCCGGCGTCCGGTCGGCAGCCGTACTCTCCGAGCAGCCGCAGAATGGCAGGACCGCGGAAAGACAGATCAGCAGCATGCCGATGAGGTTTGAGGCGGTTTTATGATTGGAAGAGGCGTTTCCCGTAACGGACCTGATCTTTCCGGACAGCATCATGGTTGGCTCCTTGTGAAAAAAGCGTGAAAAAGTGAACTTGTCGGGGGCTCGCGGGCGGAACGGAGACCGCGATCATGCTTCCCGAACTTTTTTACGTTTTTATTATACCACGTTTCAGACAAAAAAACAAGAGAAAAATGGATAAAAAAACGAGGAAATCATTGATCGTCTTTCCCGGGGTGTTCCTGTCTACTTTTGTGTTAAACAGCATTCCAGCTCTTTCATGGTATTGCGGATGGAAGGTTTTGGGGTTCATTGTTGATGCGGACCGGGATTATTCCACACCGAGGCGTTTTAGGGCGGCCTTAGACTTTTCATAGCCCTGAGCGGCGGCTTTGCGATACCATTTTCGTGCCTCCGTTAAGTCTTTCTCAACGCCTTCGCCTCTGGAATAGAGAACGCCGAGGTTGTGCTGTGCTTCGATATAACGGTCCCGTTCATTCACATGAACATCCGCCTCCGCGCGTTCGGCGATTTTTCGGAACCATTTTGCACCTTCCGCCGGGTCGATCACGTCATTGTCGATCCCTTTGCCGTCGGGGTTCTTAACGCCGGGAAGCCCCAGGAAGGTCAGACCGTCCGGCTCGTACCCTTCCACGCCGCCGTTGAGGTAATAACAGCCGAGCTGGAACTGTGCGCGGATCAGACCGTTTTCTCCGGCTTTGCGAAGCCATTTCACGGCTTCGGCCATGTCTTTTTCGACGCCGTTGCCGTCGGCATAGCATTCGGCAAGAAGATTCTGCGAATAAGGATCATCCTGTTCGGCGGCTTTGCGGATCCATTCGACGCACCTGGCCACATCCCGTTCGACGCCCACGCCGTTGAGGTAACAGATCCCGATGCTGTACTGAGCCGGAGCATACCCCTGTTCCGCGGCTTTCAGAAGCCATTCCGCGCCTTCAGCCTTGAACTTCTCACGGTACAGAAGAGAGAGACCGAGCTGGTATTGCGCCTCCAAATCGCCCTGTTCCGCGGCAGCCCTGAGCGTGATCGCGTTTTCTGTGCTCGTTCTGCACCATGTGAACACCGCGACCGCCAGAACGACCGCGACAACAGCAAAGACAATGTTTCTGCTCGTTTTCTTACTCGACATACTTACAGCCCTTTCATGGTGGTGCTGATGCAGGGTTTGAGGTTCTTTTTCAGTACAGCAGACCGTCATTTTCCGCGTCCTTATAGGCCGCGTGGATGAAATATCCGAGTCCGCCGCCGAAAACCACGGTGCAGACGAAGATCAGGCGGAAGGTGAAGACGGTATATTCTTGAACATGAGGATCGCCGTCGGTAAACCAGATTATGCCGGACGCACCGAACACGGCGTTGGCCAGCAGAACCGCCTGTCCCAGGATGATCAGGATCAGCATGACGATCATGCCGGCTCTCCGGCTGAACAGCCGTGCGACCGGAAAAACCGCCAGAGCACACTCCCCCAGCAGAATCGTAGCGAAAGACAGCATGATCGGCCAGCCGAGCTCGCGAAAGGGCTTGCGACCCATTGGAGAAGAAAAATAGAAAACGGCAAATCCAAGGACGATCACGATCCCGGGAAACAGCCCCAGCAGATAACGTGCCCACAGATACCGCAGGCTTTGCAGTGCGCCGGAAACAATCTCCTTTTCGCTGCAGACACGCCTGCACGCCGGGATCACGTCGTCGATGAATGCCCTGCGGACGATGCCGCCCGGGAAGAACGGGAGTGCGATCAGGACCAGAAGCGGCGGCACGACAAAAACCGCTCCGACGCAAAAGACGATCAGCATAATGACCGAAATCCAGATCTGTTTCGTAAGCGGGTAGTCGAAACGCCGGAACACGTTGAACACATGATCCGCGCCGAGCCCGACGACCAGCTCGCTGGGACGATCCGCGGCGCCCCCGTCCAGCGATCCCGTCCGAGGTTCTTTCTTATTCATTCTTATGATCATGATTTCGGGGTCCTTTATGGTGTTGCAGATGGATGGTTTAAAAAAACATAGTTTTATTATACCACGCCCCAGGCGAAAAAACAAGCGGGAAATGCCGGAAATGCTAGGGAAAAAGCGTCCAATCGTCCTTCCTGCTCAACCGCTGACCTCCTGCCCGGAGCCTGCCGGACAGGGGGTGACGTTTTTGAGGTTCATTGTTTGTAGACCGGGATCATTCCGCGCCGAGGCGTTTGAGTGCGGCCTGCTGTTTCGTTTCTTCCCCGGCGTTCTCGTCTTCCTCGTCGAGTTCCTCTCCGAACCAGTCGTCCGGGTCCTCCAGCTCCCACGCCAGACACCACTGTCCGCTCCGGCTGTATACTTCCGTGTACTCCTCCGCCTGATCGCGGATCCAGAAATCAGCCGTCTCGTCCTTCGCGAGCGTACGGATCGCTTCCCCTGCCTCTCCGATGCCTTGCCGGGCAAGACCGACAAGCCGGGAAAGCGCATCCCTGTCGCCCTTTTCGGCGGCCTTCCTCATCCATTTGACACTCTCGACAAGGTATTGTTCCGCGAGCTCGGCGTCGGCAGGATCGGATGACTCTTTGAGTTTATCGTATTTTTTTCGATACATGTTGGAGATCTGACACGGCAATGTGATGCCTTCGTCGGGGATGATAAACATCGGCTGATGAAGCCTCAACCATTCGGCATACCCGGGATCCGACTCGATCCTCTCCCTTATGAAACCGCGTATGTCTTTCAGCAGATCCACGTCGAGCAGGCCGTTGTCCGCCGCTTTTGCGTACCATTCGACAACGGTTTTCCAGTCCTTCTCCTCATCGTAGCGGGGGATGGTGTCCACGATGATTCCGAGCTCGCTGTATTTTTTCTGCATCTCGTAACGCGCCAGCCAGCTATTCTTAATGCTTTCGCCCATGCCGAACTGCGATTCGGCGTTATTCAGCTCCGCGCCCTTGCGGAACCACTCGACGGCGGTTTTGTAATCCTGTTTCACGCCACGTCCGGTCGCGTAATGCCAGCCGAGCAGGCCCATCGCCTTGGGATTTCCCTGCTCCGCCGCCTTTCTGCGCCACTTCACGGCCTCCTCGAAATCCTGCCGATTCACAGGCCAAAAATACGTGAAATCGAACTCCGCCAGTTCGCGTTGCGCCGCCTCATAACCGTTCTCCGCCGCCTTGCGGTACCACTTGACCGCCTCGCCATAATCATTGTTGACGCCCCGGCCGGTCTTATAGCATGTGCCGAGACGGGTTTGCGCTTCCGCGTTGCCCTGTTCGGCTGCCTTGCGGAACCATTTCACGGCTTCGGCGCTGTCCTGTTTAACCCCGGCACCGCGTTCATAACAGTCGCCGAGTTTGAACTGCGCCTCCGCATTGCCCTGTTCCGCAACCGAAACATAGCATTTCAACGCGGTTTTGTAATCCTTCGCTTCCATGGCCGCGTCGCCCTGCCGCAAAAGTTTTTCCGCGGCATCCCGGGAGGCTTCGCCATCCTGCGGAATCGCGTCCCCGGCTTTTTCGCTCTCGCCGAAACAGGGGAATGCGAAGACGGCAAGGAGGATTGCAATGAATACAACCGCACTTCGACTCATTTTCGTGTTCGACATACTTTCATCCCTTTCACGGTGTTGTTGATGGAGGGGTTAAGGAATCACAACTTTATTATACCACGCCCCAGGCAAAAAAGCAAGTGCAAGCATGGAGAAAAAGGCGAGGAAAACGCCGCCCGCCGAAAGATTCCCCTTATAACTTCTTTGTAACTAGTTTCATGTTTGTTTCACCTTTTTATCATTTTGCATGCGCACCTCAAAAGCAGCTTTTTGCGGTTTATCAAGCAAAAAAAACGAAAAAACTTTTTACAGGTCTTATAGGACCTATAGGTCTCATAGGTCGTATTTTCCGATCGCGGTCAAAGAAATGATTCCGAGCGCAGCTCGCCTTCCGAGGCTCGCACTTGCGAGCCCCCGGACGCAAAGCGTCCTTTTTATTATCTCTCAACGGAACCGACTGCATAAAAAACGGTTTTTTCGGAATCGGACTTGACATCCAATCATTTTCTGTTATAGTATCCGTAATATATTTCGCTAAACTCAATCAATGAGTGCAAGGAGTTGAAAGCATGAAAAAAGGTGTCATCTACATCTTGACTAATCCGTCTTTCTCCGATTATGTTAAAATCGGGTATGCACATGATCTTGAAAAAAGACTGAAACAGCTGAATCGCAGCGAAGCAATACCTTATGCGTTCAGGGCATATGCAGTTTATGAAGTGGACAGCGAACTGACTGACAGGGAATTGCACAAGTTGATCGATTCTTTGAATCCGACTCTTCGTACCATAGAAACATTTGATGGAAAAAAACGGGAAAAAGAATTCTATGCAATGTCTAAAGAAGACGCTTATTCTCTCCTTGAATGCATCGCAAAAATCAGCGGGACAAAAAACAATCTTAAACGCATGTCTCCGGAAGGACACGAAGTATTGGACGAACAAATAGCCGAAGAAGTTAGAAACACAGCCCGGAAAGGACCTTTCAAGTTCTCTGAATGCGGAATTCCGGTTGGTGCAAAGATCATATACATCTATGATAGTTCCGTTGCCGCTACGGTTGTAGACGACAGGCATATCGAATATAAGGGGGTGACGACATCAATGTCTGCATTGGCGCAAGAATTACTTGGTTCAAAATGGCAAGTACAGGGGACGGCGTACTTTACATATAAGGGCAAAAAGCTAACAGATATACGGGAAGAGCTCATAGCTGAAAACACATAAAAGAACTGAAAACAGAGGATTTGTGTAAAAAAACAAATCCTTTCGAATCTTTTATCATCATTTGGCATGTTCAAAAAAAGGGTGATAGCCTAGCTCTTCGGGGGGCGTTTCTCTCCTCAATCCATTCCTCTTTTTTTAGGTCGTATAGGTCCCATAGGTCGTATATGTCCTATTATTCAGAGTATATTCGTCAGTATCCGGACAAAAAAAAGGAGCCTAACGGTTAAGTTAAGCTCCAGAAAAGAAATCCGGCATCGAACTACTCTCCCACAGTCAATTATGCAGTACCATCGTCGCTGGGCCCCTTATCGATCGTGTTCGGGATGGGAACGTGAGTTACAAGCCCGCCATGGACACCGGAAAAAAAGGATTAAAGATGCTAGGTTTATGTTGGATTA
>JBGUKN010000054.1:0-41499 GCA_045114455.1 Victivallales bacterium
GTCATGCTCCTGGAGGAGGAACGCGATGAGCGACTCAAGATCGTGCCGTGATTTCGTAGCGCCGCATATCGCCGTCCTGCCGAAGAGCGGCATCCGCTACTTCTTCGACCTCGTCAACACCATGTCCGACGTGATCTCGCTGGGCATCGGCGAGCCCGATTTCGTGTCTCCTTGGTCGGTCTGCGAAGGCGCCATGTACTCGCTCGAACGCGGCCGCACGTCCTACACGTCCAACCTCGGGCTCCTCTCCCTCCGAAAGGCCATCTGCGACTACCTCGCCGAGGAGTTCGGCGTGCGCTACGCCCCGGAGAACGAATGCCTCGTGACCGTCGGCGTCAGCGAAGCCTTCGACCTCGCGATCCGCGCCATCACCTCGCCCGGCGACGAGATCATCTACCACGAACCGTGCTACGTCTCCTACGGCACGGAGATCCGCATGTCCCACGGCGTGCCCGTCCCGGTTTGCACCTACGAGAAGAACCTCTTCTCGCTCGACCCGGCCGACCTCGAAAAAGCCGTCACGCCGCGCACCCGCGCCATCATCCTGAATTTCCCGTGCAACCCGACCGGCGCAGTCCTCACCGACGAACAGATGCGAGACATCGCGAAGATCGCCGTCAAGCACGACCTCGCCGTGATCGCCGACCACATCTATTCCGAGCTGCATTACGACGACGGCCCCATGCACACGGTCGCCGCCCTCCCCGGCATGCGCGAACGCACCATCTTCCTGCACGGGTTCTCCAAGGCGTTCGCCATGACCGGATTCCGCATCGGCTACGCCTGCGGCCCGAACAGCATCGTCGACGCCATGATGAAAATCCACCAGTACGCCATGCTCTGCGCCCCCACGACCGCGCAGTACGGCGCACAGGAGGCGTTGAAGAGCGCCCGTCCCGACATGCTCCGCATGGTCGCCGAGTACAAAGGCCGCCGCAACGTGATCGTCTCCCGCTTCAATGAAATGGGGCTTTCCTGCTTCAATCCGCAGGGCGCGTTCTACGTCTTCCCGAACATCACCTCCACCGGGCTCAGCTCGCAGGATTTCGCCGTGAAGCTGCTCCATGCGAAGCGCGTCGCGGTCGTCCCCGGCAATGCCTTCGGCGAGTGCGGCGAGGGATACGTGCGCTGTTCCTACGCGACCTCGCTGGAGGAAATCCGCACCGCCATGGACCGCATCGCGGAATTCCTCGGCGAACTCAAGGCCGGAAAAGTTTGAATCTTCCACACACGGTCAAAAAAATCGCCCGTTCAATTCACATGATTTGAACGGGCTTTTCTTTTCAGTTGAATCAAAGTTCACCCCAGCGCGCGGCCGGCGCGTTTTCCGCCGCCGGTCGGTTCGCCGTTCACATACACGCGGACGATCCCCTCGGCGGGCGTGTGCGGATGCGCGAAATCCGCCTTGCAGTCGAGCTTCGCGGGGTCAAACACGGTCAGGTCGGCGAAATAGCCCGGTTTGAGGACGCCACGGTCCTTCAGGCGAAATAGAGAGGCGGGGAACGAAGTCACACGGCGGACGGCTTCCGGCAGGCCGCACAGCTCCGCCGTCATCTTCAGGAACAGCGGGAACGACCCGAACGAACGCGGATGTCCGCGCCCGAGCGATTCATCCTGTGGACGCGCGTTCTCGTCCGTGCCGCAACACACCCACGGTTCCGCCAGAATCCGCCTCAGATTCTCCGGCGACATCCCCCCGAACGCCGCCATCGCACGCGCGCCGTCGTCCCGCAGGACTTGAATGGCGAACGCCGCGGCGGATGGCATTCCGGCGCGGACGGCGCAGTCTTCGAGCGTGAGGCCGCAGTACGGGAGGAATTCCGGTTTGGACACCGCCGTCAGGATCGCGCGTTTCACGCGGCGGACATCCGCCAATTCAACGATCAGACGTTCGCACTCGGCGGGATCGCCGCTCAGTTTCTCCTGGATTTCGCGGTCGCGCATGGAATCGTAGCGCGGCGGCAGGATCACGCTCAAACTCGTCTGGGAATAGGTGTACGGATAACGGTCGGCGGTAATCCGCAGGCCACGCTCGCGCGCTTTTTGCAAAAGATCCAGCGCGGCGTCCAGCTTGCCCCAGTTCGCTTCGCCCGCCGTCTTGAAGTGGCTCACATGGAGTCGTCCGCTGCCCGCCGAAGCGAACGCGACAGCCTCCTCCAGCGACTCGATCAGGCGCGCGCCCTCGCTCCGGAGATGCGTCGTATAGATCGCGTCCGTGGGTTTCAGAACAGCCGCAAGTCGCAGCAGATCGGACGGCGGTACGGTGCGTCCCGGCGCATACAGGAGCCCGCTGGACAGCCCGGGACATCCTTCCGCCAGCATCTTGTCAAGCACGGCGCACTGGTCTTCGATATCGGGATACGCCGCGCACAGGGCGTTGTGTCCGCACAGCACGGCGAAATTCACTGCCGGGCACACATTTTCGACAGCCTCGCAGTAGTCATACCAGCCAGTCCACGACGGCCTCACTCCGACCGCGGCGCAATCCGAGGCGATCTGGTCGGCATTATTCGAGGTCACGGGAAACAGCGAATGGCCGCAGTTGCCGAGGATTTCGGTGGTGATCCCCTGCGTGCGCTTGCTGAAGGCGTCGGGCGCGGCGAGCAGCGTGGCGTCCGAATGGGAATGCGCATCGATGAATCCGGGCGAGACCACGCATCCCTGCGCGTCGAAGATTTCGGCATCCCTCGCGCCGGAAATCTCCCTGTTCGGAACGACCTCGGCGATCCGGTCGCCGTCGATGCGGATGGAGCCGGGGTAAAGGTCGCCCCCGGTCCCGTCGCAGATCAGCGCATTCCGGATGATCCGCACGGCGTTCACCCGGCGATCACACCGTCTTTCAGCACGATCGCGCGGTCGGCGATGTCGGCGACGCTTCGGTCGTGCGTGACCATCACGATGGTCGTGCCGTGGCCTTCCACGAGCTTGCGGAAGAGTCCGAGGATGCTTTTTCCGGTCTTGGAGTCCAGGTTGCCGGTCGGTTCGTCCGCCAGCAGCAGGCGCGGCTCGTTCATCATGGCGCGCGCGATGGCGGCGCGCTGCTGTTCGCCGCCGGAGAGCTCGTTGGCACGGTGCCCGATACGGTCCTTCAGGCCGACGCGCTCCAGCAGGTCGAGCGCGCGCTTTCTGCACTCGGCGGGCGATTTGCCGTCGAGCAGCGAGGGCAGCATCACGTTTTCGAGGATGTTCAGTTCCGGGAGGATGTGGTAGGACTGGAACACGAATCCGATGTTCTTCCGGCGGAACGTGACCAGCTTCGAACCGGACAGCTCCGCCGGGTTCACGCCGTCGATGAGGATGGAGCCCTCGTCCGGGCGCGAGATCGTGCCGATGATGTCAAGAAGCGTCGTTTTGCCGCTGCCGGACGCGCCGAGGAGCACGGTCCATTCGCCCTGCCCCGCGTTGAACGACACGCCGCGCAGGACCTGGATCACGGACGACCCGATCTTGAAATGCTTCGAAACGGACTGGACTGTCAGGAAATTCCGGTTGTCACTCATAGCGCAGGGCCTTTGCAGGATCGAGGTTGGCGGCGCGGATCGCAGGCACAAGCGCGCCGCAGGTGCAGAGCAGGATCGAGATTAAGGAGATCAGCGCCACGTCGCCCCACACGATGTGCGCGGGCAGTTCGCTGAAGAGGTACAGTTCCTTCGGGAAGATCTCCTGGCCGGTGACCGCGCGCATCGCGTACAGGATGTTCATTCGGAAGACCACGACCAGCCAGCCGAGGAACACCCCGCCGGCAGTCCCGAGGACGCCCACGAAGAACCCCTGCATGATGAAGATGCGCATGATGGAGAACGAACCCGCGCCCATGCTCTTCAGCAGGCCGACTTCCTTCGTCTTCTGGATCACGGTGGTGATGAGCGTGTTCGCGATGCTGAACGCCGCCACGAGCACGATGAAGACCAGCAGGAAGAACATCATGTTCTTCTCCACCGCCAGCACGCCCAGCAGCTGGCCGTTCAGCTGCTTCCACGAGTACACCGTCACGTCGGGATGGCTCTTCGAGAGCTGTTCGCGCAGGGGCTCCAGGAAGCGGTCGATGTGGAACGGATCGTCCACCCAGACGTAAACGTGCGTGGCGCAGCCCCAGTCCAGGCCGAACAGCTGGTCGGCGTCGTCGAGCGACAGGAACATGATGTCGCGGTCGTAGTCGTACTTGTCGAAGCTGAAGATGAACGACACGGTGTACTCGCCCGGCAGGTAGTATTCGGATTTGTCGGAGATCCTGTACTTGCCGGACTCGTCGCGTTCGATGAGCTTGGCGAGGCGCGACGGCGAATGCAGGAGCACCTTGCTGCCGACCGAAAGCCCGAACTCGTTCGCGATGACCTGGCTGACCGCGATCTCGCCGCGTCCGAGGGAGTATTCGCCCTGCTTGACCACATTCTTCAGGTCGAGTCCGGCTGTGTCCATGTCCGGGTCGAATGCCGCCAGCACCTTCGGATTGAACGCCTCCTTCACCTGAAGCAGGACGGGCGAGAGCAGCACGGGCAGCGCCTTGCCGCCGTTGCGCTTCACGATCTCGACCACGTTCTCCGCCTCCTCGGGGAAAAACACGCCGGCGTTGCCGCGCGGGTTGGTCGAATAATGCCGCGTGGGCTTGCGGATCTGGGCGTGGGACCCGGTCTCCAGCAGTTTGATCTTCGTCTGGTCGGTGAAGCCGGTCATGACGGCCAGCACCACGATCAGCACCGCCACGCCGAGGATCACCCCGATCACGGAGATCAGCGTGATCACGCTGACCGCACTGCGTTTCGGCTTGAAGTACCGCCACGCCAGAAAACATTCCGTCCGAACACTCATTCCGTTTGATTTCCAAATGGTTATGCGGGACGGATGCGCCGCCCCGCGGAGAAGCAGGATAATGAAAGCATAAACGGATAAATATACCTCGTTTTCGCGCTTTTTTCAAGCCGTCCTGTTGCCTTTTTCCCGTTCCAGCATTATATTATTTCCATTATGCAGAACTTCATGCCGCACAAACCTGAACTCCTCGCGCCCGCCGGAAACGCATCCTGCGCCCTCGCAGCCTATGACGCCGGCGCCGACGCCGTATACGCCGGGCTCAAACGGTTCAACGCCCGCGAACGCACAGGCAACTTCACGCCGGACGAAATGGCCCGGGTGATCCGCTATGCGCACAAAAACGGCCGGAAGTTCTATGTGACGCTGAACACGCTCATCAAGGAAAGCGAGGTCCCGGAAGCCGCGGAAATGCTCGCCGAGCTCGACCGCATGCACCCGGACGCCGTCATCGTGCAGGACCTCGGCATCGTCGCCATGCTCCGCGACTATTTCCCGCGCCTCACGATACACGCCTCCACGCAGACCGGCATCCACAACACCGCCGGACTCGCCATCGCGCACGAACTCGGCGTGAAGCGCGTGATCCTGGAACGCCAGACGTCGCTCGCCGAACTCGAAGCGATCGCCGCCTCGAAACCGCCCGTCGAGCTCGAAGTCTTCATCCACGGCGCGCTCTGCTGCTGCATTTCCGGTTCCTGCCTGCTCTCCAGCTGGCTCGGCGGCTGGAGCGGCAACCGCGGCAAATGCAAGCAGCCCTGCCGCCGCCGCTACCACACGGACAAGGGAAACGGATTCTATCTCTCCGTGCAGGACCTCTGCACGATGGAACTCCTGCCGCGCATCGTCGCAACCGGCGTCGCGTCCGTCAAGATCGAGGGGCGTTTGCGCCGGTCCGACTATGTGGAACACGCCGTATCCGCCTACCGGATGCTGCTCGACGCGACGAGCGAGGAGGAGTTCAAATCCCTGCTGCCCGCCGCCCGCGACCGCATGGCGCACACGTTCGGGCGCAAATGGTCGGACGGCTTCTACACGGCGGCCTCGGCGAAGACGCTCGTCAAGCATGATTCGCTCGGCGCATCCGGCCAGCTCTGCGGCACGGTCGTCTCCGCGAAGGACGGATTCGCAGTCATCGACGTGACCAAGCGCATCCACCTTGGCGACGTCCTCCGCATCCAGCCGCGTTCCGGCGACGAAGGCCCCGCCGTCTCGGTCACATCGCTCACGGTCAACGGATCCCGCGTGAACCGCGCGCTTCAGGGCGAACGCTGCACGATACGGCTGGCGGCGGATACCACTGCCGCCCCCGGTTCGATCGTCTACAAGACCGGCGAATCCACCTCGGACTACACCCGCCGCGTGGCGTCGCTCCCCGTGCCACGCCCCGAGATCCCGCTCAAGCTGCACCTCGATGCCTCCGGGCTGACCGCCGATCTCTGCGGGCGCACATTCCATAAGGATCTCGAACTCGCCACCGCCACCGCGCATCCCGTCACGCCGGACACCCTCGCGGCGTCGTTCGAGGGCGAAGGCTCCCCGGATTTCGTCTTTTCGCCCGTTCAGGCCGAAGTCGACGGCGCATTCTTCCTGCCCGCCAGCGTCCTGAAATCCGTCCGGCGCGAGCTCACGGCGTTTGCGGAGGACATCCCCGCCGCTGAACGTCCCGATCCCGCCGCAGATTCCTTGAAACGGCTCCTCGCAGACTACGAGCAAATCCGCCATCCGCCTGAACTCGCACCGGCCAATGATTGTGTTATCCTTCCGCGCGGCGTCCGTCCGCCCTCGCCCGGCATGACCGTCGTCCGCGAGCTCGCCGACGATCCGTCGCCGCACGAGGAACTCCTTCTGCCGTTCTACATCCCGCAGAAATCCCTGCCGGACATCGCCGCCGCGCTCGACCGTTTCGTCAGAAAAGGCGGGAAAGTTGTCCGCGTGACCTCGATCCAGCATTTCACGCTGCTGAAACCGTATCCCGGCCTCACGATCCGCATGGGATTCCCCCTGCCCTGCTGCAATTCCTTCGCCGCGCGCGAACTCGGCCGCCTCGGCGCAACCTCGGTGCAGGCGTGGGTCGAACTTGAACGTGCCGAACTCGAGGCGTTCGCCCGCAAGTCGCCCATCCCCGCCGAACAGTTCATCTTCGGCCGTCCGGTCCTGCTTTCCACGCGCGCCTCGATCCAGGTCGACGGCAACATGCAGGACGCCCGCGGCAACGTCTTCCGCGTCTCACATCACGGCGTACTCACGCAGATCACGGCGGACAAGGTCATGGGGCTGCCGCGCGTCCGCGGATTCGCCGCCTATCTGACCGACCTGCGGGATGCCCGCGCCGACGAACCGGGCGAAGCGCTCTTCAATTTCGGCTACGAACTGAAATAAGGGGGGAGGACAAGTCCTCCACTGCAGCAGTGCCGGGCTCCGCTCCGGCACGTTTTTTTCTACGCGCGCAAGCATCAGCCTCGTAGAGGACAAGTTCTCCATTGCAGTATTGCCGGGCTTCGCTCGGGTAGGTCTCCCTATCCTGTGCGCGAGCGTCTGCCGCGCACTACTACAGCACCGCTTGCGGTGTGTTTTTTATGAAAAAAAAGTGTTCCCTGCTTGCATTTTTCTCCGCCGGAGTATATATTAAAAGATGTTTCTTCCGGTGCGTCCCCATCGTCTAGAGGCCTAGGACATCAGGTTCTCATCCTGGTAACATGGGTTCGAATCCCATTGGGGATGCCATTTTTATTTTAAAATCCGAGGCGGAAAATGGGCGGGAAGATCTCTCCGTCCTTCGTTCGACGGCAGTAAAAAACGGGTTGCGGGCTCAGACTTTTTTCCTGCGCGGCATATGGCGTCTTACCGCGCGGACGGCCTGTTCGAAAGATTCGACCTCCTCCGGCGAAGGCTCCTGTCCGGCATACCGGATCCGTTCATAGAGCGCGACGCACTCGTTCAGTGCTGGATCGTCAAGTTTCCTCGCCCACGCACCGTACGTCTGCCAGACTCCGCGCTGGACTCCGGTCCTGCGCCAGACATCCAACTGAAGAGAACGCATCATGCGGGCGAGACGGCGGAGCTGCCAGGTCAGCGCATGGCGTCTGCGGCGTCTGTTCCGCAGATACATCACGGCCGCGACCGCAAGCGACAGGGGAACGGCAAGCGCGAAAGCGGAACGGAACGGATGCGTTTTCAGCTGGTCGAGCGACCATTGGTATGCGGCGTCCCACATCTGGATCAGCGCCTGCGCCAGATAGCCGCGCCGGAACCAGTAGACCATGTTGTCGAACTGGAATGCGATACGGTCGCGGATGTCGCGGAACCACGAATCCTCCTCCGCCGCGGACAGGATATCCTCAATCTCGGCGCCCGGCGGCGTGGCCTCCACGAGAACCCATTTCTGTTCGTCGTCCAGCCACGCCTCAGCCCACGCGTGCAGGTCGAAGTTCGTGGCGTAGTAATACCCCGCCGGATTGTACCGGCCGCACACGACGCCCGCGACGTACCGGGTCGGCACGCCGTACAGGCGCAGCAGCAAGGCCGCCGAGGTCGCGAAAAGCTCGCAGTGTCCCGTCCGGCGGTAGAACAGGAACCGGATCAGCGGGCTGTAATACTCGCCACGCGGCGCCACATAGTCGTCCCGGCGCAGGGAATAGGTGAAATTGTCCGAGAAGAACCGCACGACGGCATTGACTCTGGCCCGAGGGGTCAAGGCCGCCGGATTCGCGTCGCCGAAGATTTCGTATGTGAGTACGGCGAGCTGGTCCGGCAGCATGGGCGGCAATCTCAGATACTCCTGCCGCACGGCCTGCCCCGGCGCCATCACGTCGGACAGCGGCTCCTGGTACGCCGCCATGGCGTCCGGCTTGTCGACCGTCACGATCACGCCGGTGGACGGAACCCAGTTTTCGGCGATCAGGCCGCCGTCGCGCGTCATGGCGGCGGTTTTTGCGTCCAGCGTGACCGACGTCGCGTTCGCGGGCAGAGGCGTCACTGCGTTACGGAAATCGGACTCGAAACGCAATTCCATGCGTTCGGCATCGGTGTCGCCGGATTCCTGAAGCAGGAACGTCAGGACCGTGAGGTTGCGGTCCTCTTCCCGCGTGATTTCCACGACATCCGCCGTGTTTTTCTCATCCGCGACCCAGACACCGCCGTAGGTGCCGTTGAATCCGCGGTAGACGTTGCCCCTCAGATAGCCCGGCGCGGACGACGCGATCGCCCGCATGACGACCCGGACCGGGGTATCCGGCTCGAACTGCGGCATTCGGATCGGCGTTTCGGCGGGGAAGGCGTTGCCGCGGCCCTGCATCGACGCCTGAAAGGACTGCTGGATGTGCGAACGCCATTCGCGGAGCGTCTCTTCCTGCGAATTGAAATACAGCAATGCGCCCCAGAACGCCGGAATCAGCAGGAACACCGCCAGCGCGCGGGCGATCCGCATGGGAAAGAGAGAGTTCTCGGAATCGTACCGGACGTCCGCCGTCAGGAGCAGAAGCGTGCCGACGCATTGCAGGGCGGTGCAGACCAGGTAGGCCTGGCGGTAATGCCGCAGAAGCGGAGTCGTCCCGGAGAATGAAATGTTCTCGAGCTTGGCGGTGTTGTAGACGTCGCCGCACGCCAGGCACGACAGCAGGACGATCAGCATGCAAAGCGCGGAAATCTCCCGCGTCCGCATGAACCAGCAGGAGATCGCCGACGCGTACAACAGGAACGGGAGGAACTGGTGCGAACGCATAAGGTAGTCGGAAAAAGTCAGGCGTTCGACCGGTATCTTCACGAAGAGGCCGGGCACGATCGCCAGAACGCCCGCCGCAAGCAGGGAGTAGATGACCGGACGGTCCCTCAGACGGAAGCTGCGGTCCTGAAACAGCGGGAAAACGACCATCAGCGACGTCAGGATCAGGATGTGCGGCAGGTCGTATTTCAGCGAGAGCAGGAACGCGGGCGGCAGGATCAGCAGGCACCGCGTCATCAGGCCGAGTTGACGACGCTCCGGCGGTTCGTATTCGAACAGGGACTTGACGGTCTTCATAACGGCAGGTCGCCTCCGGTCAGGACGGATTCCGGCGTGACCACCCGGAAATTGTCCGGCAGCTCCGCTTCCGGCACTTGGGGCGCGACGAGCACCGGCACGACCAGAGAACCCCGGTCGTTCAGGCTGTCGAGGAACGCCCGGGCGGAAGCGTCCCAGCGCATCAGGATCACGAACACGGTGCCGGACTCAAGCGCCTCCTCCGCCAGGTTTTTCGCGCCGTTTCCGGAAAAGGCGTCCCGCCCGGAGGCCGCCGCCATCGCAAGCTCGTCCAGCAGCGGATCGCAGTCGCGGTCTGGTTCGCCGTTCGACGGGAAACGGCTTACGCTGCCGCCGACGGCCAGAAGGTCGACGTGGTACGCCATCGAGGTCAGGGTCTCCGCGATCGAAGCCGCCAGCGAAACCGCCGCCTCGAACGTCTGGTTCGTACGGACTTTCAGCAGGGATTCCGACAGGCTGAACAACGCGCGGAGCGTTCCGGCGGCCTGGCGTGTGCGCGGGACGTACGTGTCCAGCAGGATCGCCGCGTGGGAGACGTGTTCCTGCTGGTATTCCTTGATGATCGGGATGCGGTACCGCGCCGTCGCCCGCCAATGGATCTTGCGCGGGGAATCTCCCGGGCGGTATGCACGGCAGCCGTAGAAATCCATGCTGTCGCCCGGACTCGGCACGGAACGCGCGCTCATGCGAGGCAGGACACCGCCGTCGCGCGGGAAAAGGTTCCGGAGTTCCCGTCCGGCGGGATGCACGATCAGGGATTCCCTGCTGGCGAAGAGGACGGAATGTTTGAAGATGTTGAACGGGAAACTGGATTCCGCGAGCCCCTGCGGGATGCTCAGCACGCCGCGTTTGAAGGGCTTCAGCTCCACGGCGAATATCTGTTCCGCACGACCGGGCACGCAGCAGTATTTGAACCCGCGGACGCGGCGCAGCTCCGGCAGTTCGATGTTCGGGTCGACCAGCAAGTCGGCGGCGGGCAGACGCCGGAGGTTGCGGATGCGATAGTTCATGTCGAACGCCATGCCGCATTTGACGCGCGGCGGGAAGCTGCGTTCGACCGAGAGACGGGGACGGAAGACGAATCCCAGCACGAGGTCGATCGCCAGAAGCACCAGCAGGAACAGGAAAACGGGAATCGCCGGACTGTTCAGCGTGAACAGGGAGAAGAACGCGAACATCGGGATCACGATGAACAGCAGGCGCATGGGACGGCTGAAGAGGCGTTCGTACCACGCCATCGCCCAGAAGAGGAGCTTGAGCGACGGCGAACGGTAGTATTTGAACACGAATCCGAGTCCGTGCGATTCGCGCAGCCACTGGGGTCCGTCCAGGAACTTCAGCCAGAGACTTCGGATCATGCACAGCGGATTCCGGCTCATGTCGCGGGGATTCCTTCTCAATGGACTTGAATATCAGACGGGGGCATGCGTTTTCTTCACGACGGCGGCGACCAGGTCCGGGGCGGGCACTCCGGCATGGCTGCTCTTCCGGTTCAGGATCAGGCGGTGCGCCAGAACGGGGACGGCCAGGGCCGAAACATCGTCCGGCGTCACGAACGCGCGTCCGTTCAGCAGGGCATGCGCCTGGGCGCAGCGGGCGAGGTCGAGCAGAGCGCGCGGGCTGGCGCCGAGAGAAAAGCCGTTTTCCGGATCACGGGTCGCGGCGACGATTTCGCGGGCATACTCCTGCACGGACTGCTCCATGGTCACGGCGCGCACGTTTTTCTGAATCTCCATAAGGCCGGCGCAGTCGATCACAGGCTCGAGACGGTCCAGCGGATCGTCCTGCCAGCGGTCGTTCAGCATGGCGAGCTCCTCGGCGGAATCGGGATACCCGAGCGAGAATTTCATGGCGAAGCGGTCCAGCTGGGCCTCGGGAAGCGGAAACGTGCCGAAATACTCGACCGGGTTCTCCGTCGCGATCACGAGGAACGGCTTCGGCAGGTCGTAGCGGACTCCCTCGATCGACACCTGGTGTTCGTTCATGGCCTCCAGCAGCGCGGACTGCGTGCGGGGCGACGCGCGGTTGATCTCGTCGCCGAGAAGGATGTTCGCGAAGACCGGGCCGGGGTAGAACTTGAATTCGCCGGACTGCTGGTTGAAGACCGAGGATCCGAGGATGTCGGACGGCATCATGTCGGACGTGAACTGAATACGCTTGAAATCCGCCTTCACCGTCAGGGCCAGCGCCTTGGCAAGCGTGGTCTTGCCGACTCCCGGCACGTCGTCCAGCAGCACATGGCCATTCGCCAGGACCGCGTTCAACAGCAAATCGATCACTTCGTCTTTTCCGCGGATGACCTGTTTCAAACGGGTCCGTATCTCTCCGATCGTCTCCAGGCGGGACGTCATCTGGGGCTCTGTCATGCTTGCACCTCCGAAAAACTGCGCAAAACCGGACGGCGGGCACGCTGCCGGCAGAATTGAAAAAACAGAAATATAATACCCCTATCCTACGGTTTTTTCAACCGGGAAAACCGTTTTTACCGATTTTTCCGCGTCTTTTTCTAAAAGAAAGGTTGCATTTTCGCGTTTGAAGTCTATCTTATTAGTTACGACTGAAACACTCACCCCCTCTCTGGGACATGATCGCTTATGAAAAATATTCGCAGACTTCTCGCTCCGGCCGCATTGCTCTGCTCGGTCATCTTCTGCTGCGGCTATCACAGCTGCGACCGCGAAGAGGTCAATCTGTATATGGACCCTGACAACTGGGAGGAAATGCAGCGCCCCCCGAAGAACGTGGTCTCCATCCATGAAGTCATCCGCCACAAGCAGGGCGACAGCATCGAACGGACCGTGGCGTCGTATTTCGGAGGCGAAGTGACCATCCATTCCATCCAGTTGCTCGACTCCTCCGAGATCAGGAACATCACATACGTCCCGATTCCCGGCGACCAGGGGTTCTACGACCTCCGGTTCGACCTCACCGAGCGCGGCCGCATGCTTTGGATCAACCTCAGCGTCCAGCACAAGGGCACCCAGCTCGCATTCGTCATCGACGGCACGGTGTACCGCGGATTCGTCCCGCGCCAGATCAACGACGAAGCGACCTCGGTCATCGTGGACGGGCCGTTCGACCAGGCGACCGCGATGGCGCTTCAGAACAACGCGAAGTACAACTATTTCAAGATGAGGAAGTGACCCCGCCATGTCCGTTTCCAAGCACATCCGCCGGGCGCTGCCCGTCGTCATGCTCCTGTTCACCGCGGTCTTCTGCTGCGGCGCGGGGGCGCAGAGCTGCTCCGCCGATGACGTCGACCGGGTGTTCGACCCCGAAAATTTCGACACCTCGGACCGTCCGCTGGAGGGCCTCATCGAAATCCAGGAGATCATCCGCCTGCGCCGCGGCACAGACAAGGAGATCATGGCCCCCACGCTGTTCGGCGACGACATCTGCCTGAACAAGACCATTCTGCTGGACTCCGCCGACGTCAAGAAGATCAAGGCCATCCCGATCGAAAAGCAGCCCCCCTACTGCAGCCTCGAGCTGAAGCTGACCGACCGCGGCAGACGGCATTGGATCGGCCTCAGCCTCCCGAACAGGGCCACGCATGTGGCTTTCATCGTCGACGGCATCGTCTACCGCACGTTCGTCCCGCGCATCCTTTACGACGACGTAACGGACTCCATCATCGTGGACGGTCCGTTCGATCCCGCCACCGCAAAAAGACTCGAAGCGAACTCCGCACGGAACTATTTCCGGCTCAAATGATTGACCCGCCATGACGATTACGAAACACAGCAAACGCATCCCCGCCCGCACGCCCCTGGCATCCCTCCGCGCCGCATTCCGACTCGCGCCGCTTTGCCTCGCGGTTTCCTGCCTGGTCTCCTGCGAAGGCGGTTCCAACATTTTCGATCCGCTCAACGTCGACGAAAAGGAAGAGGTCTACACGCCGGTCGTCGGGGCGCCGGGTGAAATCTGCGTCGTTTCCATCCACGAGATCATCCGCCACAAACGCGGCGACGCAAAGGAACTGGAGATCGGCTCCATGTTCGAGGACGAAATCGTCATCGACAAGACCCCGCTTCTGGACTCCTCCGACATCATCTCCATCGAGGCGATCGCCATCAACGACCTGCCCGGATTCTACAAGCTCCGCTTCAACCTGACCCAGGATGGCGGCAAACGCTGGCGCAAGCTCAGCTCCCTGGACCGCGACAATTCGCCTTCGCTCGCCTTCGTCATCGACAACGTGCTCTACCGCACCATCAAGCCCCGTTTCCTCTATTTCGATGAGGACACCGTGGTCATCGACGGCCCGTTCGACGAGGCGGTGGCGCTGAACCTCGAGGCGAACGCCATCCGCAATTTCATGTACTTTTCCCAGCAATAAGCCCAAACGGCAGAAAAGGACGCCATCCATGAAACTTCTGTCCACATTAAAAACCGCCGCATTCCTGCTCGCGTTCGCGGCTGCGATCCCGTCGCTCCGCGCAGTCTCCGAGACCTATATCCCGTCGAACGCGAAGTTCGCCCTCTACGTCAACGCGAACAAGGCCGTCAACTCGACTTCTCTCAAGACGCTGCTCTCCCAGGACGGCGTCGACCTCGAGAAAAGCCTCGACGACGTGGCGATGGTCCTGGACGACCTCACCGGCGACGTCGCATTCTTCCTCACGGAACTCGACCCCGCCGATTTCGGGAAATCCCTCATGGACGTCGTCCTCTACGCACCCGGACGTGTCGACGCCATCTACAAGCGTCTTGCCGGCCGCGACGACATCAAGACCGAAGCGTCCACTGTCCCCGGCGCACGCATCCTGCAAATCCATACGAAGAACGGCTCGACCGACGCGCTCGCCATCTTCCAGTTCATCTCCGACGACATCATGCAGTGCCGCCTGGCAATCAACCTTCCCGACACCAAGCCCTTCATCTGGCAGGTGAACCCGGAACCGCCCATGATGGTCACCAGCATGAAGACCAAAGGCGCGCTCGTCTCCGCCGCGGTCGACGCCGCCTATGTTCAGGGAAAGATGAAAGCCGAAGAAGAGGCGCATCCGCGCACCGCCGAGGAGAAGAAGACGAAGATCAAGGCCGGGGACAGTTCCATCGAGATCGACGAGGAAGACCCGAGCATCGAGGACATCCGAAACAACGTCAAGGCCATCTTCGCGCGCATCACCGAGGGCTCCCGCGGCTCCCTCGACGCCACGATCACGCTCCGCTGCACCAGCTCCGCCATCCGCGACGAAGTCTTCCAGACCGTCGACGGCTTCGTGACGCTCTACACCATGCTCTCCAGCGCGTCGTTCGAGATCGGCAAGGACGGCAAGCTCATCCAGAAGGGCGGCGGCGCGAACCCGCTCTCCACCCTCAAGCACGAACCGAAGGGCAACGACGCCGTATTCACGATGAAACTCTCCGAGGAGTTCCTCGACGACGTCGCGAAATCCGCCGCGAAAAACAACAAGAAAAACGCCTCGAAGAAGAAAAAGGACAAATAAGCCCCGTTTCCGGCTTGCGGAAGGCGGAAAATGGCCCGCCGCATGCGGTCCTTTCCCTGTTTTTTCCGTTTTTTGTCCTTTTTTTGATTTGAAACCTGTAAAAAACATGCTATCGTATTGTAACGGAGAAGAAAAATGAGACGGCGCGCGCGCAAAGGCGAATCCGGGCAGGTGCTCGCGGAATATACCGTGATGCTCTGCATGGTCGTGCTCGTCGCACTCACGCTTTTTCTCCTCATGCGGGTCTTTCTGGAATACGGCTGGCGCGTTCTGACGCTGATCGCCTGGGAGCCCTGAACAAAGACCGAAAAACCTCGAACCAAGGAGTCCTGGTATGAAATTCAACAGAAAGCATTACGGAATGAAACGCCGCTCCTCCGGCGGACAGGCCATCCTGGAGTACATCATCATCATCGCGCTCGTCGCGGTGGCGGCCCTGACCGTGCTCGGCCTCTTCGGCGACCGCATCAAGGCCCTGATCGCCGGAACCACCACCTCGATCGGCGGGAAGAATTCGTCGCAGGCCGCGGGCGATGACGGCGACAGCCTGAAAAACCTGCAGGAAATGGACAAGAACGGCTCGTCCGACATCAATTTCTGACTGGACGTTTTTCACCGGATGAACGACACGGGGAGCGTCCGACTGCCGCCCCGTGTCTGATTTTTTCAAAAAAAAGGACGTGGCCCGTGTACGGTCTGCCCCGACACAACCTGAGCCGGAGGACAACCAGCTTCCACGGCGTTCAGCACGGCCCTGCGGCGTCAAAGCACGCCGGGGGACTTGCGGTGCGTAGCTGCATCCGCACAAATGCCATGTATGCCCGCAGAAAAGGCGAACACGGATCCGCCATTCTGGAATCGTTCCTGTCCATGCTCCTGCTCGGGCTGATCCTGTTCGGCATCCTCCAGCTTTTCCAGCTCGCGCTCGCCGACATGGTCACTGACTATGCCGCCTTCCGCGGCGCACGCTCCGCAGCCGTCGGTTTCCGCGACGAGTATGCCATCCGCGAAGCCCTCATCAAGGCCGCGCCCGCCTCGGGCGCCCTGGTGACGCCGAACCGGACCGGCTACTCCGACTGGACCGGGGTGGAATCGGAAAAATCGCTTCTCCGCGGGTTCATGGAGGGCGACCGCAACGTGGAATACGCAAACTGGGTCGGCGAAGACCGGTTCCATACGAACTACCACTGTCCGCATTACGGCGAACCCATGGTCGGCGGATGCTCCGTCTGCAGCCGCGGCAAAGGGCATTACGTCCGCGCATCGGCGCAGGGATTCGACCAGACGATGCGTTTCAAGTTCGAATTCGTCCATTATCCGCTGAACATCCCCCTGCACGACTGGCTCACCGGACGGGACTCCATCGACATTTCGAGCGAGGCCGAGCTCACGAACCATTCCTCGGCGTTTCTGGAGTGACGGCGCATGAAACGGAACCGGACGACAATGGCGCGGCGGCGCGGCGAACAGGGCCAGGTGCTGATCCTGGCGGTCGTCGCGCTTATCCTCGTCATCATCGCCGTCCTGCTGCTGTTCGACGTCCAGACCGTGATCCGCGGCAAGGTCAAGGCGCAGAACGGCGTGGACGCCGCCGCATTGACCGGGGCGGAATGGCAGAAGCATTCGCTGAACCTGATCGGCGAGCTCAATCTGGTCCGAGCGACCGGGACGCTGATCTCCGACCCGTTCTTCGCCAACGGCATCCTGAACAACCCGAACTCGAACGCGGCGGAGTTCTTCGCCGACCTTCAGAAACCTGTCACGCAGGAGGAGTTCACGCTCTTCCCGGAAAAGAGAGCGTTCTACAACGAAGATGGCTCCCTGAACGTCGAAATGCTGGTCCGGGAAATCCTGCGCGTGGAGAAGGAAAAACGCTATCTCGACAGCCTTGACGACCTCGTCTCCCAGCTTCAGACCCGCATCGCGTTCACCGGCCCCCTGATCGGGTTCGGCGCGGCGCAGCAGGCCGCGAAAAACAACGGCGTCACATACGACTCCGAGGCGAGCGATTTCTACATCAAGTACCTGAACCTCGTCGGAAACGACGGCATTTACGAGCGCGTCACGCCGATCTTCGTGAAGGACTACTCCTGGCGCGCGCCCTACGTCTCCATGCTCGAATCCATCCTCGACTATTCCGCCTTCCACAACGATTTCACCGGACACACCGAAAACCGCGCGTACGGGATCGCCGCCGGAACCAAGTTCAAATTCGTCGGCATGCCGAGCCTCACGACCAACCCGCCGACCGACCTTTCCGTCTACCTCGGGGACAGGCATTTCTACGAGATGATCCATGCCCGCGACTGGTGCGGGCTCGACCGTCTTCTCCGGCTCGATTTCAACGGAAACTGGTGGGGCGATTTCGAGTGCGATTTCGACGAGGATTTCTCCGGCCAGTCCGAAATCCTCCCCCTGCACATCGCGTTCTCCGAATCGGCCGACGTCTACGGAAACGCAAATGAAGCGGGTGCCCTATCCCGTTACGCAAGCGGTGGAAAATCGCTCTTTTCCGACACGTTCAACCGCGTAACCCCCTACGAATACGAAGTGAGCGACAACGTGGAGACCAGCGAAGAGCACAACGGGGAAAAACACACCTACTACACGCTCACAAACATCTCGATCACGATCGACTCCTCCCTCTTCGAACAGACCTACAACGACGAGGACGCCGACCGCCGCTACGACCTCCTGCCCCGCCTCTCCTGGGCCGTGTTCGACGACGAATGGTCCTCGTACGGCAACGACCAGAGGGAATGGGAAGAATACCTGCGGGGGCGGTTCAAGCCCGGCATGGACTACAAGTCCGGCGCGCTCGCCTATTTCGAGGTGCAGCAGGACACAGTGACCGTATCCGGGTCCATGGGGCGTCCGCGGCGTGGCTCCTACGCGGCCGACGTCGGGCAGGTCTTCTCCGGCACGGCGGCCGGAGCGGACGCAAGGGGCGTTTCCAATGCGCTTTACCGGCTGAACAACACAAACTCCATGAACAAGATCGAAACGAACGCCGAAGCCAAGCCCATCGGCCGGATCAAGACGAAGGACGGACAGTATCTCCGCCCGTTCGAGGCGGGCCGCATGATCCTGCCCGTCTTCACGGAAACCGCGCTGATCCCAATCGCGCTGGAGCCGGTCGACGGCTTCTCCATGCTCGACATCGACTGGCTGTACTACCTCACCGAATTCGTCCCGCTCCTCTCCGGCAGCCCGAGCCTTCAGGACGCCTGGGTGCGCGCCATGGAGCTTTACCCGAACCATCTCGGATATTTCTCGTATTACGTAAGCGCACTCGCCGTGCTCAACGACCCGGCATTCCGCCAGGCCGGACTCGACTGGCTGGACGCGACCGCAGTCTGGACGAAGGACGAAAACGGCAACCGCCAGACTCTCTACACCAACCGGGAGTACAACTGCACCGGACGCCGCGGCGAGTCCGGCGGAAGCGGCGGCTGGGGCGGCACGATCCATTCAAACGGAGGGCCGTCCAAGCTGCACTGAGCGGACGGTTTCCTCCTCGCCACGACATAAGGAGCATTTCATCATGCCTGATCTTCCGTTCAAACATGTCACCGTCGGCCTTCTGGAGGTCAACTGCTGCCTGGTCCAGCTCCCCGGCTCGCGCACGCTGTACGTCATCGACCCGGGCGGCGACTGGAAGCTTATCAAAGCCGAGGCGAAGACGTTCGACTATGACGAGGCGGTCATCCTGTTCACGCACGCCCACGTCGACCACATCGCCGCCGCCGGAGCAATCGCGGACGCCCTGCACATCACGAAGGTCTATCTCAATCCGGCGGACAAGCCCATCTACCACAGCCCCGGCAATACCGTCGGAAACTACATCCCCGCCGCGGAAAACCTCCCGGACACCGCCTGGCCGCCCGAAGACCCGCGGATGCAGGTCCTGCCCTGCCCCGGCCACTCGCCAGGCGGCGCGTCCTACTATTTCCCCGAGCTCGCCACGGTCTTCTCCGGCGACACGCTTTTCTACAGCTCCATCGGCAGGACCGACCTGCCCGGCGGCAGCGAAAAGCAGCTTCTGGATTCGGTTCACGGCCAGCTTTTCAGGCTCCCCGATGACACGCGCGTCGTCCCGGGCCACGGTCCGTTCACGTCCATCGGGTACGAGAAGAAGAACAACCCCTTCGTCTGAGGCGCGTTCCGCCTGAAAGAATCATTCCTCCGGCGTGGCGTACTGTTCCCGCCATGCCGCCGCGCGGCGCACCATGTTGTCGCGCAGGAATCCGGCGAAGAAGAAGATGTCGTTGGCGTGGAAGATGCCCTCGCCCATCTGCGCGCTCGCGTCGTACTGGCTGTCCCCCGGCAGGTTCACGATCAGCGCGCCCCGCAGGAAGTCCGCATAAACTCCGTTCAGCAGCGAAGCCTTGAACGTGCCCGCGGGCTCCTTCTCGGACACATAATAATACGCCGTCTCCAGCGTTTCGGACAAGTCCGCGGGCGTACTGTCCGTTTTCCAGTTCACTGGATTGATGACGAATCCGCCCGGCACGGTGAAGATGTTGTCCCCGGCAGATGCCGCGATCGTGTTCCAGACCAGGATCACGCCCGTGTCGGATTCTCCTTTTCCCCGATGAACGTCGCGCCCCTCGAAATCCTGTTCGATCTCGGCGGCCGTCTTCTTCGGGAGCCCGGCCAGATAGGCGGCGGCAAATCCGGATTCCGGGGTGATCTCCGGCGTGGTGCGGAGGAGTTCGTACAGGTCGGACGCGCCCTGGCTGTGTCCGATCAGGATGTACGGCATGCCGGGCTTGTGGAAGAACTTCAGGAAATACTGAAACGCCGACTTCGTGTCCTCAATGCCGTATTGAAGCAGCGTGCCGCTCAGGTCGGCGGCGAAATCCGTCTCCAGGGCGGTCGAATAGTCCGCCTGCCGCACGAACGGTGCGTACAGCTTCAGGGGATGCACGGGATCGGTCAGGAGCCCGAACGTGAGGCCGATATAATCCGAGGCTTTCGTGCGGATGCGGTCGAACCTGTGGTCCATCACCGGGCGCAGCTTGTTCTGAAAGAGCGTCGGATAGATGTAGAACACCTCGAATTCGGGCAGGACGGAATCCGTGGCGCCCATCCTCACCCAGCTGGCGGGATTCGCGTAGTCGGGCGCGGGCGGGATGACCAGCGGCGCACTGATCTCGGCAACGGGCTTCGACGGTTCCGCGGCATCCGTTTCTTCGCCGGATTCGACGGCGCCGGCGGATGCGTCCGGGACATCCGCCGTGATGAACGAACAGGCCGCGAACACACAGAGCGCCGAGCAGAAAACGAAAAGCGAAACGGCCCGCATGAGACGGAAATGTTTCAGGGAAGTGTTCATCATTCGTCCTTCGAAATCGGAGAAAAGCGTTTGGGAGATGGGGAGCAGATAATTTACTCCGGGAAAAGCGAAAAAACAAGTTCAAACGACTTTTTTTCGTTTTTTTTCGGTTTTCGGTTTTCATTTTCGCGTTCTCTTGCTATATTTTAATGGCACTTGTTTTTTCAACGCTTTTTCCCGAAAGGAGTTCTCCTAATGAAGGCTGTTCGTTTCATTCCCGCCGCAGCTCTCGCCGCCGGCATCCTGTTCACAGCATGTTCCGATTACGTCGGCAAGGAGGCCACGCACCCGCTGTATGCGAAATACACGACCGCCAAGTCTGCGAAATCCTATCGCGAAGCCGCCGAAAGCCTGGAGGAGTTCCTCTCGATCTGCCCGAAGTCCCCGAAGGCGCATTACGACGCGGCCATGCTTTACAAGGAAAACCTCGAGAACTACCCCGCCGCCATCTACCATCTGCTGAAGTATCTTGAGCTCAGCGGCGAGACCCTTTCCAAGCAGGACCAGGCCGCCATCCGCGGCTACATCCAGGACTGCGAACGCCTGATGTTCGAATCCTACCGCGTCCGCAACGACATCAAGCTCGCCGACGATGTCCCGCAGACCGATCCGGCCAAGCTCGCCGCGAAGAACGCCGAGAACGCCGCGCTCCGCGAGAAGATCCAGAAGTACATCGACAACGAGAAGGTCATCCTGGCGCAGAACCAGGAACTCCGCAACCGCCTCGCCAGCGCCGCCTCCAGCAAACCGGCCCAGACCGCTTCTTCCGGTTCCGCCGCAGCTTCGACCCCTGCGACCGCATCCCGCTCTGGCGGCGTCCCGTCTTCCACGACCGGCACCCCGGGCACCACGATCGCCGGCGAGAACGGCGTTCGCTACTACTATGTGGCGAAGGGTGACGGACTTCAGGCCATCGCGCAGAAGATGTACGGCAAGGCATCCATGTGGAAGGTCATTCAGGACGCCAACAAGGAAACGCTCGGCGAACGCGGCATCCTGAAGATCGGACAGAAGCTCGTCATCCCCCCCGCCCAACAGTAACCATCTTCAACTCCGAGGAGACACAGCCTCATGAAACGTTTCACCCTCTGGTGCGCGGCCATGGCGCTCCCGCTCCTCGCCGCATGCAGTTTCAGCCTCATTCCGCAGAGCGATTTCACGGAAACGAAGACGTTTGACCTCGCCACTCCCGAATCGCTCGGCGAGCTGCCTTTCATCGTCGACGTCGACGCCTTCTCCAGCGAATGCGCCGGACGCTTCAAAATGGCGTTCCGCGAAGCCGCCAACCAGATCGTCGTCGACGAATACAACCGCTGGTCGATGCCGCCCGGAGCCATGCTCACCAAATATCTCGGGGCCCGCTTCGCCGAACAGTGCGGCAACCAGGAACGCGACGGGAAACCGGTGTTCGAACTTGACGGATCAGTGCTGAACTGCGAACTGGACAAGACCAAAAAGCAGGTCGACCTGATGGTCCACTTCTTCATCATCGAACACGGCAACGACGCGTTCAGGATTACGGGGACCGAGGATTTTATCATCCCGGTCGACGACACCTCCGCCGAGGCGTTCGGCGCCGGCCTGAGCAAGGCTGCCGCGAAATTCGCCGACCATGTCGTGTCCGTCCTGACGAACGAGCTCAAAATCCGGGATGCCGAAAAGAAGGGCGAACCGGGAAAGAAATGATTTTCCGGTTCCGTCCCGTTTTCGCTCAAGCCGATCCCGCTCCCGTATGAACATGATCGACCCGGACGCCATCATCGCCCGTTTCTACCCGGAGGACACGCCTCTCCGGCGGCTTCTTCTGCGCCACAGCACGCAGGTCCGGGACAAAGCCTTCGCCATCCTCGCGAATCCGTCGCGCCCGCCGCTGGCCCTCGATGCCGGACTCGTCTCCGCGGGCGCCATGCTCCACGACGTCGGCATCCTGCAATGCCATGCGCCGTCCATCCTCTGCACGGGTCCGCGCCCCTACATCGCCCACGGCGTCATCGGCGCGGAAATGCTCCGCGACTACGGCCAGACGCTCGAAATCGACCTGGAGCCGTTCGCCCGCATCTGCGAACGCCACACGGGGACCGGCATCACGGCGCGCGAGGTGCGCGAACAGGGGTTGCCGATCCCGGAACGCGACTACCTGCCGGAAACGCCGGAGGAAAAGCTCATCTGCCTGGCGGACAAGTTCTTCTCGAAGTCCGGCGACATGCAGGAAAAACCGGTCGGCGCCGTCCGCCGTTCCCTGGAAAAATTCGGCGCGGACACGGTGGAACGGTTCGACGCGCTCCTCCGGCTTTTCGGGCTGGACTGACGCCTCGCGCACACCGGGGCCGCCCTTTTTTGCGGTTTTCTCCGAAAAAACATGGTTTTTTTGGAAAAACCATTCGATTTTTTTAAAAAGTGTGGTAATGTTTTATGACAACTCCGCCAGGCAAACGGCTCGCATGCAGCAGAAGGAAATGAAATGGCTTCGTCAGGACAAACAATCATAACCGGCATCGAATTCGGCACGGACAAGATCTGCGTCATTCACGGCATGCCGGACCGGAACGGGAACATCGAGGTGCTTTCTTTCGCCTCACTCCCAAGCAAAAACGCCGTCGTAAGGGGCACGATCATCGACCAGAACGCCGTCCTGAACATCCTCAAGTCCGTGCTCGACGAATCGGAAAAGGGGCTCGGATGGAAATTCAGCCGCGCGGAACAGCACGTCTTTTTCCTGGTCAACGGGATGTATGTCAGCTCGCGGTTCGGCGAAGGAACGGTGCTGAACTACAACGAAGATAAAAAGATCACCGCCGCCCATGTGCAGAAGGCGATCGACAGCGCGAAGAACCTGGCGGTCTCGACCGACCTCGTGAACATCCAGGTCTACGACTCGTCGTTCCTGCTCGACAGCACGAAACGCACGTTCAACCCCATCGGAAGCCTCGCGGAAAAGCTCACCGCGATCATCCACATCGTCTTCGCGGACAAAAAACGCATCGACATGGTCCAGACCATCCTGCGCGAGCTCGGTTTCGAGTCCGGCTATCCGATCTTCGTACCGCTCGCCGACGCCTACGGCGTGCTGACGCAGGACGAACGCAACCAGGGCACGCTGCTCTTCGACTACGGCGCGGGCGTCTGTTCCTACGTGCTGCTCTACAGGGAGGGCGTCCTCCTGAGCGGCTCCATCCCGACCGGTGTGAACAATGTCGCGAACGACCTGTCCATCGCGCTGGAGCTTCCGTACGAATACTGCCAGAAATTCCTGCGGGAATCCAGGCTGAAGACACTGCGCGACGAAGGAAAGAACTACGTCGAATACAAGGTGTCGGGCGGCGGCGCGGAGAAGATCCGCCGGATCCCGCTCGACTCCTTCGAAAAAGTCATGGACCTGCGCCAGCGGGAAACGTTCACGCTCCTCAAGAATGAACTCGAGCGAGCCAACATGTTCTCCTACCTGCGGAACAGCATCGTCATGACCGGCGGCGGCTCCATGATCGACTCCGCCCCGGCCATCATGATGAACGTCATGGGCGTCCCCGTCCGCTGCGGCGAGACCATGAACGTGACCGGCGCCCTGTCGGCGTTCCGAAGCCCCATGCCGTGCTATTCCGCGATCCTGGGGCTCGTCAAGCACGCCGCCGCGCTGGAGGAGGATTCCCCGTCCGCGGGCGGCGGCCTGCGCCGGACCGTGGTCCAGGCGACGGACCAGTTCCTGCAGGGACTGCAAAACCTGGGAAAGGCATTCAAAATATGATGGAACAAATCGCAAACACGCCCGCCGGCCTCTCCCGGGCTCCGCTCGGCAACGGAAAGGCGCTCGTCGTCGGACTCGGCGGATGCGGCGTCCGCATCCTTGATTTCCTGCGGGGCATCCCCCGCGCAAAATGGCTTGTCACACTCGCGGTCGACACCGACGGCGGCGTCCTCGCCGGAACCCGCGCCGACGCGGTCATCAACGCTTCGGCGGACTGGAACTCGAAATCCAGCGCCGGATGCGGCGGAGACATCATCCGCGGCGAACGCGCCGTTTCCCACGAACGCACCAACCTGAAAGAGCACGTCCGCGGGTTCTCCCTGCTGATCGTGACCGGAGGGCTCGGCGGCGGCACGGCCACCGGCGGCGTCCGCACGCTCGCCAGCATCGCCCGCGAGGAAGGCATCCCCGCCATTTTCCTTCTCACCACACCGTTCTCATTCGAGGCGCATTCACGCCGCAAGAACGCCGACGACTGCCTCAGGGAGATCCTCCCGGTCGCGGACGTGGTCCTGACGATGCCGAATGACCTGCTCTTCAGCACGCTTCCGCCCGACACGCCCGCCGAAAACGCATTCGCGACCTCGGCGCACGAAATGGCCTCGACCGTCGTCGGAATCGCCTCGGTCCTTCGCTGCCGCGACCTCATCGGGACGGATTTCGCCACCTTCATGCGGGCGCTCCACAAACGGAAAGCGTCCTGCGGCATCGGCGTCGGGTTCGCGGAGAATTCCGACGGCCTCGACCGCTGCGCTCTCGCGCTCTCGCGCATGCTCGAATCGCCGTTCCTCGGCGGCAGCGAGGCGATGAAGCGCGCCGACGCCGCGATCGTCACGCTGACCGGCGGCCCCGACCTGGAGCTCGGCGAACTGAAACGCACCCTTGAACTCGCGGCCGGCGTCATGCCGAAAAATATTGAGATCCTCTCCGGCGCAAACGTCTGCGACGAGGCCACAGGCTCCGTCCAAATGACCGCCGTCATCTTCCAGTACGCGCCCGAATCCAAGCCGGAACCCCTGCCCCGCCGCGCGCCCGTACCCGAGCCGGTGTCTCCCGCGCCGGGCCGCGCCGACGAGCTCCCGCTGCCTTTCTCCGCCGCTTCGAACAACGTCGAGGAGGTGGAGCTCGGCCTCCAGAGCTACGACAAAGGCGTCTTCGAGAAGCTCCCTGCCATACGGTTCCACGACGAAGACCTCGACATCCCGACCTACCAGCGCAGGAACATCCGCATCGACAAGGGGAGCTGACCGCCCATGGAATCCACCCGTCCACGCCTCGTTTCCGTTCTCGCCGCCTTGACCGCCATGATCGCGGCCGCCGTCTCCGCCTGCAAGGAAGATGTCGAACCGCCAGTCGTCGACGGCGAGCTCGCATTGCGGTATGCGCAGGAGAATTACGAACTCGGACCGAAGGTTTACGGCACCGGGGGCGCGCTAAAATCCGCCGAATGGATCGAGAAACAGGCCATCGAAATGCCCGGTCTCCTCGAATCGGGCGGACAGGTCCGCATCACCGGCACAGGGGCGCTCAAGAACGTCGAGATCATCATCCCGCCGACTGTCCGCAATACGGCACAGGGGGCCGATGACGGCGGCTTCATCGTCATCGGCGCACACCACGACACCAAGCGCCTCTTCAGCGTGCCGGATTTCGCCGGAGCAAACGACGGAGCATCCGGAGTCGGCGCCCTGCTTGCAATGGCGCGTGCGTGCATCGAGCGCATGCAGGCACGCCGCCTTCCCTGCGGCATCCGGTTCGTCTTTTTCGACGGCGAGGAGGCGCTTTACCAATACACGCAGACAGACGGCCTCCTCGGCAGCCGCGACTATGTTGAAGGACTCCGCCGGGACGGCATCCTGAAACGCTGCCGCGCCATGATCCTGCTGGACATGATCGGCGACAGGGACCTTCACATCGACCTCGCGGGCAATTCCACGCCCGCACTCGCGAAGCTCGTAATGGCCGAGGCGGAAGCCGCCGGATATGCCGACAAGTTCTCCCTCGGCGACACCGACATGCTCGACGACCACTATCCGTTTCTTCAGGCCGGAATCCCCGCCGTCGACCTGATCGACTTCAGCTACGGCCCGGACAACTGCTACTGGCACACCGGCGCAGATACCATGGACAAGATTTCGGCGGAGAGCATCAGGACCGCGGCGGACGTCGCGCTCCGCACCGCCTGGCGGCTCGCCGCAACGGGATTCAAAGATTTGCCGAAATGAGCACCGACTATTTCCATTGCCGTGATAAATACCTGGCGCTGCCGGGTGTGCGGGAGGTCAGGAAAGGACCGTACCGTTTCGCGCTGGCTCCAGGCCCGGCGCAGGACTACCTCGCGGAGCATTTCGCCGAAGCCGACGCCATGATCCGCGACGGAAACCGGGCCAAGACCTCGGTCACGTCCAGCGCCGCCGTCTGCACCATTCCCGGCGGGCAGCGCATCTTCGTGAAACGAAACGGCGTCGGCAGCCTGAAATTTGCCGTCCGGTATTTCTTCCTTCCCGCCCGTGTCTTCCGCGCGGCGATCGCCGCCGTCCGCGTCGAAGAAGCCGGAGTCCCGACGCCTCGCGTGTTCGCCGTCGGCGAGAAACGGCGCGCCCGGTTCCTGCTGGGCGGCTATCTGGTCACCGAGGCGGTGGACGCCTGCGACCTGATGTCGTACGTCATCGACCGTCCCGACGCCCCCGCCGGGATGCCCGCGGTCATCCGGGAAGCCGCATGCGTCGCCGCCGCGCTCCACAACCACGGGTTTTATCACGGCGATCTGAAGCTCGTCAACCTCTACCGTACTGCCGACGATGCCCCGTGCGGCGTCTGGGACCTGGATTCCGCACAGATCTTCTCCGGCGAAGTCCCGCACGAACTGGTCGTCCGCGAGCTCGGGCGCATCGCGTCGTCCGTCCTGATCTTCGCCGAACAGAACCCGGCGTTCCCGGACGATTTCTTCAACCTGAACCGGATCGTTCAGGACCTGTTCGACGCCTATTCCACCGCCTCGGAAAAGGCCGCGCCTGCCGCGTCCGAGGTCATGGCCGCCGCCCGGACGCACTGGCTGGACAAACGCAAACTCCGGTTCGACTATGGAGGACAAAACGCATGAGCAAACACATCTTCACACCCAATGGAAACACGCCGCTCTTCGTCAACGCCGACAACGGCGGCCTCAAGTTCATTTTCCCCGCCCCGGAGCTCTTCACCATCGCCAACGACGACATCCTCCGCATCGACGATTTCTTCGATCCCTATGTCTCGCCGGACAGCATCCCGGGATTCTGGTCCGGGCTCCGGCCCGAAACGGCTCAGACGCCTGCACTCTACCTGAAAAAACGCGTCTATCCCACCGGGCTCGGACTCCGCAACCTTTTCTCCCGCACCAACCCCTTCCGCCGCGCGGAATGGGCCGCGCTCGCCGCCGACGCCGGGGTCTCCACGCCCGCCGTCATGGCGATCGGCATCCGCAAGAAAGGGCTCATCATCAAGGCCGTCTATCTGGTCATGGAGGCAGTCTCCGACGCGGAGGAGGTCACGGACATCTTCTGCCGTCCGAACGCACGCGCACGCGTCGCCCTCTTCATCGAGGACAGCTCCCGCCTCATCGCCGCGCTTCATTCCGCGGAACTCTTCCATGGCGATTTCCGCCTCTCCCATTTCTACTACCGCGGCGCCGTCCTCTCCCTCTGGAATCCCGGCTGGCTCCAGTCCTGGTCCGGACACCTCTCCGAACGCAGCATCCTGCGCGACCTGGGTTCCCTCGGAGCCGCCGTCTGCATTGAGGCGGCGAATCACAGGCCGGCGCTCGACGATTTCATCTCCTGCGACGCGACCGCGGAACTCCTTCTGTCCGCTTATGCGGAAATCGCGCCCGGCTGGATCCCGCCGCTGGGACGCCTCGTCCGGACCATCGAGAAGGATTGCGCCCAGATACGGCGCTGAGTCCGTTTCATCACATCAGCGCCCCCCGCATCCCGCAAAAAAGAAAAACCCTCCGGCGAACCGGAGGGCAACAAATCAAAACATACAACTTGGCGGGCCGAACGGAACGATAATCCCCAAAAGCGTCAACGGATGGAAAGACGCATTTCGGTCAGACGGGTGCGACGTCTGAAAAAAAGGGGACGGACGAATCCGTCAGCCGGAAAGTCTTACTCGGCCTTTGCTGCGACCAGCGCGGCAAGACGGGATTTCTTGCGGTTGGCCTTGTTCTCGTGGATCACGCCGACCTTGACGGCCTTGTCGAGCGCGGAGCATTCCTTGCGGTAGAGCTCGGCGACGGCGGCCTTGTCATCGGAAGCGGCTGCCGCGCGGAAAGTCTTTTCGAGCGTGGCGAGGGCGTTTCTGTGGGATTTGTTTTTGATGCGGGCTTTTTCGCTGTTGCGCTGCGTCTTCACAGCGGACTTGCGGACATACGTTTTGGGCATGGTGTCACCTTTCGGTTTTCGATATGTTTTCAGAACAAATGCGTATTCAAAACAATTTTTTGAACAATCAATATATCATGCAGAGCCCTGTTTTTCAAGAAAAAAAGCGGAAAAAGCGTCGTTTTTTTTCGTTTTTCCCCGTTTCACGGAAGTTTTTCCCGCATTTTCCATGGAAACAGCTTGAACTATCCTCTTTTTGATGTATTGTATTATTGCTGTGGTTTGCTTCGCGAATCCCGGTACAAAGACGATGGACCGCGCGTCGAAAACGCAGTTCGTCCATGCAGAAACCGCCAGACCTCTGAAGCGGAAAGACTGCCGGACCGTCCGGTCCGTGCGGTCGGACCGGCCGGGGGCCTGTGGGGTTGTTTTTGCATTTGCACCCGGGACGGCGGAACGGAACACGGCGCAGACAGGCAGGAAACCGCGGACGGCGAAAACCGTCTCCGGCATCACGATAACATCAACGAACCCGACACCTGAAGGAGTACAACATGAACAACGAATTACTGGCCATGCTCGAATACATCGAGCAGGAACGCGGCATCAGCAAGGAACAGGTGGTCAAGGCACTGGAACAGGCAATCCTTTCCGCATACCGGAAAAGCTCCCGCCCCGCAAGCGATCTGAACGTGAAAGTCAATCTCCGCACCGGAGAACTGAAGGCATGGGCGCGCCTGAAGGTCGTCGAAGAGTTCCCCACCGAGGACGAAATCCTTCTGGCCGACGCCGTGAGACGCATCCCGGGCGCGAAAATCGGCGACATCGTGGAATGGGAAGTGACGGCCGCCGACTTCGGGCGCATCGCCGCGCAGACCGCCCGCCAGACGATCGCGCAGATGCTCCGCAAAGCGGAAAAGGACATCGTTCACGACGAATTCAAGGACAAGATCGGCGAGATCGTGACCGGAACCGTGCATCACGCCGACGCGCTCGGCATCGTCGTCGACATCAAGAAATCCCAGGGCGTCATCGCCGGACGCGACCGCATCCCCGGCGAACAGTTCTCCGCGGGCGACCGCATCAGCGCCCTGCTCGTGAAGGTCGACATGGAAGGCTCCGGCCCGAGCCTTATCCTCACCCGCACGTCCAACAACTTCGTCCGTCGCCTCTTCGAACGCGAAGTCTCCGAAATCCATGACGGCGTGGTCGAGATCGTCGGCATCGCCCGCGCTCCCGGATCCCGTTCCAAAGTCGCGGTCAAGTCCAATGATCCCCGCGTCGATCCCGTCGGCGCCTGCGTCGGCATGCGCGGACTCCGCGTCCGCAACATCACGAACGAACTCGGCAGCGAGCGCATCGACGTGATCCCGTACAGCAGCGACCTGAAGACGTTCATCGCGAACGCCATGCACCCGGCAAAGCTCCTCGACATCGAGCTTGATCCCGAGACGAAGACCGTCACGCTCCACGTCGACCAGGAGAACTCCCGCCTTGCGTTCGGACGCAAGGCGCAGAACGTCCGCCTCACGCAGCGCCTCATCCAGTGGAACATCAACATCGTCATCCAGGAGAGCGAAGAAGAGGAATTCGCCCGCAAGAAACAGGAAGCCGCCGCTGAGCTGGCCTCCAAGGCAGGCGTTTCCGCCGAAGCCGCTGAAGCCCTCGTCGAACACGGCTACCTGACCATCGAAGGACTCGGCAACGCTTCCGAGGAAGACCTCGCCGCCATCGCGGAACTGACCGATGCGGACCGGGCGGGGATCGCAAGTGCCGTCGCCGCCGCAAAAGCCGCCGCACCTGCGGACGAACAGCCCGCCGGGGACGCCGGAACGGACAGCGAACAGCCGTGACCGGCGATGAAACCGCGTTATTGAGGAGTACCCCATCATGGCTTCCAAAAATATCAGAATCAGGGACTGGGCCACACAGTACGGCCTTCAGAACAAAGACGTAATCGCCGCGCTCGACGCGTTCGGATTCCCCGGCAAGACCGCATCCTCCAACCTCCCCCAGGAGGCGATGGACCGTCTCGTCGAAAAGTTCAATCTCAAACCGGCGGAAAAACCCGCGTCCGGCAGCGCCCCCGCCCAGGCTGACAAAACGGTGAAACCCGCTCCGAAAAAGCAGGAAGAACCGAAAAAGGAACCGCAGAAGGCGCAGCCGCAGGTACAGCCGAAACCGCAGGCTCCGGCGCCCGCTCCCGTTCAGCCGAAACCGCAGGTCCCGGCGCCCTCTCCCGTTCAGCCGAAACCCCAGCCGCAGATCCAGCCGAAATCGCAGCAGCATGTCCTCGGCGGAAACGCCGCCAAGTTCTCGTCCGATCTCGACGATACGGACGACGGCATGCAGGGGCATCGCGAAAAGTTCAATCATCCCGGCGGAGGCAAGAATTTCCGTCACGAAACGCGCGGGCCCGGTTACGACAACCGCGGCGGCAACCGCGACAACAGGGATAACCGCAACCGCGACAACCGCGACAACCGCAACCGCGACAACCGCAACCGCGACAACAGAGACAATCGCAACCGCGACAATCGCGATAACCGCCAGCCCGTCGAGCCGCAGGCCGTGAACAATGTTCCCGGCCGCGAGGTGCATATCAAGACTCCGATCGTGGTGAAGGCGCTCGCCGAAGCCATCGGACGCAAGCCGAACGAAGTCATCATGAGCCTCATGATGATGAACGTGCTGGCGAACATCAACCAGACCGTGGAGTCCGATGTCGCCCAGAAGCTCGCCGAGAAATTCGGCTGCAAGCTCATCGTGGATCATCGCGACAAAGACCTCCACATGCTCAAAAACGAGGTCGAGGAGACCGTCGCGCCCGAAGACCGCGTCTATTCCTGCGCCGAATCCGAGCTCAAGGAACGTCCCCCGATCGTGACCTTCATGGGCCATGTCGACCACGGCAAGACCTCTCTTCAGGACTGCATCCGCAAGACCCATGTGACCGCATCCGAAGCGGGCGGCATCACGCAGAGCATCGGCGCATCCGTCGTCAACCTCGACGGCAAGAACATCACCTTTGTCGACACCCCCGGCCACGAGGCGTTCACCCAGATGCGCGCCCGCGGCGCGAACGTGACCGACATCGTGGTCCTGGTCGTGGCCGCCGACGACGGCTTTATGCCGCAGACGGTCGAGGCGCTGAACCACGCCAAGGCCGCCAAGGTGCCGATCATCGTCGCCGTCAACAAAATGGACCTCCCCGAGGCCAATTTCGACCGCGTCCTCCGCAACATGCAGGAACACGACCTGATGCCCGAAGACTGGGGCGGACAGGTCGCCGCGATCAAGGTGTCCGCCCGCACGGGCGCAGGCATCGACGATCTCCTGGAGCGCATCCTGCTCGAGGCGGAAATGCTGGAGCTGAAGGCCAATCCGAAGAATCCGGCGCAGGCATTCGTGCTGGAATCCGAGCTCGAACAGGGCCTCGGCGCCACCGCGAACGTCGTCGTAAAAAACGGCACGCTCCGCGTCGGTGACGCCATCATCTGCGGCCAGTATTACGGCAAGGTCAAATCCCTGATCGACAGCCGCGGACATCGCGTTCCGCTCGCCGGCCCCAGCACCCCGGTCAAGGTCGTCGGACTCTCCGGCGTCCCGCCCGCGGGAACCAAGCTGGCCGTCTGCGAATCGCTCAACGTCGCAAAGTCCCTCGGCGAGACCCGCGAGGCGGAAAACCGCCGGGAGATCCTCTCCGCGAAACCCGTCGCCGCCGGACTCGAAGCCCTCTTCTCCCAGATGGAGGAAGGCAAGCGCAACGACCTGAAGGTCGTCGTGAAGGCGGATGTCCGCGGCTCCACCGAGGCGATCGTGGAGTCCCTGAAGAAGAAATCGAACCCGAAGATCAGCATCGAGGTCATCCATTCGGACGTCGGCGCCATCACGGAAAACGACGTGATGCTCGCCAGCTCCGCCAACGCCATCATCCTCGGCTTCCACGTACGCGTCAACCCCGGCGTGAACGACCTGGCCAAGAAGGAGCGCGTCGAAATCCGCCTGTACAGCATCATCTACGAACTGCTGGAGGACATCGACGACGCCATGGCCGGCCGCCTGGAACCCGAAAAGCGCGAAAAGGAACTCGCCACCGTCCGCATCCTCAAGATCTTCCATCTGTCCAACGGGTCCGACATCTGCGGCTGCATCGTCGAAAAGGGCACCGCGAAGGTCGGCTCCAAGGCAAGGGTCTTCCGCGGCAAGGAACTCCTGTTCAACGGCGAAGTGCGTTCTCTCCGCCACCTCAAGGACGACGTCCGCGAGGTTCGCGCCGGCATGGAATGCGGCATCCGTCTGGACAACTTCGCCGATTTCGACGAGGGCGACACCATCCAGCTCTACGAAATCGAACTGAAGAAACAAACACTGTAAGCTCAGGAGGCGCATCATGCCTCGAAACAACAGAAAACACCCGGTCGCTTCCGTCGACCGTCTCGTCCGCGTCAACGAGCTGCTCAAGCGCGTGCTCGCCGACCTGCTGGAGACGCTCGGATACAACGAAGAACAGGGCAAGATCATATCCATCACCCGCGTGGACTGCGCCTCCAACCTCAAAAACGCCAGCGTGTACGTCAGCATCCTCGGCGCGAAAAACGAGGAGGAGGAAGCGCGCATCGTCCGCCGTCTGATCGAACGCAAGTCCGAAATCCAGTCGCTCATGTCGAAGGAGGTCATCCTCAAGTACACGCCGGTCCTGCACTTCGTCCTCGACCATTCCGTCGCGGACGGGGACCGCGTCCTGGACCTGCTCCGGCATATGGAGGACGAAAATGCCGGCAACTGATTTCACCGGCATGGCGGCCGCGCTTGAGGCCGTCCGCGACAATCCCGCTCCGGTCCTCGTGGTCACCCACGAATGGCCGGACGGCGATGCGGTCGGCTCCGCGTGCGGGCTCTGCACTCTGCTGCGGGACAACGGGTTCCGCGCAGAGTTTTTTCTTGCGGCGCAGATGCCGGACTGCTACCGCCCGTTTCTGCCGTTCCCGTCCGCCGAATTCACCGCGGAGGTGATCAACACGAAATTCTCGCTGGTGCTGAACGCCGACGCGTCCACGGTGAAGCGCATGCAGCTCGGCCCGGCGGAGTTCGCGTCCGTCGCGATCCCGGTCATCACGTTCGACCATCACCCGGACGACGAGATGTTCGGCACGCTGACTTGCCTGGACCCGGAAGCCAGCTCCACGGCGGAGCTGATCTATTATTTCGCGGTCTCGCAGGGCTGGAAGATATCCCCGCTCTCCGCCACATTCCTGCTGCTCGGGATCGTGACCGACACCGGCTGCTTCAAGTTCACGAACACCAGCGCGAAATCGCACCGGGCGGCCGCCGCCCTGCTGGAGCTCGGCGCCGACCACGACCGCATCATCAACGAGGTGTACCTTTCGAAACCGCTGAACATGGTCCGGTTCGAAAGCGAGCTTTTCTCCGGCATCCGGACCGCGTTCGACGGCAAATTCGCATGGATATCCATCCCGCGCGAACTGCTCGACAAATACGACGTGAACCTGCGGAACACCGAACAGCTCATCGAGCTTGTGCGCGGGATACAGGGCGTCACCGTCGCCGCGCTCGTCAAGCCGACCTCCAATCCCGGCATCTACCGCATTTCCATGCGCTCGAAGGACCCGGAAATCTCCGTCGGACGCATCGCGCGCGGCCTCAAGGGAGGCGGGCACGAAATGGCCGCCGGATGCTCGATCTTCGCAAAAACACAGGAGGAGGCCTCCGAGGTGCTTCTCCGCCACGTCAGGAAAGAAATGAACCATGAAATATGACCCGAAACGCCACAGGCTGCCGCCCTTCACGCAGAACGGCATCCTCCTCGTCAACAAGCCGAAAGGATGGACCAGCCACGACGTCGTCGGGTTCTTCCGCGCGCGGTTCAACGCCGTGAAGGTCGGCCACTGCGGCACGCTGGACCCGGCCGCCACCGGACTGCTCGTCATCGTGTTCGGCAAGTTCACGAAGTTCAGCCAGAAGTTCTCCGGCGAGGACAAAGTGTACGAGGGCACTGCGCTCCTCGGCACGCGGACCGATTCCCAGGACATGGACGGCACGGTCCTCTCCACAACTGACACGTCGCACCTCACGGTCGAACAGGTCCGCGAGGCATTCCTGAAGTTCCAGGGCGACATCATGCAGACGCCGCCGATGGTATCCGCGGTGAAGCACAACGGCGAACGCCTGTACGAACTGGCGCGCAAAGGCGTCGAGGTCCAGCGCGAACCGAAGCCCATCACGATCCACTCCATCACGTTCAAGAAATTCGATCTCCCCTACGTCGACTTCGAGGTGGCGTGCTCCAAGGGGACCTACATCCGCACGCTCTGCGCGGACGTCGGCGACGTGCTCGGATGCGGCGCCGCGCTCTACCGTCTGAACCGCCTCAGAAGCGGCGATTTCGAGCTGAAGGACGCGGTGGACATTGAGACGGTCAAAACGTGGGAGCAGGAAGAGCTGAAGGCCGCCATCAACGATTTCCTCTTCAACAAACTCTCCAAAATGCCCAAGTTCGCATTTTGATCCGACGACGATTCTTCTCAGGGGGACAAAAACATGCTTTATCTGAACAACGCCCAGCACGAAAAATTCGACAAGGCGCTGACCGAATATGCGGACGGCAGGCCGCACGGATGTTTCGAACTCGACGAGGCCGCTCAGGCCGTCGCTGACGCCATCGGGTGCGACGCCGGACAGGAGAAGGACCTGCTCGAACGCGTCCGCACCATGCTGAAGGACGATCATCGCCTGTTCGAACAGGACGGACACTGCGCGCTCCGCACGAAATTCTTCAACGGCGCACGCATCAAGATCGTCCCGTCCGACTTCGAACTGGCGAACGGCATCCTGCTGCCGGGAGACCGTTTCGAGGCGTTCAACCCGTGCGAACTTTCCAACGACGATTTCGAGCTGTACGCGCCGGGCGCGAAAGACCCTGTCGAACTCACTACGGTCCGCTGCGACTTCGCCAAGCTCGCGCCGTACTACATCCTGCTCGGACACGGCGGCATGATCGACGCCTTCGCGGCGGAGTCCCACGACAACTACCTGCGGATGCGTTCCGCGAAGAATCTCAGGAACGCCATGCTCGACGTCCCGGCATTCGACCTGAGCGATTTCTACATGCAGACCAATTTCCGGTTCGGCGACTTCCTCATCGTCACGGTCGAGGATGCCGAAGAAGGGAAATTCTCCCTCGAATACCGCCCCGCCGAGCTCGACGCCTCCAACGCCGACAAGATCGAATGGATCGAGCAGTTCGAAACGGCGCTGATCGAAGTCTGGCGCCGCAACTACAACTACATCACGATCACCGAACAGCTCGCCGCCGGATTCTTCTATGCCTACTGCGACGGAAACGACCTTCTGTCGCATCCGCGCGTCTCCTTCGACGAATTCCACCGCAATATGATCGAGGTCACGCTGAGCAACCAGGACGGCGAGACCATGATCGTGCCGGTCGACGAGACCAACGAACCCGGCGCGGACGCCCATGCACCGCACGACGAACACGAACACGACCATGAACACGGCGATGCCTGCGACTGCGGACATCATCACGCGCACGGCGCGCACGGCGGCCATATGCACGGGGAACACCGCGACGGCGCGCCGAAGGACGGCGATCCCGTCCCCGGCCTCTCCGCAAGCGATTTCTCCGCCTCGTCCGGGCATCTCGACTCGCTGGACGCGATCCTGTCCGACGTGAACGCGCCGATCGGCTACATCGAGCTTTACGCGTTCACGCTCGACGCCATCGCGAACGGCGTGGACTTCAACTCCTACCGCGCGTCCATCCTCGGCCTCATCGAACACGATTTCGCCGACGACACGCAGGAGGTGGCGTTCCTGAACTTCCTCGACGAAAACTGGGAAGCCTGCAACGAAATCTACCACCCCGGCGAAGACGCGCCCAAGGCACCCATCCGCGCCCGCCTGATCGAACTCGACAACGCACGCATCGCCATGACGAAGGCCGTCCTCTCCGGCGCGAACGAAGAACGGATCAAACGTTTCACGCCGCGCGTAAAACACCTTCACCGCGCCATCATCGACACGCTCGCCCTGCTGAACAACGAAGCGGACCTGCCGGAAGGCCCCGAACTCGAAGCGCTCGAACAGCGCATCGAGGACATCGAGGACGAATGGGACGCCATCGAGGCGGATTTCGAGAACTGAGCGGAACATGGCCGGCACCGTACTCTGGACAGGCGAAGGACTCCGTTTCGCCATCGGAACGCAGATCCTGCTCGACGACGCGAAGATTTCGATCCACGCGGGCGAACGCGTCGCGCTCGTTGGAAGAAACGGCAGCGGCAAATCCACGTTCATGCGCATCGTGGCGGGCACAGAACAGCCCTCCGAAGGCGAGATCACCTGCGCGCGCGGGCTGCGCATCGCCTGCATGGAGCAGGACTGCACGCGTTTTCACGACGTTTCCGTCCGAGACGCCATCGCCGAGGGGCTGGCGTATTTCAACGACATCCACCGGCAGCTGGACGCCATGCGGCCCGGTTCCGCCGAACAGGAAAAGCTCGAGCGCATCCTCACGCTCCACGACGCCTGGGACCCCGGCCGCAAGATCGAGACCGTCGCGCAGAAACTGAACCTGCCGCCGCGTGATTCCCTCTGCGGCTCGCTCTCCGGCGGCGAACTCCGCAAGGTCATGCTGGCGCGCGCCATCGCCGCCGAACCCGACCTGCTCCTGCTCGACGAGCCGACCAACCACCTCGACATCGAAGCGATCACCTGGATCGAGGATTTCCTGGCGGACTACCGCGGTACCTGCCTCTTCGTCACGCACGACCGGTGCTTCCTGGACCGCATCGCCACGCGCATCGTGGAGCTCGACCACGGCAAATTCTATTCCTGCGAGGGCTCCTACGCCGATTTCCTGGCCGCGAAGGCCGCGCGCGAATACCGCGAAGACCAGGCGGAATCCAAACGCCAGAGCTTCCTGCGGCGCGAGATCGAATGGGTGAGGCGTTCCCCGAAGGCGCGCCTCCGCCGAAACCTCGGCCGCATCAAACGCTATGAGGAGACCGCCGCCGTCTCCGCACCCGACCGCATCGGCAGCATGGAGCTCATCATCCCGAAGGCCGGCCGCCTCGGCAACCAGGTCGTTCAAATCGAAAACATCAGCCACGCCATGGGCGGGAAGCCGCTGATCCGCGATTTCTCGTTCGAATTCGAGGCGGGCCAGCGCGTCGGGATCGTGGGGCCGAACGGCGCGGGCAAAACCACGCTGCTGAAGCTCATCACGCAGCAACTCACGCCCGACAAAGGCAAAATCGAAGTCGCTCCGACCGTAGCGTTCAACTATATCGGGCAGGCGCACTTGGAGCTGAACCCGGACCGCACCGTGCTGGAGGAGATCGGCGAAGGACGTGAATTCATCAACCTCGGCGACGAACGCGTCTCCATCCGCGGCTACCTGCGCCGTTTCCTCTTCGAGGACGACCGCGTGAACACCCGCATCGACCGTCTGTCCGGCGGCGAACGCGCCCGCATCGCGCTCGCAAAGATCCTCAAATCCGGCGGCAGTTTCCTGATCCTCGACGAACCGACCAACGACCTGGACCTGCCATCGATGCGCGTGCTGGAGGAAGCCCTCGTCGGGTACTCCGGCTGCCTCGCCGTCGTAAGCCACGACCGCTATTTCCTGAACCGCGTCTGCACGCACATCATCGCGTTCGAGCCGGACGGGCATCTGTTCGCCGGGCCGGGCGACTACGACTACTACGCCGAACACCGCGCCGCCATGCCGGCTCACGCCGCGCCCGCCCCGAAAAAGGACGCGCCTCCGCCGAAACCGAAAAACCCGCTGAAAAAGCTTTCCTACAAGGAGGAACGCGAACTGGCGGAGCTTGAACCGGAGATCGAGCGTCTGGAAACTCGCGTCTCCGAAATCGAAGCGATCTTCTCCGCGCCGGATTTCTTCGCGAACCACGGCTCGGAATCCGCCGCGCTTCAGAACGAGCTGAACACGCTTCGCGGGAAGATCGACGGTCTGTACGCACGCTGGGACGAGCTCGAACAGAAAAAGCAGGCCCTGCAATCCTGAACGGAGCACAATCCGAAGGGGCAGACATGGGCAGAAATTTTACGGACAAGCTCGCGCGCCGCCAGCTCTACAGCCACGTCCCCGAGGCGGAGAACGGCGCCGCCCTGCCCGATTATCTCGCCGCGCATTTCAGCAGATTCAACCGCGCGGGCTGGATTCGCGCGATCGAGGCGGGACTCGTGACCGTGAACGATCTGCCCGCCGCGCCCGGAATGAACGTCAAGCGCCACGACCGCGTGGGCTATTACCCGCCGGAAGCCCCGGAACCCGACGCCGAGCTGAATTACCGCGTGGTCTACGAGGACGACAATCTGCTGGTCATCGACAAACCGGGCAATCTGTGCATGCACCCGACCGGACCGTTCTTCCGCCACACCCTCTGGCATCTCGTCGGCAGCAAATACGGCGAAATCCGGTTCGTGCACCGTCTCGACCGCGAAACCTCAGGTCTGGTCGTCGCCGCGCGCTCGCGCCGGGCGGCGGCCGCCATGGACAACGGCAATACGCCCGTCCGCAAGGAATATCTCGCGCTCGTGAACGGAGATTTCCGCGGACGAATCCGGGCGGAAGGCGTTCTTATCCATGACCGGACCAGCGCGGTCCGCAAAAAAAAACGGTTCGTCTTCGCGAGTTCGCCGGAAGCTGACGCAGCACGCCTGGACCCGACTTCAGAAACCGCCGTCACCGAACTTATCGAGGAATCGCACGTTCCGCCGGACATGACGCTGGTCCGCGCCGTCCTCGGAACGGGCCGGCAGCACCAGGTGCGCGCCACACTGTTTTCGCTCGGATTCCCGCTCGCCGGAGACAAGCTCTACGGCCCGGACGAACGGATTTTTCTGAAAATCGCCTCTCAAAAAATGACGGAAGACGACCTCGCCCGGCTGAAGTTCAACCGCCAGGCGCTTCATGCCGCAGTACTGGAATTCCTTCATCCATTCACAGGGGAAACGCTTCATTTCGAATCGCCGTTCCCGCACGCGGAATTCGGGTTCTGAACAGAATACGCCCGGGAACTATCCCGTGATGCGGACCGCCGCGCTTCCGCCGTCCTCCTGCGGACGAACACCCGCGAGGCGCGCGAACCATTCGAAGCTGTGCGAGGGAAACTGCTCGTGTTCGCCGTCGAACAGCTCAAAATAGACTTCTGTCGCGCCCGCCGCTTCCAGTTTCCGCACGAATTCGACCGAATGACGGGACGGGACGACGTCGTCATGCCTGCCGTGGTGGATCGAAACCGGGATCGATTTCAATACTTCGACGCGTTCCGAGGGAGATCGCAGGGCGTATTCCTCCGGCACGTCCGCCGGACCGCCGCCCAGACACGCCTCCAGATCCCGCACATAGTGCTGACGCGTCTCCGTGAGGTGGGCGTGCCACGCCGTGAGGTCGGATACCGGACACCAGACATCCACGGCGCGGAACACCTCCGGGGCGTCCTCGGCGGTCAGCAGCGCAGCATGGCCTCCGCCCGAACACCCCAGCAGGAAGACATTGCTGCGGTCGATTGCCGATATCCGGCACACATTCTCCACGGCGTCGAGGATGTCGCGCCTCGCCTTGAGACCGCCGCAGGCATCATGCTTCTGCGGATTCGAGGCGAGGTTCGGGCCGCGGAATTCCGGCAGAAGCAGCGCCCAGCCGTACTTCTCGCACAGCGGCAGATAGTTTTCCGCCTGATTGAACCGGTCGTAACTCCATGTGTGAAGCCCGACGACGAGCGGGACCGGGGTTTCCGTCTGCGGACGGAAGAAGAGCGACGGCTGAAGCGTGCCGTCAAGCATGGTTTTTACCTGGATGGTTTTCATGGTCTCGCCTCGTTTCGGGTTGATGGGGGCATTGAAAAACTCCTCTCCGCACGGCAATCTGCGAAAAGGAGCGGAATGATTCGGAAAAAAGGCTTTACTCGAAAAGCCAGGTAGAGAGGTAACGCTCGCCGGTGTCGGGCAGAAGCGCCACGATGCGTTTTCCGGCAAATTCCGGGCGTTTTGCGAGCTCAAGCGCAGCCCAGAGTGCAGCGCCGGAACTGATGCCGACGAGCAACCCTTCCTGTGCGGCTGCCGCACGGGCGGTCTTGCCCGCGTTCTCGGCGGATACGCCGATCACCTCGGAGATGAGGTCGGTTTTCAGCACTTTCGGCACGAAGCCTGCGCCGATGCCCTGGATCTTGTGCGGTCCGGGCGCGCCTCCCGCGAGGACCGGGCTGGTGTCGGGCTCGACCGCGAAAATCTTCACGTTCGGGTTCTGTTCGCGCAGGTATTCGCCGACGCCGGTCAGCGTGCCGCCGGTGCCCACGCCCGCCACGAACGCGTCGACCTTGCCGCCGGCGTCCGCCCAGATTTCCGGACCCGTGTGCGCCTTGTGATACGCCGGATTCGCGGGGTTCTCGAACTGCTGCGGGATGAACGAGCCGGGATTGGCATCGCGGAGCTCGAGCGCCTTCGCGATCGCGCCCTTCATGCCCTTTGCGCCTTCAGTGAGGACGATTTCCGCGCCGTACGCCTGCGCGAGTTTGCGGCGTTCGATGCTCATGGTCTCCGGCATGGTCAGGATGAGGTGGTAGCCCTTCACGGCCGCCACGAACGCGAGTCCGATGCCGGTGTTGCCGCTGGTCGGCTCAATGATGAGCGCGCCGGGCTTCAGCTGGCCGGCCTGCTCGGCCGCTTCGATCATGGCGAACGCGATACGGTCCTTCACGGAACTGCCG
>JBGUKN010000055.1:0-13318 GCA_045114455.1 Victivallales bacterium
CTGCTCCACGGCGGCGGCGAGGATGAGTCCGGCTGGGAAGAACAGGGCCGCATGGCCGACATCATGGACAACCTGATCGCCTCCGGCAAGGCCGTCCCGATGATCGTCGTCATGGACAGCGGCAACGTCCGCAACTACGGCGCGGTCCGTCCGCGCGGCGTCCGCGTGACCGAGATCTTCGTGAAGGAGCTGAAACCGTGGGTCGACGCCACGTTCCGCACGAAGACCGACCGCGACAACACCGCGATGGCCGGGCTCTCCATGGGCGGAGTGAACACCTGGAACACCGTGTTCCCGGACAACATGGACAAATTCGCCTACATGGGCGGCTTCAGCGGCGCGGGCAACTTCTCCGGCCCCGGCGCGGCCCCCGGCGGCGGCGACGTGAACACCATCTTCGGCGGCGTCTACAAGGACGCGGACAAGTTCAATTCCCAGATGAAGCTCGTCTTCCTCAGCGTCGGCGAGGCGGAAAAGACCAATCCGGTCCGCGAGACCTACCGCATCCTGAAGGATCACGGCATCAAAAACCTCGTGCTCTACGAATCCCCGAAGACCGACCACGAATGGCTCACCTGGCGCCGCAGCCTCCGCGAATTCGCGCCGATGCTCTTCAAGTGATCCGCATTTGAGGCAAAGCAGGGCGAAATGCCCTCAGCCATAATGAAACGGCACCCCCGGTTGCGCGAGCAGTCGGGGGTGCGGTCTTTTCTTTTTTCTATGGGGTGGCGGGAGCCCGGGCCGGGTCAGCCGTTTTGTTTTTCCTTGAGCAGGAAGGGTTCGTCCATGCTGCCGGACCGGAATCCCTCCAGGTCAAGCGTGACGTAGGGGAAGCCCTCCTTGCGGAGCGCGAACGCGACCTCGAAGCGTTTGGCGAACGCCAGTTCGAATCCCTCGGGATCGGTCTCAATGCGCGCGACGTCGCCATGTACGCGCAGACGCACGACCTTCAGGCCGAAGTCGTGCAGGACGGTCTCGCCGCGCTCCACGCGCCGGAGCGCCTCGTCCGTCAGGACCGTGCCGTAGGGGAACCGCGTCGCGAGGCACGGCGTGGACGGCTTGTCCGCGACGGGGATCAGGAGTTCGCGGGCGGCGGCGCGGATCTCGGCTTTCGTGAAGCCGCAGATCGCCAGCGGGCTCAGAACGCCGAGCTCCTCCAGCGCCTTGCGTCCGGGACGGTAGACCCGCGTGTCGTCGGCGTTGGTGCCGTCGACCAGGTTTTCGATGCCGCGCACCCCGGCGATGCGCTTCATTTCGGTGAAAAGATTGCGCTTGCAGTGGTAGCAGCGGTCTTTCGGATTCTCCCGCAGGACCGGGTCGGACAGCACGTCGCGTTCGACGAGTTCCGCGGGCACGCCGAGATCCGCCGCCTGCTTCATCGCGGACGCCGTTTCCTCGGCGGTATGGAACGCCGTGGCGAAGACGACCGCAAACAAGGGAAACGGCTTCCGGGCGTGGAGTTCGGAGAGGACGGTCAGGAGCAGGGCGCTGTCGACGCCGCCGGAAAAAGCCGCGCAGATGCCGTCCGCGCTCAGGTCCTCCAGCAGTCGCCGGAGTTCATTCAGTTTATTGTTCATCGTTTGACCTCGCGGTTTCAGCGGCGTCGAGGAACAGGTCGGCGAACGGCACGCCGGAAGCGGCCGCCAGAGCCTTGACGCTTTCGTATTCGGGATAGTAGAACGTCCGACCGTCGAAGCTGCATTTCTTGACTTTCACGGACCCGGCGGACAGCATCACGTCCACGACCGTGCGGGCGAGGCAGGTGCGTCCGGCCCGGATGCGGCGGACGCCGATGGAGCTCGTTTCCGTGAAGACGATGCGTTCCAGAGCGGGGACGTCGGCCTCGCGGCAGATCACGCGCAGAAGCCATGCCGGACGGTTTTTCTTCATGAAAACCGGCACATAATGCACGTCGAGTGCGCCGGCTTCGAGCAGGGATTCCATCGCCAGCCCGAGCGTCTCGCCGGTGGAGTCGTCGATGTTGGTCTCGAGGATCGTGATCTCGGCGGGCGGCGCGTCCGCGGCGGCGGTCTCCTCGATCAGCATCGCGCGGAGGACGTTCGGCATGCCGAAGTCGCGCTTGCCCGCACCGAGGCCGATCTTTCTGATCGTGAAGGATTCCGGCAGACTGGAACGCGTCCGGATCGCGGCGGCGATGGCGGCGCCCGTCGGCGTGACCATTTCGCCCTGCACGGGGAGAATGCGGAGCGGAAGCCCGCAGGCGGAGGCGATGTTCGCCACGGCGGGGACGGGGACCGGGAGCAGGCCGTGCTGGCATTCCACGAATCCGGTCCCTTCGCTCAGGCCCGTCACCGCGACGTCGTCGATCCCGAGGTCGTCGAGGCAGACCGCGGCTGCGGCGATGTCGACGATGGAGTCGACCGCGCCGACTTCGTGGAAATGCACCTCCTCGACGGGTTTGCCGTGCGCTTTGGATTCTGCTTCGGCCACAATGCCGAATATCTTCAGCGCGATTTCGCGGGCATGCGGCGTCAGGCTGCCGCTGTTCAGAATGGCGGTGACGTCCGCGAGGTTGCGATGCACATGCGGATGATGACGCCCGTGCCCGTGGTCGTGCCCGTGATCGTGTTCATGGTCATGTTCATGCTCGTGGACTTCGTGCGCGATCCTGTGCTCAAGCGCCTCATGGTCGTGATGATGTTCATGTTCATGCCCGTGTTCATGCCCGTGTTCATGCCCGTGATGATGTTCGTGCCCATGTTCGTGTTCCAGCTCGACATCGAACGAACAGGCGTCGACGCCGTGCGAATTCGCCCGGGTGACGGATACGGAATACCCTTCCACGTTCAGGCTGTCGAGTGCGGCAAGCAGTTTGACTTTGGATGCGCCGAGGTCGAGCAGCGCGGCCACGGTCATGTCGCCGCTGATCCCAGTGGCGCATTCGAGGTAAAGAATGGTTTTGCTCATGGACAGTTCCCCTGTACGGCAAGCTGATTGATGCGGGCGGCGAGGTAGCCTGCGCCGAACCCGTTGTCGATGTTCACGACGGACATGCCCTCGGCGCAGGAATTGAGCATGGTGAGGAGCGGCGCGATGCCGCCGAAGGATGCGCCGTAGCCCACGGACGTCGGCACGGCCACGACCGGCACGGAAACGAGTCCGGCGATCACGCCGCCGAGCGCGCCCTCCATTCCCGCGATCGCGATCACGGCGTTTGCGGTCCGGATCTCATCCAGGCAAGCGAAAAGGCGTTGGATGCCGGCGATCCCGACGTCGTAGAACCGTTTCACCTCCGCGCCGAAAAACTCCGCCGTTTTTGCCGCCTCTTCGGCGACCGGAAGGTCGGAGGTGCCGGCCGTGCAGACCGCCACGCATCCGGTCCGGGGTTTCGGATTGCCGATGAAATACAGCAGGCGCGATACAGGGTCATACTGGACGTCGGGCAGGGCGGCGCGAACGTATTCCGCCTGTTCGGCGTCGGCGCGCGTGCCCAGAGCGTTTCCGCCTGCGGCGATGAACCGTTCGAAAATGCTCCGGACTTGTTCGGCGGTCTTGCCTGCGCAGAACACGGTTTCGATGCCGCCGCGCCGCATCTGCCTGTGGTGGTCGAGCTTGGCGAAGCCGATGTCCTCGTAGGGAAGCTTGTTCAGGAGCTCGAGCGCCTGTTCCCGGGATATGGCTCCGTTTCGGAAATCATCCAGTATTCTGCCTGCATCCATTGGTAAAGTTTCCGTGTAGCTGGTGGGGCTTGTTGCGGACGCATGGTCCGGCCTCTCAAGACGATGCGGGCGGAGCGGCCGATCTGCGGCGAGCTCCGCCCCCGGGTATGAAGCGGACGGGATCAGATCCCGTTCGAATTGATGGCTTTGTAGAGGGAGATGTACTTGCGGAAAAGGGCCTGAAGGTCGCCGTTCGCGCGTTTTGCGGCAATGACCTTGTCCGCGGCCTTTTTTATCTCGGTATTGCCGTGGCGGAACACGAATCCGTATTCCTCCGCGGGGATGGCGATATTCAGCATCCTGATCCTGCCGATGTATTTGCCCGCGGCCAGGTCCGCCTCGTTTTCGTCATCGATGAAGGCGTCGATCTCCTGATTGAGCAGGCCGATGATGCCGCCGGTGGCGTTGTCGAAGTGGACGGTTTTCCCCGCGTGGAGCTCGTTGAGGGCATAGGCTTCGTTCGTGGTGCCCTTCTTGGCGCCGATGAGCTTGCCTTCCAGGTCCTCGAGTTCGTCGATCGGAGAATCCTCCCTCACGAGGATCCGGCGTACATTGTCTTCGTAGGAATCGGAGAAAAGCACGGATTCGGCGCGTTCCGGCGTAATGGAGATGCCGGCGGCCCCCATGTCGGCGGCTCCGCTCGTGACGAGCGGCATAATCTCGGCGAACGGCACGAGCCTGATCTGGAGCGGGCGTTTGAGCTCGTCGGCAATGGCCTGTGCCATTTCGACATCCACGCCCACGAGACGGTTGTTGTCGATGAAAACGAACGGAGCGAACGAGGCTTCGAGGCAGACGACGAACGGCTTGACCTTTTCTCCCACGACTTTTGCGCCTGTTCCGGGGTGGGATTTGAGCGCTTCAAGATGCTTTTCGCGGCTTTTCTGGAGATCGCCGGAGAGTTTGAACCTGTCGATCACGGCATTTGCGGTTTCCGCAAGCTCCGTATTTTCTTTGTTGAAAATGAGGCCGTATTGGTCCTTGGTCAGGGGTTTCTGGTTGATCCTGAACTCGTCTCCCGTTGACTTGACCAGAAGTTCCGCCATCATGAGGTCCATCACGGCGGCGTCCGCTCTGCGGTCGGAAAGGGCGAGGTTCACTTCCTCCTGGGTAAGGAAGGGCAGAACGGTCCTCGGTATGATGCGTTCGCGCAGAAGCTCGAGGTCGGTGGTGCCTTCCTGTGCGGCCACGCGGGCGCTCTTCAGCATGGTCTCATCCATGATGGAGGAGTTCTTCGGTACGACGATCACCTGGGAGGAGACGTCATAGACGGTGGAGAAAAGGACACGCTCGGCACGCTCCGGCGTGATCGTGATGCCGGCCGCGCCGATGTCCGCCTTGCCCATGGAGACCAGTGTGAAAACCTGCTGGAACGGCACGATTTTATATTGCACGGGACGTCTGAGTTCCCTCCCGATCCGTTCGATGAGGTCGATGTCGATGCCGGCGACAGGCGGATTGGACTCGTCCCCCGCATAATAGCAGTAAGGAGACGTGGAGGCTTCGCAGGCGACGACCAGCGGATTATTGTCGTCGTCTTTGGAACACGCCGACAAGAAGGCGACGCCAAGGAGCATGACGGCGAAGAGACGGAATATTTTTTTCATAAATAACCTTTCTCCAATGCGGATGAAGATGTTTTTTGAGCTCGGAAGCACGGATGCAATCCTTTTATCTCCATAAATTATCACTCTTTTTTGTGTTTTCAAGCGATAATTTCATGTTTTACACTTCTTTTGCCCCGCTTTTTTTTAATTTTTGATATGGAAAGCCCTTCTGAGCAGAAAAAAAGCCGGGCAGCCGGATCTTCGCCCTCCAGGCGTTTTTTTGCAGAAAAGCTGCCGTCTTCAGCAGATGTTTCCGAGATACACATTCGGGAAGCCGCGGCTTTTCGCGTGCGCCTGAATGCTGTCCAGAAGCGCGCGCGGCGTCCGGGGGCTGTCGTGGTACAGGTAGGCGGGATGGTACGCGGTGAAATGCACCGGGGTGTCGATGCCGAGCCCGTCGCGCACCCAGTCCAGGAATCCGTCGATCTGCTCCTGCGAGTCGTTTTTGCCGGGGATCACGAGGTTGGTGAGCTCCAGGTGGCCGCCGCAGACCTTCTTGAAGAATTCGCAGGAATGTTTGACCGGCTCCAGTTCTCCGTAGCACATGGTCGGGTAGAAGTCGCCGAATCCCTTCACGTCGATATTCGCCGCGTCGAAAAGCGGGAAAATGTCCTGCATGCACTCGTCGGAGAAATACCCGTTGGACACCAGGATCGTGCTGATCTTCTCCTGCCGGGCGAGGATCGCGCAGTCCCGCACGTATTCCGCCCAGACAGCCGGTTCGTTGAACGTGAACGCCACGCATTCGCTGCCGTGGCGGCGGATGAGCTCGATCAGGTCTTCCGGCGAATAATAGCGGTACGCCGCGTGCGGATTGAACTTTTCCCGCGACAGGTGACAGTTCTGGCAGAAGACGCATTTCAGGTTGCAGCCGTAGGTCCCGACGGAAAACGCCTGCGTGCCGGGCCGGAAATGCCGGAGCGGTTTCTTCTCGATCGGGTCGATCTGAAGCGCGCAGGGATATCCGTAGGCCATGGAATAGATTCTGCCGCCCTGGTTGATGCGGACGCCGCAGAATCCGGTATGGCCGTCCGCGATGAGGCAGTGGCGCGGGCAGACCAGGCAGCGCGTGAATCCGCCGGTCTCCGGTTTCTGCCAGTCGGCGGGGAACAGTTTGTGTTCACGGTTCATAAGAAATACCCTTCTGTCGGATGAAATATTTTCAGTTATGCAGTGTGTCGGAGTCGACGGGCGGAATTGATCATGAGTTCGAATCCCATCGGGGATGCCGCCGCACCTTGATTATTTGCCGGAATCCTCCTTCGGCAAAGCGCTCTGCGCTTCGTGGAGTTCGGCGACCGCGGCGCGGATGCCCTCCGGCGCACGGAAAACGGCGGTCCCGGCGACGATGACGTTCACGCCCGCCGCCGCGGCCTCCCGCACGTTGTCATGCGTGATGCCGCCGTCGATCTCGATGTGGGCGTGACTGCCGATGCGGCGGAGCATCTTATGGATTTCGGCGGCTTTCTTCAGCATTTCCGGCTGGAATTTCTGTCCTCCGAAGCCTGGCTCCACCGACATCACCAGCACCATGTCGATTTCCGGCAGGACAGCTTCGATCGCGGATGCGGGCGTGCCCGGCTTGAGCGTGATCCCGGCGGAACATCCGAGCTCATGGATCTGCCGGACGACCGCCGCGGGGTCGCATTCGCTTTCGATGTGGAACGTGATATGGTCGGCGCCCGCCTTCGCGAACGGTTCGACGTAGCGGTCGGGATGGACCAGCATCAGGTGCACGTCGAAGGGCAGGGAGGTGTATTTGCGCATGGACGCCACGACAGGGGGACCGAACGTGATGTTCGGGACGAAATGGCCATCCATGATGTCAAGATGGATCATGTCCGCTTCGGCTTGTTCCGCGGCTTCCAGCTCGGCGGCAAGGCAGGCGAAATTGCAGGCGAGGACCGAGGGCGAAACGAGCAGCCGGTTGTTTTTGAACTCACTTAACGGGTGTTTGATCATCATGGGAAGCTTCCTTCTGTTGCGGTGCGGGCTTCGGCGGCGGATACGGGCCGCGCATGCAGTCCAGCCAGCGCCTGTGCGACCAGAGCCACTGTTCGGGGAACCGCCGTATCTGTTCCTCGATCATGTTCGTATAGAGCTGGGCCACGGCGCGGATGTCGGCCTCCATGTTGCCGGTGGCCTGGTAATCCGGCATTTTTGCGCAGTGGAACGTGAAGTGGAAATCGTCGTCGTCGCGGATCAGGTACGGCATCGCGATGGGAGTGTGCGTGCGGAGGTACAGCCATGCGGGCGTCTTCTGCGCCATGGCGGGGTGCCCGAAGAACATGACCTCGACGCCTTCCTTGTCCGTTGCGTGCTGGTCGGACACGATCGTGACGTTCTCTCCTGCCCTGTGCGCCTGGATCAGCGGACGCACCCCCAGGTCCTTGGAAAAGCACCTGTGCAGGAAGCGGCAGCGGCGCGCGTAGACGTAGCGCCCGATCTTCGGATTGTCCATCAGGCGCATGATGCTCATCATGCGCTGTTTGGTGATGTAGCTGTGCAGTCCGCCCGCGAGCTCCCAGTTGCCGAAATGCCCCGTCGTCAGGATGATCTGCGGCGCGGTCGCCGGATCCATGAATTCCCGCGTCAGGGAGTCGTCCGCGATGCGGATGTATTCGCTGAAATTGTCCTCGTTCACGATCTGGTCGAATTTCACCATCTCGACGTAGACTTTGGCGAAATGCTTCAGGCTTTCCAGCGCCAGTTTGTTCGCCTCGGCCTGCGTCTTCACGAATCCGGAGTGCAGGATCAGTTTCGGCGTGCGCGGTCCGTGCCGTTTGCTGAAATGGCGCACCGACCAGGCGATGAAATTCAGGATGCCGTACGCCGCATGCAGCGGAAGGAGCCGGACGATCGCGGTCACGAACAGAAAGAGTCCGTACTCGGCATTGATTGCGAGCGCGGATTTCTTTTTCTTTTTCGGGGTCGTTTCGTTCACGGTGCGGCTTCCTCTGCGAACAGCTGTTTTCAAAAAACGTAAACATTAATATACACCGCACACACGAAAAATGAAAACGGTTTCGGCAAAAAAACAAACTTTTCAATAACAAAAAAGAGAGGGAACCCGTGCCGGAGGTCCCTCTCTCCATTTCCGCGCCGTTTCGCTCGGCGCATGGAAAATCCTTTATTTCAAATCGTTTTTGCTCCTGGAATGTTCCCGGTCCCACTCCTCGAGTTTGCGTTCGGCGAAACTGCGTCCGCCGAGACCGAATGCGATGGCGAACGCGACGGCGAATGCGCCGAGCACGATCCCGAACGCAAGAAGCGCCGCGGAGCCGCCGATCCCCGCTGTGGTCAGCGCCGCTGCTCCCGCGAAGAACAGCACGGCGATCCGCACGGCGAAAAGAAAGACCTGCGATTCCACGCCGTTGCGCCGGACAAAATCGGCGGCGAGGTTCGCCAGCATCATGCCGAGCAGGAAGACCACCGCGCCCAGCACGAGGCGTCCGGCGAACGGCAGGAAGGACCGCACCAGTTTGGCGGATTCATCCAGCTGGAGGATTTCGAGCGCCGCGACCAGCGCGAAGACCAGAATGCCCGCGAAGAGCAGCTTGCCCGCGACGTTCGACGGGCTCATGGAGTCCTTCGCTTTCCATCCGAGTTCGCCGATGCGGCGGTCCAGTCCGGCGTCCGCCAGAAGGCGCGACGCGAGGCGGGCGACGAGCGAGCCGATCGCAAACGCCACGAAGAGCACGATGGCGGCGGCCGCGAGGTTGCCCGCGGAGTTCAGCATGCGCGTGAAAAGGCCCGATACGGAATTCGTGAGCGAATCGATGCCGAGCGCGGAGAGCGCCGCCGCCGAAACGGGGATTGCGATGCAGATGAAGACCAGTACGCCGCAGATGCGCGCGAGACTGTCGCGCGAGAACAGTTTGCCGCCCGTCCGCTCCGCGTCGCCGAGCCCGCCCGACGCCAGGATGAGACGTTCCACGAGTTTGCGGAGGATCGTGGCGAGGAAGAGTCCGGCTGCGGCGATCAGTACGGCTGCGAAAATGCGCGGCAGGTACCGCATCACGTCCGCCGTCATTGCCTCGAACGGACGCTCCAGCCCCGTGATCTTCAGCGCGCCGAGGATTGCGGGGACGAACGCCAGGATCACCAGCCAGAAAAGCGTCGTGGCGACCGTGAAGCTCAAGTTGCATTCGCGTCCGCCCGTATCCACCGCGCCCTCGATTCTCTCGTCCAGGCGCAGGGCGTGCATCAGAAGCAGCGAAGCGTAGCGGACCGCCGCCGCCACGCCCCATGCGATCAGGCCGAGGATCGCCGCCGCGAAGATGTTCGGCAGGAAACCGATGATGTCGGAGAGGACGTCGCGAAGCGGCGAGGCCGCGTCATGCAGGCTCAGCAGATTCAGCGACTGCACCACGGCGAGCAGGAAGACGATCCAGAAGACGATCTGCCCGGCAATCTTTTCCGCGCGGACCGCCGGAGCCGCCGCTTCGTCCGAGATGCACGCGGAGAGGTGTTCCCCGATGCGGCACTTCTTCACGCATTTGACGGTGAGTTTCCGGAGAATCCAGGCGATGATCCAGCCTGCGAACAGGACGAGGATCGCGAGCAGGATCCGCAGGACTCCGTATTTCGTCAGCAGATCGACGAGCATATCCCAAAGTTCTTTCATTGCGCACTCCTTTTGTTTGAACGGTGTTGACTGTGTCGTTTGCCGGATTACTATACCACGGGCCCGGGAAAAATGCAACCGGAGAATCTTTTTCCGGCGGATTTCCTCACGGTCTTTTCCCGCACGGTTTTTCCGCACGTTTTTTCCGATGGAAACGATCATTTTTCGTTAAAAATCTTCAGAAAATATGTATTTTTTTTGGAAAAAAAGTGTTTTCCGGCATTTTTCGGCTTGAAAAAACGAATCCAGCTTGTATAGTAGCATGAAAAGCAGTGGTCCTGCCGCTGTTTTTACCTCAAAACCGATATGATTTGTCAATTCATCCGCCAGACGTCCGCAGCGGCCGACGGCAAAACAATTGCAAGGAGTCAAACTATGTCCCACAAAACTCTGAAGGCGATGTTCACGGTTCTGTGCACGCTCGTGTGCGCAGCCGGCATCGTCAAAGCCGACCAGCCCGTCATCAGCCATGTGTACACGGCCGACCCGAACGCATTCGTGTTCAACGACCGCATCTACATCATCTGCAGCCATGACATCGCCAACCAGCGCGGCTACGACCTCTTCGACTACGAACTGGTCTCCACCGACGACCTCCAGAACTGGACCGACCACGGATTCGTCTTCTCCGTCGGTCGCAACCATGATTTCGGCTATGGCCGCGGCAAAGGTCCGTACGGAGAGGACCAGACCGTTGCTCCGTGGGCCGGACACTGCTACGCTCCCGGTACCGCGATCCGCGACGGAAAAGTCTACCTCTACTTCCCGGACGGCGGCTCCTCCATCGGCGTGGCCGTGGCCGACAAGCCCGAAGGCCCCTACAAGGATCCCCTGGGAAAGACCCTCATCGCCGGCAACGTCTCCAACTATGCTTCCCGCTGGCTCTTCGACCCCGCCGGATTCGTCGATGACGACGGCCGCGCGTTCGTGTACTACGGCGGCAACGGCAACGACCAGGCCCGTATTCTTGAGCTCAACAAGGACATGATCAGCGTGTTCCCGGAAGCCATTCACCTGAACGTGCCGAAGTTCTTCGAAGCCTCCTACATGCACAAGTACAAAGGAAAATACTACTTCTCCTACAGCACGCAGTTCAGCCCCACCGCGAACATCGACTACCTGGTCAGCGATTCCCCGACCGGTCCGTTCGAATACAAGGGCACCATCCTCGACAATCCGAAGCAGAACCTCGGCAACAACAACCACGCCTCCATCATCGAGTACAAGGGCCACTGGTATATCGCGTATCACGACCGCAAGCTTGCCATCGCCAGCAACCTCCGCAATAAGAGCGATTCCCGCTGCGTGAACTTCGACGAGCTCTTCTATAACGAAGACGGAACGATCAAGAAGGTCGAAGAGACCGAACACGGCCCGAAGCAGCTCAAGAACTTCGACCCGATGAAGAAGTGCCGTTTCGTCACCATGAACAAGTCCGGCAAGATCCTCACCGAGGAAGAAGCGAAAGCCGAACAGATGCCCGGCCTGAAGAGCACGATGGGTCCCAACAAGGAGACCGTCCTCGCCTCCATGCAGAACAACAGCTGGATCCGCGTTTCCGGCGTCGACTTCTCCAAGAAGCCCACCGGCGGCACGCTCAAGTACAGCGCCAAGGACGACAATACCTCCATCGAAATCCGCAAGGGCGCGGCCGACGGCGATCTGCTCGCCACCGTGAAGCTCCCGAACACCAACGGCGACTGGAAGGAACTCAACTTCAAGCTTGACAAGGCCGTCGACGGCGTGTTCGATTACCTCTATTTCGTGTTCAAAGTCCAGGGCGCTCCGGCGACTGCGGCTCTCTTTGACAGCTCCGACGTCGTGACCGTGGCGGCCGCGGGCGGCGCGCCTGCCGGCTTCGGCGGCGGCATGCCTCAGGGCGGCTTCGGCGGCGGCATGGGCGGTATGCCTCAGGGCGGCTTCGGCGGCGGCATGGGCGGCATGCCTCAGGGCGGCTTCGGCGGCGGCATGATGCCTCCGCAGGGTGGCCAGGGCGGCCAGCGCCCCGCCGGTCAGGGCCAGGGCGGCCAGGGCGGTCAGCGTCCGCGTCGTCAGGGCCAGGGCGGCCAGGGTGGTCAGGGCGGCTTCGGCGGCGGCCAGCCCCCGCAGGGTGGTTTCGGCGGCGGCTTCGGCGGCGGCCAGGGCGGCTTCGGCGGCGGCTTTGGTGGTTTCGGCGGCGGCCCCGGCGGCCAGCCCGGCGCGAACCAGCAGCCCGCAGGTCCCAAGCCGGTGGAAAGCACCGCGCTTCTCGACTGGTATCAGTTCAAATAATTCCTGCTCTTTTCTATCATAACAACCAAACAAAAGGATAACAAAATGTCCATCTCCCTCAAATCCGTTTCCGCTCTCGTGGCGGGCATCTGCCTCACCGCAGTCGCATTCCAGGCTCAGGCTCAGGAAGCTACCCGTCTCCGCGACGCCGCCAAAGGTCTCTTCCTGATCGGCAACGCGGCTCCGACCCGTGCGTTCAGCGATCTCTTCGCTTCCGACATCCTCGCGCAGGATTTCGACCGTCTGACCTGCGAAAACGAAATGAAGTTCGACGCCACGGAACCCCAGGAAGGCCAGTTCCGGTTCCAGCAGGGCGACACCCTCGTCGAATTCGCCCAGAAGTACAACATGAAGGTTCACGGCCACACGTTCCTCTGGCACAGCCAGACCCCGAACTGGGTCTTCCAGAATCCGAACGACGGTCGTCCGATGCGCGAAGTCGTCCTCCAGCGCCTCGAAAACCACATCCGCGCCCTCATGACGCACTGGAAAGGCAAAATCCAGAGCTGGGACGTCTGCAATGAGTGCTTCGAAGACGACGGCAGACCGCGCGGCTTCTCCCCGTGGCGCCAGAACATCGGCGACGACTACATGGAACAGGCCTTCCGCATTGCCGACAAGGTCGCCAAGGAACTCGGCGAAGAAGATGTCCTGCTGGTCTACAATGACTTCAATATGTACAAGCCCGGCAAAGTCCAGGCCGTCGTGAACATGGTCAAGGACTTCAAGGCCAAGGGCGTCAGAATCGACGCCATCGGCATGCAGGCCCACTGGCAGAGCAACGACGATCCGTCCATCGAGACCATCGAAGCCGCGTTCAAGGCCTATGCCGCCACCGGCTGCAAGATCATCATCTCCGAAATGGACATCAACACCCGTAACGGCTTCCGCAACAGCGGACGCGGCCTCGAACGCGACGACAGCGTCCAGGGCAACGCCGACAGCTCCGCCGACGCGCTCGCGAAGCGTTATGAACAGGTGTTCGACCTCTTCGTGAAGTATCACAAGGACATCTACGCCGTCACCCTCTGGGGCATCGGCGACAGCTGGTCCTGGCTCCGCGGCGGTCAGCCGCTTCTCTTCGACAACAACCTCGATCCGAAGCCCTGCTACTACTCCGTGCTCAAGTCCCT
>JBGUKN010000056.1:0-14736 GCA_045114455.1 Victivallales bacterium
GACCTCGAACTTGCCGAAGACGTGCAGAGCGTCATCGACGCCGCGCAGGAACGCGCCGACGCCATCGCCGCGCTTGAAAACGAGCAGATGGCGGAGGCCATGGAATACACCATCTCCGGCCGCGTCGGACACGCCCTTGAACCGCTGTTCCGGCCCATCGGGTTCGACTGGAAGCTGACCACCGCGTCCATCGGCGCGCTCGCCGCGAAGGAAGTCTTCGTGGCCCAGCTCGGCATCCTGTATTCCGAGGGCGAGGCGGACGAGGAATCCGTTCCGCTGCGCGAACAGCTCCGCGCGAACTACACTCCGCTGCAGGGATTCTGCATCATGCTCTTCTGCCTGCTGTCCATCCCGTGCTTCGCCACGCTCGCTATCATCCGCCGCGAACTCAACTCCTGGGCGATGCCGTTCATCGAGGCCGGCGGGCTGCTCGCATTGGCGTACATCACGACTATGATCGTGTATCAGGTCGGGACCGTGCTCAAGATCGGCACGACGATGCTCTGACCGTGAAAGAATGCCAGATGGATAGGACTGATATGATCCATAGGACCTATATGACCTATAGGTCCTATGAATGAATCATGATTCCAGTTTCAAAAAAGGGAGAAAGAAAAAAAGGGAAGGTAAGTGTGTAGGGAGAGGCCGAATTCCGGGCGATCGCATCAAACGGAGTTCGGCCTCGTTTTTTTGCCTGGAAAGCCTTTCGTGTCCGAGCGCAGCCAGACACTGTATCAGCACCGCTTGCGGTGTGCGCGAGCGCAGCCGCGCATTGCTTCAGTGGAGGACTTGTCCTCCTCGGCCTCGCTTTTTTGGAAGGAGAAGGGCTGGGGGAATGAGAAGTAATAGGACTTATAGGTCCTATAAGACCTATTATGAGAGGCTTTCTGTCGGTGTTGCCGGCTTCAGTTTTTCGGGGCAGGGCGGCACCAGATATTTTCCGCCTGCGGAGTCGGGATGTCGAGCGTCCTGCCGCCGACGGTCACGCGCACGCCGGAACGGTCCAGCGAGAAACCCTCGACGGTCACGGCGTCGCCGGGCTTGAGATTCAGTCCCGCGACGGCGTCCGGCGCGAGGTTGCGCCCGAACTTCTCCACGGCGACCGTTTCGCCGGGCTTGCAGTCGGAGAGGACAGCGAGGCCGGGCTGGGACATCGCCTCGGTCAGATAGGTCTGCAATGCGCGCGCGTCGAAACGCTTTTCGATTGCCTCCGAGAACAGGATGAACCGGCTGATGGTGTCGCAGTCGATCAGGTGTTCCAGGCGGCATGCGGTGTCCGACGCCTTTTCCAGCGGCAGGCCGAGGATTTCGGAGAAGAACTTCTTCAGGACGCCGTGATGGTGCATCACGTCCTCCGCGATCAGGCGGCCCTTCTCCGTGAGCTGCACCGGGTAATGCGTGTTGTACTCGATGCACCCCATTTTCTCCAGCTGTCGGAGTGCCCCGGTCACGGACGGCATCTTCACGTTCAGTTTCGCCGCGATCTCCTTGGCGTGAGCGTGCCCCTCGACTGCGATCAGTTCGGCGATCGCTTCGAGGTAGTCTTCCAGGCTTTCGGTCAGCTGCGGTGTCGTGCTCATGGGTGCGGTCCTGAAAACGGGTTCGTCCGGGTTCCGGCGCGGGGCTTTTTTTGCTTGAATCGGGCGCAAAACGGCGGAACGGAAAAACGTTCCGTACCTCCATTTTCCTGTTCCGACAACAATATACCGCGAAAAAGCGGAAAGTCAAGCGGAAACAGGCGTTTTTTCAGGTGAAATCCGCGGTTTTCCCGCTGATGTCGTCGGCTCTGTGCTCCAGTACGGGATGATCTCCGTGCATTTTCCCGAAAAAAAACTTGTAAAAATGAGGTGTAACATGTATAGTAACAAGTGGAAAAGCCATCGGAACGCGTAAGGAGACAGCTATGCCGAATGACAGGACAGACGAAACGAACACGCCGGAATACGGTCAACCCGACATTCCCGAATCCATCCCCGGGAATGACCGGAAGAACCTGGAACCCGACATGCCGGGCGATAAAACGCCGAGCCGGAAGAAAACATTCCGGGCTGCCGTGCTGAAGAAACTGGCATGGGTGCTGTTCCTTTTCGTTCTCTATGCTCTTTTCGACGACGGCGAAGGCGACAGAAGCGGAATTGCGGGGGTGGTGATCGGCATCATCTTCATCATCATGCTCCGGTTCGGGCGGCTTGAGGGAGCCATCGGAAAAGCGACGACGTTCGTGCTGGCTTTTTTAGGCTGTGCCGGACTCCTGGGGATCGGCCTCCTCTGTATCTACACAGGTTCTTTCCACCGCGAATTTCACTACTGGACCTGGGCCGTGTTTATGCTCGGAGTCTTTTTCTATGTCTGCTGGTCCCTGTTCCACTCGAAGATCGTCAAATGGATTTCCTGCGGCCTGCTGTTCGCATATATCGCAAGCACCTGCGGCTTCCACGCATGGAACTGGTGGACGGTCGGCCGTTTCCCGGTCGTGAAGGACAGGCTCGTCAGTTTCCCGTACGTCAAGTACAAGCTCGCCAAGGTGCGGATCCCCCCGGAATACGCCATGGATCCCGCCGGAGGATATCCGTATCTGATCGGCCTCTCCGAGCTTTACCCCGTTTATGCCGCCGTGGCACGGGGGATGTCCCCGGTCTACCTCAAAAACTGGAAGAAAAATACTCCTGACCGGCCTGTCGAAACGGCAGCAGACATTTTCGACGTTTACGAGTTCCTGGCGTATGACATGGCTCAACTGGGCTTCGTGTCGGTTTCGCCGTCGAGTGTGCGTCTCGCATCGGCGGAACGGAGAGGAGTGGAATACGAAGGGACTCCGTTCTGCATGGACGCCTTCGTCTTCTACGTCCACGCGGACAATCCGGTCGACAACCTGACGACGGAACAGATCAGGGGGATCTATTCCGGGGCGATCACGGACTGGAAGGAAGTCGGCGCGCCCGAAAGCCGGAAGATCGTCGCGTACCAGCGGCGCAGGCGGGATAATATCCCGACGCAGTTTAATCAACTGATGGGCGACGCCCCGCTCATGGAACCGCCCCTGACGCCCATTTGGGAAGGATTCGCCCGCATCGGCTACGTCCCCGCCGACTACCGGAACAGCAAAGGCGCCATCGGCTATTCCTACCGCTTTTACGCTACGGAACTGCTCCGCAAAAAGAAAATCAAACTGCTCTCCGTCGACGGTGTCGCGCCGACCGACGAGAACATCCGCAGCGGCGCCTATCCGTTTGGCAAGAAGATGTATATGGTCACGGGCCGGAAACCCGGTCCGGACGATCCGCGCGGCGGGAACGTGCGGAAATTCATGGACTACATCCTTTCGCCGGAGGGCCAGAAACTCGTCGAGGAAACCGGGTACGTCCCCCTCGGAACGCCCCCCGAACCGTGACCGGACAGGATCCGATCCGGCATCTTTTCTGATATCATACCAAAGAATTTCTTCTTTTTTGCGTTTTACGTCTTGCGTTTAACAAAAGACGGTGTATATTATGTTCAGGAAAGGCACAGACAATGATCGCGAGCTACAAATGCAAAGAGACCATGCGGCTGAAAATGGAAGGTTCCAGCCGGAGATTCCGGTCGATCGAACGGATCGCTCTGCGGAAACTGGATATGCTTGAGGCCGTCGTGAATCTGGAAACGTTACGGATTCCGCCCAGCAACCATTTCGAAGCGCTGCACGGAGACCGCGAGGGGCAGTACAGCATCCGTATCAATGCTCAATGGCGCATTTGTTTTACCTGGCGCAACGGAAATGTTCACGACGTCGAAATCGTCGATTACCACTGAAGGAGGTCCGACATGATCCGAACAAAGAACTTGATTCATCCCGGGGAGATTCTTCTGGAAGAATTTCTGAAACCGATGGAAATCACGCAGAACCGGCTGGCGATGGACCTTCATGTGCCCGCGCCGCGAATATACGCCATTGTGAAGGGCACGCGGGCGATCACGGCCGATACGGCGCTGCGTCTGGGGCGGTATTTCGGGACGGGGCCGGAATTCTGGATCAATCTCCAGAGCAACTATGATCTGTGTGTCGCCGCGGCGGAGTTTCAAAAGGAAATCGAGGGTATCCCGCGGCATGCGTTCGCCTGAACGCGGGAATGTCCGCCCGGTTGTGCTTCCCGGCGGGTCCGTTTCCCTTCTTAGAAAAGCATCCCGTCGTCGAGGACGGCCGACCAATAATCCGTCAAATCCGGGTGAGCTTCCGTTTCCGCAATGACCGCCAGGACTGCGGCGGATTGCCATGACTTGTCCTGCTTCATTCGTTCCAAAAACGCGCTGTCCCGGATATGATCCACACCGTAAAACCCGGTGAAGCCGCGGCATCCGTTCACAAGCAGGATCAGCCACGCATAATCGGCATAGGATGCCGGATTGTTGAAGCGCCGGGCCATGTATTCGTCCGTGACGCCGAACGGAAACCCCTTGCATGTTCCGAGCGGGTCATTCGTCTGCATAAACGACTTGTTCCCGAAATACTCGAAGAAACAACCGACAAGGTCGCGTCCGGCGGGAACGCCGCCGCGCACCTCGAATCTTTCGGTCGCGAGGGCGAAGAGATCGGACAGAAACACGTTCAGCTCGTCCCAGATGCCGTCTTTTGCAAGCTCATCGTAAAAGAAGACCGTCCACAGGAAAAACCGCTTGAACAGCTCTTCGAACGCCTCGTCATCCGCAAGAACGCTTTCCCGAAAATGCGCGGCGAGATAGCGTGTAACGTCCGGCAGATAATGCGCGCATTCGTCGTAGGTCCCGGCTGGCATCGACCCGCCGAACAGCGCCATGAGCTCGACGGCGTTCAGGTCTCGCCCATTTTTGTGCAGGATGCCGTCCTTCTGCTCCTGCGTGTACCGCTGATACGGATCGGACAGCCGCCCTGGCTTCGGATGTTTTGTCGCCGTGATCCCCTGCATGAAATCCGCCTGATTGTTTCAGTTGTTATTCCGGGCGGATGATGCGGTAGGCGGGGAGGCCGGGGACCTCGAACGCCTTCATGAGGGCGGCGGTCTCGGGCGCGGAGGGCTTGTCGGCGTGGACTTTCAGGAAGATCATGCCGTCCATGGCGGCCTTGACCGCCGGGTCCTGGAAGGTGGAAAGCTCCATAGCCTTGCAGTTCTTGCACCATGCGGCGGTGAAGTCGAGGAGGACGGGGCGGCCCGTGGCGGCGGATTCCTTCAGCGCGGCGTTGATCTCCGCAGTCGCGCCTGCGGTCTCCTGCGCCGAGGCGATCCCGGCGGCTTCGGCGCGGCCGTCGGCGAAGATGGTCCAGGCGGTCCAGGCATAATACGCGGCGAGTCCGAGGATGAACACGCCTAGGAGCTGTTTCACGCGCATCATCCAGCGTCCGGGCTTCGGGAAAAGCCCGATCCCGGCGGCGGCGACGGGCCACGGGAGCGCCATGCCGAATCCGAGCGCGAAGGGCAGGGCGAGGCCGTAATAATCGCCGTGTGCGACCATTTTCGCGGCCTGCACCAGCGCGGCGGCGAGGACCGGGGCGACGCACGCGCCCGCGAGCACGGCGGACAGCGCGCCCATCAGGAAGATGCCGCCGAAATGGGCGGACTCGGGCAGGCGGACGGACGCGCCGAACCGGGAGAAGTCGATGGAGAAGAGGTCGAACATGGCGAGCGCGAGCGCGACGAAGACCGCGGCGACGGCGGCATTGAAGATCCAGCTGGAGTCGATGCCGCCGAACGTGGTGCCCATCAGGACGGAGACCACGCCGAGCAGCCCGTAGGTGATCATGATGCCCGCGCCGTACGCCATGCCGTGCCACACGCGCGTGAATTTGCCGTTGCCGGACGCCTGGCCCGCGCCGATCATGGCGAGGTTGACCGGGAGCAGGGGCAGCACGCACGGTGTGAGGTTCAGCGCGATGCCGCCGAGGACCGCGAGCAGAAGCATCATCAGGAAGCCTTTGCCCGCGAACGTGAATGCGTAGTATTTGGATTCGTCCCCGGTGAGGAATCCGAGGAATTTTTCGGCGGGGAGATAGCCGTCGGCGGAACGCTCCAGCGTGAACGGAAGAAGCTCGAACGCGGCGGCGTCTCCGGTTTTGTCATATGTTTTCCCGGCGGTTTCGTTTTCGTTTTCAGATTTTGAAGCAGATGCGCCGGGGACGGCGAGTTCGGCGGAGCCGGGCATGTAGCACATTTCGCCGACGCAGACCTGCCATTTGACTTTGAGTTTGCCGTCGACCGCGGCGGTCTGCGGCAGGATCCATGTAATGACGCCCGGCCCGACGTAGAACGAATCGAGCTCGCCGGTCATCGCGTCCGTTTCCTGTTTCGGGGCGGGGGCGGAAACAGGCTTCACGCCATCGGGCAGGACTGGGCCGGTCGTGGCTTCGTAGGCGTGGGCATTGCCGGGCAGCGCGAGCGAAAGCGCGAGATCGTCCCCCTGCGCGGCGAGAACCCAGGAGTCCTCCGTGACAGGCTGAGCAGCGAAAAGTCCGGCGGCGAAAACGAAAAGGCAGAGGAAAACGGAGAAGATTTTCATGGAGAAACGGTCTTTCGAATCATGGTTGGTCGTTTGTGTCCGGCGAATCCGCATGGCTTGCCTCCGGGACATCGTCATCCGCGCCGGAAAGCGGCAGATCAAGTTCCTCAGACAGCGCGGACGCGTCGTCTGTTCCGGTTTCGGTATCATTCTCCCCGCCGATGAGCCGGACGGAGAGCGGCGAGGCGGAGAATTCGGGGGCGGTGAAGCGTTCGGGGAACTTCTGGTCCTTTTTTGCCGGGACGCCGAGCGTCTTGAGCTTTTCGGCGGACCCGAGGAGCCCCTGGCGTCCGCTGAGCGCCTTCACTGCGGCCTCGTACTTCTTCCCGGTCGATTCGAGCTGCCTGCCGACGTCGTCGAACGCGGCGAAGAACCGCTGGACGCGCGCGAGAAGCGTCTCGGCGGTCCTGACGATCTCCTGCTGGTTGCGTTCCTGCGCCATGCGGTTCCACGCGACCTTGATGATGTAGAGGAGCGTCATCAGGTTGAACGGGTTCACGATGAGGATGCGCTTCTCGAACGCGCGGTTCCAGAGGCCGGAATCGCCCTGGAGCGCGGCCTGGTACGACGGGTCGTTCGGGATGAACATGACCACGAAGTCGACGGAGTCGCCCTTGCGGAGGTAGGCGGAGTAGTCCTTTTTGACCAGCTCGTCGACGTGCGCCTGGACGCTGCGGATGTGCCGCTGGAGGGCGTCCTCGCGTTTCTTCGGATCGTCGGCACCGACGTAGTCCGTGTAGGCGGTGAGGCTGACCTTGCTGTCGATAATGACGGCCTTTCCGTCGGGGTAGTTCACGATCACGTCGGGGCGCATGATGTGGTCGGACGCGCTCTTGAGCGTCTTGCCGGATTCGTCGCGGATGGTGTCCTGCGTGCGGTAATGGACACCCTTCACGAGGCCGGAATTGCGGAGGATGGTCTCGAGGATCATTTCGCCCCAGTCGCCCTGCGTCTTGCTCTGGCCCTTCAGCGCGTTCGCGAGGTTGTTCGCGTCCGTGCCGATCTTCTCGGTCATTCTGACCATGTTTTCGTACTGGTTCTTGAGGCTTTCGTTGAGCTTTACGCCGTTCTCGCGGACGTCGTCCATGGACTTCTTGTAGACGGCGAGCTGTTCGCGGAGCGGGGCGAGGATGGCGGAGAGCTGTTCCTTATTTGCGGTTTGGAGGTTTTCGGTGCGCTCCTTCAGGATGGTCTCGCTGAGGACCTTGAATTCCTGGCGGAGGTTTTCGGTGCGTTCCTTCGTGACCTTTTCGAGCTGGGCTTGAGCTTCGCGGACGGCTGCCAGTTCGGACTGCGCCTTGCGTTTTTCCGCCTCGAGTTCGACGGCGGCGCGGCGTTTCTCGGCGTCAAGCAGCGCGGCGGATTTGGCACGTTCGGCATCAAGCTCGGACTGCGCGCGGCGTTTCTCGGCGTCGAGCGCGGCTTCGTGCGCCTGTTCCGCGGCTTTCGCCTTCGCTTCCGCCGCCTGTTCCGCGAATTCGAGTTCGCGCTGCGAGGAGATCCTGAGCTGTTCGAGGGCGCTTTCCGCACGGACCCTGTCGGCGACCGCCTGGTCGAACGCGGCGGTGCGGGTTTCGAGCTCGGCGATGCGTGCGGCGTCAGTGCGCGACCGCGCCCTCATCCACAGGAAGACGAGGAACGCGCCGAGGATAAGACCGATGGAACCGCCGATGACCGTATAAATCATATCGAAAAACTCCTCTTAAGAAAAAAACTGTTCAATCGAAACTGACGACCGGGTCCGCCCGGAGCGAACGGAACCGCCATTCGCCGTCCTCGCGGACCATTTCGGCGGAGATCAGACGCCCCTCGCGGAAGAAATCGCCGTTCTTCGTCGTGCCGGTCGCCATTGCGGAGCATTTGAGCGAGGCGGTCTCGTGCGCGTCGTCGGGAAACTCGACTTCGATTTCCGCGAGGCTGACCGAAAGAGAGGTGAGCAGCGGGCGCAGCATGAAATACGAGGATACGACCTGTGCGCGCGTGGCGGCGGACAGCGTGTAGGTCTGGCCGCGGGATTCGCCGGAGATTTCGATGTCGGTCTCCGTCGCGAAGAAATCGCCGAGCGCATGCGCCATGCCCGCGCCCTGAAGATTGATGCCGGAGCCTTTGGGCTGCTTTTCGGCGAATGCGACGGCTTCGCGGAGACGTTTTTTGACCGCGGTGGTGTCGTCCGTGCGGAAATAGAAGAACCAGACGGCGGCCGCGGTGGCAAGGATGACCGCGGCGAGCGCGAACCGTTTGGGCTTGCTGAGGTGGAAACCGGCCATCGGAATTCTCACCAGACCGGAATGCCGGCGAGGCGGTCACGACCGATCATGCCGCCCATGTGGTTCTGGATCGGCATGGACCGGTTGTCGCCGAGGACGAAGATTTTTCCGCTCGGAACCTCGCGCCGGGAAATGTTCCAGTCGCACGGATACTTGACGTACGGTTCGTCCAGCGCCCTGTCGTTGATGTACAGGACGCCGTTGCGGATCTCGACCGTTTCGCCGGGGAACGCCAGGACGCGCTTGAGGAGGAATGTGTTGAATCCCGCATGCTTCAGGATGACGATCTGCTGCCGTTGCGGGTCATACATCTTGAAATAGGGGAGGAATCCGAAGGTGAATCCGCGGCTGGAATAGGTCGGCATCATGCTTTCGCCGCTGATGACCATCGGACGGAGAAGGAAGAGGCAGACCAGGACGGTGATTCCCGCGATGACGCCGATGCGAATGCAAATCGCCCGCCAGTCCTTGCGCTTCGGCGGGCGTACGAAAGTAGAGGATTCCTCCTTCGGAGCTTCCTTTTGCTCTGTCATGCGGGCTTTTCCTCCCCGACATGCGAGAAATGCTCCGTGAATGCCGCGAAGGCGCGTTCATAGCGTTCCTTCGCGACTTTCGGCAGAGCCGCCCGGCAGTCCGAACGGATCCTGTCGATAGCGGGCGCCGCGAGGTCCAGGCTGTCGAGCGCGAACCGGAGGATCCTGCCTTCCGACTCGGTGAAGACCGCTTTCGCGCCGGTAAGCTTGTCCTGGAATTGAGTGGGGAAGAGAGGCGACGGGAACGATCTGGCATCCTCGGCAAGCTCCACGCCGGACCGGGCAGCCATCGTGATCTGCATGACGAGCCGGAGCAGGAAACTGACAAACGCCAGGTAGACCGAGACGTCCAGCGGAATTTCCTCCGCCTTCTCGAAAATATGGTGGATGGAGGAGAGATTCTCCTCCGATTCCTGAAGAAGCGAACGCACGCCGCGCCAGTATTCGAGGCGGATTCCGGGCGCGCTGTTCAGGGGGATTCCCTTCCGGTCGGGCGAACTGCCGCCGGGCGAAACGGAATCCCGAATCAGGCGTACCGCCCGGTCATAAGACGCATCGGCACGGGCAAGCCACGGCGGGACATTGATCGCGGAAAGGGAACCGAATTCCTTCGCGCTGTCGTCGCCGAATCCGTCCGGAGAAGTCATCCGGAGCATATTGCGCCGGACTTTCTCCAGACGTTGACTGCCGCTGCCTTCTTTCTCGTCGGGCATAGGAGCGTTACACTCCCGGGATTACTTCATGACGTTGCCGGAGACCTGGATGTCGCGGTAGAAGAAGAACACGGTGGGGACGAGCCAGCCGGTGGTGCGTTCGGTGGTGACGTCGGTGATGACGCTGGCGTTGAGCTTCTTTTGGACGTTGTGGGTCAGGAAGGAGACGGCGTTGCTGGTGTCGACGGTGTCGCTGAAGACGACGCACTTGCCGGGTTCGACCGAGCTGCCGGAGATCACGGGCAGGCCGAAGACGTACACGCCCCAGATGTCGGCGTTGACGTGGCCGAGGGTCTCGGCTTCGCCGGTCGTGAACTTCACGTTGTTGGTGTTGGTGGCGATTTCGAACGAGGAGCAGGCGGAGATGCCGATCGCGGAAAGGACGCAGACGGCGAGGCAGGCAAGTTTTTTCATCATGGCGGAAAATCCTTGTTGTTTAGGTTTGATTTCAGTTGTATGTGTTGTGAAAAAGATATTCTCTCACTATACTGTAACTTCAGGAACGGAAAAAATCAAGGCGGGATACGGAACTTTCCACCAATTTTTCCGTTTTTTAAAAAAACGCGCAGACGTGCGCCCTCGGACGCGCCCGTGCCGGACACCCCCTCAGCCGATCAGGACGGCGCCGTCCTCGAGGCGGCGGACGGACAGCTTTTCGCCGTCGAAGAACCCGAAGGACGGCGGGAAGTTGCGTTTCGGCAGGGAGATGGAGCCGGGATTGAAGAGCGTGACGCCTTCCGGCAGAAGACGGATCTCCGGGATGTGCGTGTGTCCGTGCGCGAGGACCGTTCCCTGCGGGACCGGCGGCACGTTCGCGGCGTTCCACAGGTGTCCGTGCGTGACGAAAAATCGTGCATTCTCGGTGAGGATTTCGGAGAAATCCGCCATGATGGGGAATTTGATGAGGAACTGGTCGACGTCGGCGTCGCAGTTGCCGCGCACGGCCAGGATCCGATCCCTGCGGGAATTGAGCAGGTCGGCGGTCTTCTGCGGGTCGTACCAGCCGGGGACGCCGTTGCGGGGCCCATGGTAGAGGGCGTCGCCGAGCAGGACCATGCGGTCCGGCTTGAGCGCGTCGGCGTGTTCGAAAAGGCGTTCGAGCGTGCTGGGCACGCCATGGACATCGGAGAAGAAGAGCAGTTTCATGCGGAGAAGCCTTTCTTTTTGGAAGCGCCGGGTCAGTTTTCAGAGGGGACGAGTTCGCCGTAAAGGGTCGTGGCGGTGGACCGTACGATCTTCACGCGCACGAAATCGCCGCACGCGACGGGCTTTGCTGGGTCGGGGGTGAAGACGGCCTGCTTGAAGGTGTCGGTGCGTCCGCTCCAGCGCGCGGAGTTGCGTTTGCTGGGGCCTTCGACGAGGAGTTCGAACGTCTGTCCGACGAGCTTTTTATTGGCGGCTTCCGCGCGGCGTTCGAGGTCGGCCAGCAGGATCTGGTTGCGCTCCTCCTTGACCTCCTGCGGGACGTCGTCGGGCATCTGCGCGGAACGCGTGCCCTTGCGTGGCGAATATTTGAAGATGAAGGCGTTGTCGAATCCGACGCGGTCCATGAGTTCGCGCGTGGCCTGGAAATCCGCCTCGGTCTCGGTTGGGAAACCGACGATGACGTCGGTGGAGAACGAAATGCCGGGCGCGGCCGCGCGCAGACGGTCGGTGATCGAAAGGTATTTCGTGGTGTCGTACGGGCGGTTCATGAGCTTGAGGACGCGGTCGGAACCGGACTGAAGCGGCAGATGCACGTACTTGCAGACTTTCTCCGTCTGCGTGAAGGCGTCGATGAGCGCCTGCGTGAAGTATGCCGGGTGCGGCGAGGTGAACCGGATGCGGCGGACGCCGTCGATGGCGGCGATGCCTTTCAGCAGTTCGCCGAAGGGGGAGGGGGCGTCGTCGGGCGGCGGCGCGGTGTTGTCCAGCCCGTAGGCAGAGACGTTCTGCCCGAGCAGGAAGATTTCCGGCACGCCGTGTGCGGCGAGGGTGCGGCATTCTGTGAGGATGGACTCCACCGGGCGGCTGCGTTCGGGGCCGCGCACGAACGGGACGATGCAGTAGGAACAGTAGCGGCTGCATCCGCGCATGATGGAAACGAACGCGGAGTGGGGGGACTCCGCGCCGTCGAAACGGTGGGAGTCGATGCCGGGCGTTTCCGCGGATGCGCGGTCGAAGCATGCCGCCTTTTCGCGTTTAAGCGTGATCTGCCCCACGATCTCCGGGATGCGGTGGATCTGGTCGGTGCCGATGGCGAAGTCAAGGTGTTTGATCGACTTCAGCAGTTCGGGGCCGCGGCTCTGCGCCATGCAGCCCATGATGCCGAAGATCATCCAGGGACGCTCGCGTTTGAGCTTGCCGAGGAATCCGAGCTTGCCGATCGCCTTGCGTTCCGCCTGGTCGCGCACGCTGCAGGTGTTCAGGATCACGAGGTCGGCATCCTTCTCGCCGTCGGCGGGCGTCATGCCGTGTTCGATGAGGAGCGCGGCGGCGGAATCCGAGTCGCGCAGATTCATCTGGCAGCCGTAGGTCTTGATATGGAATTTCATGGCGGGAAGGACGGGGCGGGGCAGGGGGATGGGCGGTCAGAGCAGGACGAGGTTGTTTCGGTGGACGAGTTCGTCTTCGGCGTCGCAGCCGAGGATGGAGGTCAGGTCGCCGGATTTGTGACGGGCGATCTGCGCGGCCTCGTCCGAGGAGAAATTGGTGATGCCCTTCGCGAGGACTTCGCCGGACGTCGCGCGCACGATGCGGACCACGTCGCCGCGTTTGAACGCGCCGGAGATGGAAACCACGCCGGAGGGAAGCAGGCTGGAGCCTTTTCTGACCAGGGCGTTTGCCGCGCCGTCGTCGATGGCGATCATGCCCGCGGGGCGCGAGAACGAGGCGAGCCAGCGTTTGCGGGAACCCATCTTGTGCATGCCGTCCTGCGGCAGAAAGACGGTGCCGACGTCCTCGGCGGCGAAGATGCGCGCGATGATGTCGGCGTCCTCGCCGGACGCGATCCAGAGGGCCTCGCCCGCGCTGTTCAGGACTTCGGCGGCCTTGAGCTTGGATGCCATGCCGCCGATGGAGAACGCCGCGTCGTCGGTTCCGGATGCGATCTCCTTGAGCTGGGCGGTCACGCCGTGAACCACGGAGATGCGTTCGCCGAGCGTGCCGTCCGGGTTCTTGTCGAGGAGGCCGTCGACGGTGGTGAGGATGATGGTGAGGTCGGCGCGGATCATGGAGCCGAGGAGCGCGGCGAGCGTGTCGTTGTCGCCGAACTTGAGTTCGCTGACGGACACGGGGTCGTTCTCGTTGATGATCGGGAGCACGTTGTGTGCGAGGAGCGCCTCGATGCAGTTGGCGGCGTTCAGGTGGCGTTCGCGCGAACGCAGGTCGTCGGCGGTGAGGAGCAGCTGAGCCGCGCGGAAGCCGTACTTGCGGCATTCCGCCTCGTACATGGACATGAGCGTGGCCTGGCCCATGGCGGCGAGCGCCTGGACCTCGGAGAGGTGGCGCGGACGGCGTTTGAGCCCGGCGGCGCGCATTCCCATGCCGACCGCGCCGGAGGAGACCAGGATGACCTGGCGGCCGGATTCGCGGAGGGCGTGGATCTGTGTGACCAGGCGCGCGATGGCGGACTGGTCGGCGAGGAGGCGCGTCCCGACTTTCAGGACCACGCGGCGGCAGGATTTCAGAATCTGTTTTCTGGCCTGAATGGGGTCAAGCATGATGGATCATTCCACAAAGAGGTCGCGGCTGGCGAATTTGGGGTCGCTGGTGAGGTTGACGCCGAGCTTGCGGAGTCCGGCGGCGTCGCCCTGCGCGGGGAGGTGCGACAGGTGCATTTCGCAACCGCTGAGCTGGGAGAGATGGTTGAGTGCGAGCTTTGCGGCGGGGTTGGCGGTGGTGCTGACGGCAAGCGCGATCAGGGTCTCCTCCAGGTCGAGGCTGACGCGCGGGTTCTTCAGCGTTTTCTTGAGGTGCGCCACGGAGTCGATCACGTCGGGCGAGAGCAGGTCGAGTTCGTGCGGGAGATTTGCGAGCGCCTTCAGCGCCTTCAGTACGCAGGCGGCCGCGGCGTGAAGCAGCGGCGAGTTCTTGCCGGTGATCATGCGTCCGTCGGGAAGCTGGAGCGCGGCGCCGCAGAAGAACCCGTCGTTGCCGTGTCCGGGTATCTGCGCGGCCTGCGCGGCGGTTTCGCGCGCGGGGATGACGACGGGGCGGTCCTCGCCCTTGATCCCGAGGTTGTCCATGAGGATCTGCACGCGCTGGACCGTGTTGAGGTCGGTGGCGCCGATGGCGTATTCCGCGCTGTAGCGAAACCAGCGGCGGATGATCTCCTGCTTGGATGCCTCGCGCACGACGGCGTCGTCCGAGATCGCGAATCCGCCGCGGTTCACGCCCATGTCGGTCGGGGATTTGTAGACGTTGCCCTCGCCCATGATGCGCGCCATGATGCGGCGGACGACCGGGAAGATCTCGATGTCGCGGTTGTAGTTGACCGCGGTCGTGCCGTAGGCGTCCAGGTGGAACGAGTCGACCATGTTCACGTCGCCTATGTCGGCGGTGGCGGCCTCGTATGCGATGTTCACGGGGTGGTTCAGCGGCAGGTTCCAGACGGGGAACGTCTCGAACTTGGCGTAGCCGGCGGCGACGCCGCGTTTGTGCTCGTGGTAGACCTGGGAAAGGCAGGTCGCCATCTTGCCGCTGCTGGGACCGGGGCCGGTCACGATCACGATGGGG
>JBGUKN010000057.1:0-11271 GCA_045114455.1 Victivallales bacterium
GCGGGCGTAGCTCAGTGGTAGAGCGTCACGTTGCCAACGTGATTGTCGAGGGTCCGACTCCCTTCGCCCGCTCCATTCATTTTAAACGAACAAGGAGCCCCGCGCATGAAGAAAACTCTGCACACCGTTTCCCTTTCGCTCGCGCTTCTCGCACCCGTTTTCCTCTGTTCCTGCGCCGATTTCTGGTTCGACTGGCGTAACGGGGACAATCCCCCTCCCGATACGCCCGCGGTCGATCCCGTCGAGCCCGATCCCCCAACGTCCGTTGTGCTTTTGACCAACGACCAGCTCGTCAGCTCCGCCACGCAGTCGCTGATCCTTGCGCTCACGCGCAAGGGGCTGACCGGGACCGGCATGTACTGCCCGCAGAACTCCATCTATGCGGACCGCGTGTTCCGCTCCCTGATCTCGGAATCCATTGTCAAAAACGGCTCCGACTACTGCCTGGTCGTCTCCGGTCCGTCCGACGAGGGCTTCGACATCGTCGTTTCGAAAGAGCTGAACGGCGATCCGATCATCCATATCTCCAAGAAACGCCGCCAGTGAGGCGCATCCCGCCGTTTCTCCGGCATCCGGTCCATCTTTCCATGACTGAAGCAGAACGCAACGCCATGCTGACCGCTGAGGACAACGTCCTCCTGTGCGACTGCGAATTCATCATGCAGAAGGGAACCGGGAACGGCGGTCAGAAGATCAACAAGACGTCCTCCGCCGTGCGCCTGCGGCACCGTCCGACCGGGATCGCCGTGTCCGCAAACGAGGAACGGAGCCAGTCCCGCAACCGCCATATCGCCCTGCGGAAACTCCGGTACGAGATCGCCCTGCGCGTGCATGCGGAACCGTCCGGCGCGGATTTCACACTGCTCCCCTCCCCTTCGCCTGCAAATCATGCCCGCCTCATCCTGTGGACGGCCGCGCTGTTCGACCGTCTGGCGGCATGCGGGTTCGATCTCGCACAGACCGCCGCATTCTGCGGCGTGAGCGTATCGCAACTCGAACGCGCCATGCGGAAATATCCGCAGATATGGCGGAGCTGGTCCGAATCGAAACAGAAAAACGGCGGCGAAGCTCGGGATTGAAGAGCATCCGCCGCCGGAACTGGCGATTGTCCGTTTTCGGGAAGCCTGTTTACGGATTGTAGATCAGCGGGCCGTTTCCGTTGCCGCCGCTGTAACCCGCTCCGTAGCCGTTCTGATTCCCGCCCGGCGAGGCGTTGCCCGCGCGCACGGACCGGGGCGTGATGACGATCGGGTCGTTCTGCTTGGGGGGCTCCTGAACGATCTGCGGGACGGCGGGTTCGTTCTTAAGCGGCTGCGCGACCGGCTTGGTCTGCGGGACCGCCGGCTGCGCCGCCTGCCGGATCTCCGGCTGGGCGGCCTTGGACTGCTTCGGCTGCTCGACGACCGGCTCGTCAACGTAATCCACCGCGTCGGCCCGCTTGCCGGGCTTGTCGAGCTTCGGGTTTTTCGGGATCGGTTCGACGTTGATCGGCTTCGATGTGTTTTTCTGGGGGATCAGGGAACCGATGGAGCTGCCCGAACTCAGGGAACCGATGGTACTGCCGGACCCCAGGGAACCGATGGTGCTGCCGGAACTCAGCGAACCGATGACGGGCTGCGAAGTATTCTGCTGAGCCGGTTTCGGCTGAGGCTGGGGTTGCGGCTGAGGCTGAGGCTTGGGTTGCGGCTGGGGCTGAGGCTTGGGTTGCGGCTGGGGATGAGGTCCGCCGGCATAGACGGATCCGGCAGCAAAGCCCAGCATGCATACGGCCAGGATCGCCGTTGCAAAACGTTTCAGAGGCATCTTCATCATTGTTCCTCCTTGGAAAAAAAGCTCTTTTCCGATGCGGAAAAGATTGTGTTCAATACGACGCTTCTAACAATTTACACCATTGAACTATTTTTGTCAAGCCGTTTTATAAAAAACTTTTGAAAAAAAGCGGTTCCGCATTGTTCGACACTCGAATCCGCCGACAAAAAACTGTCCGATGCAATGCCCCGGAACCGGGAAACGATGTGAGTTCATTTTGTACGAAACGAATTCGGCGCCGCTCACGGACGCGGCCTGGTCTCGCTGGTCAGGTCGGGCTTCGCGATGGTGATGCGCGTACCGGGCTCGGTCGAATGCGTGAGCCACACGTTGCCGCCGATCACGGAGCCTTTGCCGATCACGACCGCGCCGAGGATGGTGGCGCCGGCGTAGATCGTGACGTTATCCTCGATCGTCGGATGGCGTTTCGCACCTTTGATGATCATGCCGCAGGCGTCTTTCGGGAAGGACAGCGCGCCGAGCGTGACGCCCTGGTACAGCTTCACGTTGTCGCCGATCTCGGCGGTCTCCCCGATCACGACGCCCGTGCCGTGGTCGATGAAGAACGCGCGTCCGATCTTCGCGCCGGGGTGGATGTCGATCCCCGTGATGCGGTGGGCGTATTCGCTCATCATGCGCGGGATCATGGGCACTTTCCGCGTGAAAAGCGCATGGGCGATGCGGTGGATGGTGATCGCCCGCAGGCCGGGATAGCTCATGATGACTTCCTGCTTGTTGCGGGCGGCGGGGTCGCCCTCGTAGGCCGCCTGCACGTCGGTCTTCATCACGTCACGGATAACAGGCAGTTCGGCGAGGACCTCGCCCGCCACGGTCGCCGCCCTGCCCCTGCAATCGCAGTTTTCATCGGCAGTCCTGCAGGTATAGCGGAACACGCGGCAGAGCAGATCGGTCAGGCGGTGGTGGGACCGGATGAGCAGGTCTCCGACGGAAAAGCGGATGGTGTCGGCGGATTCGGCCTCGCGTTCGGCGAATCCGGGGAAGATCAGCTCCACCAGGTCGTGAAGAAGATCCAGGATCTCGGCCTCGCGGGGCAGGTTCAGCCCCTCGGAGTGGTTCACTCCGATCCCGTCGGCATACGATGCGCACAGGCGTTCGACCAGATCGTCGATCTGAGCATGGTCGGGCGACTGCGGCTGATTTTTCGGGCAGGTATTCATGAGGTCGTTCCTTTCTGATTCCTTTTTGTTTCGGAGGCGGATCCCGGGCGGCTCATTCGATGTTCTGGATCTGCTCGCGGACTTTCTCCAGCCCGGTCTTCATCTCCACAACGAGCGGGGATATCTCGGCCGTCCCGGCTTTGTTCCCGAGTGTATTGATCTCCCGGAACATCTCCTGCATCAGGAAATCAAGCGGACGGCCGGGAGAGTTTCCGGCCGCAAGCGAACGGAAATGGCTGAAGTGGGCATCCAGGCGCGTCAGTTCCTCCGTGACGTCCAGACGGTCGGCGAAGATCACGAATTCGCGGAGCATGCGCTCGTCGTCCGCTTCGGCGTTGAATCCGGCATCCTTCAGGCGTTCGCGCATGCGGGCGGCCTGCTGTTCGGGCAGACCGGGCGTCAGCGTCTTGATCTTCGCGACGATGGATTCGAACTCGCCGATACGGGCGAGGATGTCGCGTTCCAGCGCGGCGCCCTCGGTGCGGCGCATTTCGATGTGGCGGTTCAGGGCCGCGTCGAACACGCCGAGCATGAACGTCTCGAATCCGGGATTCGAGGAAAGCGATGAAACGGGGACCACGACACCGGGTACCGCCAGGATCTGGCTGATGTTCAGCGAGGCGTCCAGGCCGTTCTTTTCTGCGGCGGCGCGGGCTTCCCGAATCACGGTGTCCAGGAACGCATGGTCGATGCGGGACGCCGCCGGAGCGTCGTCCAGATAATTCAGCTCGGCGCGTACCATGATGGAACCGCGTGTCAGGCGTTTTGCGAGATGCGCCCGCAGGACGCCCTCGTGGATGGCGAGCTCCTTCGGAAGCGAGAACTTCGCGTCGAACTGCTTGCGGTTCACGGACGATATTTCGAAACGGAGCGCCACGCCGTGATCGACGCCTTCGGCGCGGCCGAATCCTGTCATGCTGTTCATCATGAGCGGGCGGTCCTCTTAATAACTGAATGCTCCGCTGTGCGGCGCTTTGTCATAATCCGGCGAATCGAACTGGTTGCGGACGGGGTCCTTGACCGAGGGGAAGACGAGGCCGCGGGCGGGAACCTTCTTCGGGATCGCGTCGATCTCCTCGCGTGTCAGGCGCGCGTCGTTCAGTTTATCCACGGCCATCAGCTCGGCCGTGCGGAGTTTCCACCCCGAGAACGTACCGGTCTTGGAGAATCCGGTCACGACGATGCACTGGAGCGGATCGTCGGCCGGCCACATAAGGGAAAGCTGCGTATACGGCGAAGCTTCGGCTTTTTTGCCTGCCTTCTCGGCCTGATACTCCTCCCAGGCGGAAAGGATGTCCTGCTCCTGCTCTTCCGGGTCGACCGGGAGACGCGTATAAACGGTCTCCGGCGTATCGAAGCGCACACGGTTCAGCTCGGAGGTGGAAAGATACTGCATATTGTTCCGCACGAAAACAGCTGCGGCCGCCGTCGCGCGCTTCAAACCGGTATCGCCGGGATCGTACCGTTTCACGATCACGCGGTACGGCTCCCAGAATATCATGGAGCGTTCCCCCTCGCCCACGACCACGACCTTTGCGCCGAGGTCCGGCGGGCTCCACACCACGCAGCTGTGCATCAGGTCATGCTGGGGCGCCACCGGGAAATGCCGCACGTCGTCGATCTCGACATGGCTCCCGGCGCCCGTATTCAGCGGGATCACATAGCGCGGGTAAACGATGTTTTCATAGACCTCCGGTTGGGTGTACCGGATGAAATTCCGCTGGTTGTCCGACAATCCCTGCAGGTTGTTCAGGGCATAAGTGCGCGCACGCTCCACGGCGTTTTTCGTGTAGTCCGTCCGGCAGCCCGTCAGGACAGCCAGTGCGGCAGTCATCGCAAATATCGTCAGCAGAATGCGTTTCATGTAAAAAGATTTCCCGTGTCGTTGCATGCGCCGGACAGCCGGTATCCCGGCGCCGGAAACCCGTCCGTTTTTCTTATGGGAAACCGGACGTTCATCTTGAATAGAATAATATAACCTCTTTTTTTTATCCTGCAAGGAAAAAAAGGAAAAAGAACGGAAAACTTTATACTTTCCATGCCCCAAAACGGATGCGGCAGCTCCGGATCGTCCGAAACCGCCGCCGTGCGCCTTTTTTCTCCGGTTCCGTCACCGTCCGAGCGGAGAGAAGGAGAAGCCCATGTTGAAGTGGAAGCGCAGACGTCTGGAAACGCCTTCCTGGTTGCAGACGATCGGGTATGCCAGGTCCAGACGGATCGGCATGTCGATCCCCGGCACCATGATGCGGAGACCGTAGCCGACGCCGACGTTCGGCTGGGTGATCGGGCCGAAGTGGGCGCTGGTGGCGTCGCCGACGTCGCAGAAGAACGCGCCGCGCAGGATCTTGTAGATCGGGTGGGAGAGTTCCGCCGTGAAGAGGTACATGAACTCGCCGCCGTAGTTGTCGTCGTTGTCGTCCACCGGGCCGATGCTGCGGTACGGGAAACCGCGCACGGAATCGCCGCCGCCGAGGAAATACCGGTCGTACAGCGGCACGCGGTCGCCGTTGAACGTGCCCATGGTCCCGATCTTCGCGCCGGTAGTCAGCACAAACCAGTCGTGGAAGAACGGGAAGTAGTTGACGGCGCGCAGTTCGAACTTGTAGTAGTCGTTGCTGGCGCCGAGGCCGCGCGTGGTCAGGTAGGTGAACGCGCCGATGTCATAACCGGAGATCGGATTCGTGATGCTGTCGCGCGTATCGCGGTTCAGGGACAGGAAGAAGCGTCCGACCCGTTCGCCGCCCACGGCATCCTGGAAGATCGGCCCCATCTTCTTCTTCATGTCCATGACGCGGACATACTCGAACGTGTAGCCGCCGGTAATGGAGGTGAATTCGTCGAAGATGCGCTTCGTGAGCGAAACGGTGAAGCCGAGACGCTGTTCATTCCAGTTTTCATACAGCACCTCGCGCCAGTAGCCGGAGAGGTCCAGGCGCAGCGGGATGCCGAAAAGGTACGGCTCCGTGAAGTCGGTCTGGATGTCGATGTGCTCGAGGCCGACGAGGGCTCCGATCCTGAGTCGCTGGCCGCCGCCGGTGAACCAGTTCTTCGGATCCGTGATATCCATGTTAGAATGCCACAGCTGAAGCGATCCGGCGAGGCCGTCGGAATCGCTCCATCCGAAGCCGATGTTGCCGCCGAGGAACTGTTTTTCCTCGACGTTCACATAGACGTCCTTCTTGCCCGGCTCGGGCGAATCCATGGAAAGGATCTCCACACCGTCGCCGCCGCCTTCGACCGAGGACTGGAAATAGCCCATGCCCATCAGACGGCTCTTGCCGATGTCGAGCAGTTCCTTGTCGAGCAGATCGTCGGTCGTGAACGGCAGTTCGCGGCGGATCACATAGTCCTTGGTCCAGCGGTTGCCGGAGATGTACACTTCGCCGATCGTATACTGCGTGCCTTCCAGGATCTGATATTCGATGTCCACGGAATGCGTGCTGTAGTCGGGATACCGCACCGCCCGGGCCTGGAAATCCGCGAATCCGAGCGGGGAATACTTCGATTCCAGGGCTTTCAGGTCGCGGTCTTCGCGGCTGCTGCTGTACACGTCCTCCTCGCGGACGGACAGAAGCCGTGACAGTTCCTCTTCGGAGAACTCCTGGGCGCCGACGATGCGGACGCTGTTGACGAAGTAGGGGTCGCCCTCCTCGACGACGAATTTCACGTCGACGAACTCGGGATCGTCCGGGTGTTCGGTCACGACCACGTCGGTGACCTTGAAGTCGAGATAGCCCTTCTGCCAGTACAGCTCGCGCAGGCGCAGCTTGTCGCGCGTGACGAAATCCTTGTCGTAAAGCCCGAAGTTCGGAGGCAGCCCCATCCAGCCCCACGGCATGAACGAAAGCCATTTGGCGCTGCCCATGAAATAACGCGTTTCGAGCAGGTCCTTCACTTCGGACGGCTTGTAGACGTTCATTCCCTCGAACTCGACATTGTCGATCCGCACGCGCAGATGCTCGGCGATATTGAAGATCACCTTCACGCTGCTGTCGCCGTCGGCGACGAGCGAGGAATCAATCTGCGCCTCGGTATAGCCCTTCTCTTCATAAAATTTCCGGAGCTCGCGGGAGGATTCGATCAGCAGGGCGTCGTTCAGCGGCATGTCCGTGCGGAGCTTCACGAGCTTCATCAGTTCGGCGTCGCTGTATTTGCGGTTGCCTTTGAACTGGATCTCGGAAACGTTGTTCTTCGCGGATATCTTGAAAATGACTTCCTTGTTTCCGTTGGAGAGGTCTTTCACCTCGGAAACGACGTCGGCGAACATTCCCAGCGCGAACAGACGGCGGACGTCTTCGTTGATCATGCGTTCGGAGTACGGCATGCCGGCCTTCGTCTGCGTGTTCATTTCGAAAATGTCTTCGGAGAAGGGGTACGCCCCCTGCTGCTGGAAGACGACCCGGTCGATGCTCTGACCGAACGCGGATACGGCAATCAGCATTGCCAGCACTGTCACAAGCCGTTTGTGTTTCATGTTTCGTTCTCCGGGATATATGGGCAACGTTTCAGGATTCCGGCCTCGTTTTCATGGATGCCGGAATGTCCTGTTCGCCGTATTTATGGGTGATCGTACGGAATTCCATCAGGCTCGGGAAGAAGTTCACCTTCACCTCGCCCGTCTTTCCGTTTCGGTTCTTTTCGACTAAAAGGAGCGATTCCACCCCGTTCCGGGCGGCCTCGCGGTTGTTTTCCTTGGCTTCGTCGCGGTCGCGGTGCAGGAATACCACCACGTCCGCGTCCTGCTCGATGGAGCCGGATTCGCGCAGATTGCTCAGCCGGGGACGCGCGGTCTTGTTGTTCGGCGTCTTTTCGACTTCGCGGTTCAGCTGGGAAAGGACGAGGATCGGGATGTCCAGGTCCTTGGCAAGCTTCTTGATGCCGCCGGAAATGGCGGAAACTTCGACCTGGCGGCCGTCGCGGGACGACACGTCGCCCGCGCGCATCAGCTGCAGATAGTCGATGATGATGAGGTCCAGGCCGGCCTCGGCTTCCTTCAGTTTGCGCGCTTTCGCACGCAGCTCGAAAATGGAAAGGCCGCCGGTCGGATCGATGAAAAGGTTTGCGTCGCTCAACGCGCTCACGCCGCTCCCGAGCCGCTGGGTTTCCTCGATATTGAAGGAGCCGTCCGAGATGGACGAGAGCGACACTTTCGATTCGGTGCAGAGGAGTCGCTGCGCCACCTGCTCCGCGCTCATTTCGAGCGAGAAGAATGCCACGCTCTTGCGTTTCTGTCCCGGCACCTGCTTCATCGCGATATTCCGCGCGATGTTCAGCGCCAGAGCAGTCTTGCCGATGGACGGACGGGCGGCGAGCACGACCATTTCCTGTTTCTTCAGGCCGCCGCCGAGCAGCTTGTCCAGGTCGGGGAATCCGGTCGGAATGCCGGGCTCGACCTTTTTGTTCATGAGGTCGACGAAGTGCGTGAAAGCCTCTTCGACGAGTTCGGCGATGTTTTTGATCTCGGAGCGCACGAAATCGTTGCGGACGGCAAAGAAGGTCTGTTCGATCCCGTCCAAAAGGTCATGGATGTCCTTTCCGCCGGGCTCGCGGCAGAGCTGAAGGGCGGACGTGCAGGCATTGATCATTTCGCGCAGCATGGCCCACTGGCGCAGGATGCCGCACCAGTTTTCCACGTTCGCCACGCTGCCGATGGACGCCTGAATGTCCAGCAGCGCGCCGACGCCGCCGACCATTTCGAGCCGGCCGGAACGGCGCAGATTGTCCTCGATCGAAAGCAGATCGGGCGGGTTGCCCGTCCTGCTGTTGACCTCGAGCATGCTCTGGTAGATCGCGGCGTGCTTCGGATCGCGGAACATGATCTTCGCGTTCCGCGCAAATCCGGTCAGGTCGCCTTCGGCGGCGTTCTTTCCCTGCGTGGAGGGACGGATCCGCACGCCGAGCATGGACGAAACGGTGTTGATGCATCCCGGATCGGCCAGGATGCAGGCGAGGACGGAGCGTTCCATCCCGTAGTCCGCGTAGTCCGCGGTCTGGGGCATGGAACTGGAAGAGGAGGAAGCGACCGAAACGGCGTTCCGGGAAGAAGCCTCCCCGGAACCCGCCGCCCCGGCGCCTTGTGCATGATCGTAACGATCAGGCATGAATCACTCCCGGCGCATCAGGCGGCGCCGACGACCTTGATCGTCGCGACGGCGGTGACGTTCTGGTGGAGCTTGATGTCGACCTTGAATTCACCGATCGTGCGGATGGGAGCATCCAGACGGATCTTGTTGATGTTGACCTTGACGTCCATGGACGCGAGCGTCTCGAAGATGGTGCGCTCGGAGACGGAGCCGAAGAGGTGACCGTCTTCGGAGGCCTGCATCGGGATCGTGATGTCGAGGGAAGCGATCTTGGCGGAGAGCGCCTGGGCGGCTTCGAAGTCGGCTTTGCGCTTCGCTTCGATCTTTTCCTTGCGGGCTTCGAGCTGACGGAGCACGCCGGTGGACGCGATGGTGGCGAATCCGCGCGGGATCAGGTAATTGCGGGCATAACCGGCCGCGACGTGAACTTCTTCACCCGCCAGGCCGAGGTCTTCAACGTCCTGCAGGAGGATCAGTTTGACATGTGCCATGATTGTAATTCCTTTTCTGTATGTTCCCGGCTCAGAGAGCCACGCTGATGATACGGGCGCGCTTCAGGGCCGTGCTGAGCATCTTCTGATGGTTCAGGCAGGTGCCGGTGATGCGGCGCGGGAGGATGCGGCCTTTTTCGGTCTGGAAACGGCGGAGCTGTTCCCCGTCCTTGAAGTCGATGTAGTTCACGTGATTCTCGCAGAATCTGCAGATCTTCGCTTTGTTGGTGCGACGCTTCGCGTGGCGTCTTTTCTGTTGCATTGCCATATTGGGTCTCGTTTGTTAGTTGGTTGTTTTGATTGTCAGAAGGGGATGTCGTCCACGTTTTCGAGCGGATCGGGACCGGAGTCCGCCATGCCGCCCTGCCCGGGCTGCATGTTCGGCGCCGGATTGTACGGCGGTTCCTCGAACTGCTGGCGGCGGTACGGCTGCCCCTGCGGAGCGCGGTTCTGGAAACCGCCGCCCTGCTGGTAGCCGCCCTGGCGCGGAGCGCGCTGCTGGGGCTGGTAGCCGTCGTCTTCCGGCGGCATTTCGCCCGGCATGCCCTGCTCGTCGCGGCGGCCGGAAAGGAACTGAACGCGTTCCGCCGTCACGCGGACGCGGGAGCGCTTCTTCTGGGTGTCCTTTTCCGTCCACTGATCGTAGACCAGACGTCCTTCGATGAAGACCGTGCTGCCCTTCTGGAGAAAGCGGGAGCAAGTCTCGGCCTGTTTGCCCCAAACAACGATCTCCAGGAAACATGTTTCGTCTTTCTCCTGCCCGCTCGCCTGCATGAAGCGGCGGTTGATCGCAATTCCGAACTCGCAAACGGCGGAATTGCCGCCCGTCAGATACCGGAGCTCCGGATCCCGGGTCAGATTCCCGATCAAAAGCACTTTGTTCAGAGAAGCCATGTGACTCGCCTCCTTTCTTCAATCTGACTGATTACTCGGCATCGGCCGCGGGAGCCGCGGGAGCCGTCGTCATCGGTTCCGGGATCGCCAGCTTGGAGCGGACGTGTTCCGGGCGGTCGTAGACGATGGAGAGGAACCGCAGGACGCGTTCGTCCAGGCGGAACTCGTCGCGGAGCGTCGCTTCCTTGGCCTGTTCGACTTCGAACACGAAATCGAAATAGTAGCCGGCTTTGCGTTTCTTGATCTCGCGCGCAAAGGTCTTGCGGCCCATCGCGACGTTCTCGATCATCTTCCCGCCCCAGCCGTTGATCAGCTGTTCGAACTGACCGGCAAAGGCCTTGCCCTCATCGTCGACCTTGCGCGGGTCGAGGATGAATACTGCTTCGTACTTTTTCAAGACTGCACCTCCAGGTGTTGCTTATTTGTTGTTTACAGAAGTTTCTGTTGTTGTTTTGTTCGGTTGGCTGTCTTCGTCCGCGCTCCAGTCGCGCGGATTGTATTGATTCATCGCCATTGCGACGCCTCGCCTCAGGATCAGGACCGCGGCTTCCGCCGCCCCGGACAGGACCCGGTCGAAGATCGTGCGTTCTTCCTCGCTGAACTCCGAAAGGACGTAGTCAATCACGTCCCCGCGGCTTTCCGCGTGTCCGACGCCGATCCGCATCCGGTGGAACCCTTCCGATCCGATCTCTTCGATCAGCGACTTGATTCCGTTGTGCCCGGCGCTGCCGCCGCCTTTGCGGCTCCGGATCCGCCCGCGGGGGATGTCCATGTCGTCATGGACCACCAGCACCACGTCCGGCGCGATCCCTTCGC
>JBGUKN010000058.1:0-34592 GCA_045114455.1 Victivallales bacterium
CATTTTTGGTTGGCTGCTTAGCTCAGTCGGTAGAGCGATGGAATCATAATCCACAGGTCGCTGGTTCGAACCCGGCAGCAGCCACCATTTTTTTTTGTATCCGCGCACAAGCGTTCCGAGCCAGAATCCCCGTTCACGGTTTTTCCTGAATCCCCGTCAATCTGAGGATAGCTTTTTTTGCTTTTCTTCCCGGCGAGTAAAACGAAGACATTCCATCTCCCCTGCGACGGGGGACGAGGGGGGGGTACGAGTTTTTTTTCTGGCATAGAAGTTTTCTCCGGCTCGAACCGGGGCAAAACAATATGGGCATGCGTGACAGGGATCGCGAAGCGCGGGGGAGGGGATCAGATCCGACGAGGTTGTCCGCAGAGTTCCGGCAGACCTGAAATGCGGTCGATATGGAGGCTGACGGCGTGGAGGAATGAATCCCGGTCGGCGGCGATCACGACCTGCGTCTTCGCGCGGGTCAGGGCGGTGTAGACGGATTCGCGGGTCAGGATGCCGCGGCCGGAGCGGGACGGCGGGAGCAGCATCAGGACCTTGTCGTAGTCGCTGCCCTGGGATTTGTGGATGGTGAACGCATAAGAGAGGGCGTGCCGGGGCAGGGACTCCAACGGAATCCCGCGCCATTTGATCCCGGACGCCGGATCGGGGAAGAAGACCAGACGGCGGTCCATGTGCAGAGCGGCAGCCTCCGAACGGCTGAGCGGATGCCCGTCGTCGCCTGCGAACCAGAGGATTCCGGTGTCGCCGTTGAACACGTTTGCGCCGTAGTCGTTTTTGAGAATCAGGAAGGTTTCGCCAACAGGGGCGTCCGAGTCCGGGAAGTCGAGGATCGAACGCAGAAGTTTATTGAGGGCGGCGGCGCCGTAGGGACCGACGTTGAACGGCGTCAGGATGCGGAACTGTTCGAAGCGTTTCCAGGCTTCGTCGATGGAATCCTCATCGTAATAATGGACGGCCGGGGATCGTTCCGAAATCCATGCGCCCATGACGCTGTCCGAGAGGAACTGCCTGAGTTTGCTTTTCTCCGGAAACGCGCAGTATCGGACCTTTTCCCGTCCGGGCTGCATCATATAGTCCCAGGCCGTTTCCGCCTGCCCGTCGTTGATCGCGTCCTTCATGGTGCAGATCTCGCCGCCCTGCGGGAAACGGCGGCTGACGGTGAGTTCCGCCAGACAGCGGGGAGCCATGGCGCGCAGGATGCCGCAGAAGTCGCCGAAGACGGAGCCGGGCTCCACGGAGGACAGCTGGTGACGGTCGCCCAGCAGGATGACCGCCGCACCGTCGGGAACGGCCTTCAGCAGGCGGACCATAAGCGACTGCGCGATCATGGAGCATTCGTCGACGATGAAGAGCTTGTAGCGGAGCGGGTCCTTCCGGTCGTGCCGGAATGTCCCGGCCTTCTGATCCCACGAGAGCAGACGGTGTATGGTGGATGACTGGATCTGCCTGATCTCTTCGCGCCTTCCTTCATCGCAAAGGTTGTCCAGCTGCTGGTCCAGAGCCTGCTTCATGCGCATCTGCGCCTTGCCTGTCGGGGCGCAAAGGATGATGTCGGAGGGCTTCTCATTGCGGAGCGCGAGGATCACGGAGACGATGGTCGTCTTGCCGGTCCCGGGGCCGCCGCTGATGACCAGGAATTTCGAGCCGACCGCGGCGGCGACCGCGGCCTTCTGTTCGTCGCCCAGCTGAAGTTTCGTGATCGAGCCAAACGGAATGGATTCCGCCGGACGCGCGGCGTCCGAGGCGCGGGACAGCAGATAATCCCGCAGGAACAATTCGTTCTGGAACGCGCGTCCGAGGTAATAGCGCCCGTTTGCCAGAATCAGCGGCGCCGGACGGAATGTTTCATCCGATCCGGGATCATACACGCGGAAAAGCCGCGGGAACGCGTCCGGGGCAGGCGGCCAGCTGTCCAGCCGGTCGATGAACCCCAGCTCCAGCGGAAGAGCGGATTCCCGCGAAAGCGCGTCTTTGTCCTCCGAAGCGGAGATGTTCTTCAGATAACTTTTGAGCGATCTGCGCAAAGCGATCTTTTCGGCGGGCAGTGCGATTTCCCCATGTACGGACGCGGCGTTGGAAACCAGTGCGGCAAGAAGCGTCAGGGAGGGGGCGCCGCCCGCGTTCCTGCCGATGAACCGCCCGAAGGCGAGATCGATGTCGGAGAGAATTCCGCGTCCGCGGAGCATGTTCAGAAAACCGGACATGGTCAAACTCCTTCCTTCTTGAAGGTCTTCAGAAGTTTTTCGAGGCATTTCCGCGGCGGCACGTCGAACCAGATGCCGTTCCGCGTTCCGCGTGACAGCCCGCGCAGGAAGATGTAGTACACGCCGCCGAACGCATCGTAATCCTTGCCTCGCAGACGCAGGAACCGGAGAAGCGCGGCCGCATAAAGGCTGGATTGCAGGATGTAGCCCTCTTTCCCCATCACAGGCCTGATTCGGTCGGGGGCGTAGTCCGCGTCGGAAGCCCCCAGCCAGTTCGTTTTCCAGTCGACGATATAATATTTTCCGTCATGCTCGAAGATCAGGTCGATGATGCCGTTGAGGATGCCGTTTCCGTCATGGGAAACGTTTTTCCGTTCGATGAACGGCCGCGCCTGTTCGGAAGCGGTATCCGCCAGGGTGGAAATGATCTCTTCCGGATCAAGGCTGTCCGGGGCGTCCAGGAAGAACTCCATTTCCGCGACTGTTCTGTCCTGCCGGATTTCGGAAAGGGAAATCCCGATGCCGTTGCCGTCCGCTGTTTTCGGCAGGGGGATCTGAAGTGTGCGGGTTATGCCGTCGAGGAGCTGCCGTTTCCTTGTCCCGTCATCGGGATCGAAGCCGTATTCCCGCAGGGCGGCGGTGATTCTGTTTTCGACGGCATCCCTGTTTGCCATGTTGTCCAGTCTGCCGGAGGCAAAGAGATTGAAATGCCCCGCGCAATTTTCCAGCAGTTTGTGCGTCATGCTGCCGACGGTCGCACCGTGCGGGAAGTCGCGGAAAAGATTGATGTCGGAGGAAAGGGCAGGGGGGGCGCCGGCATCGGTGTCCGCTGCCGTTCCGGTCCCGTTCTCGTCCTCAGGCGCAGTGTTTTGCTCGTCCAGGTCCGCAGGCGTTTCGCGTTCCACGTCGGCGCGCCTGTTTATGATGTTGTGGAGCGAGGTGAAGCTCATAATGCTCCATTTGTCCTGAACCGTTCCTGAGAACTCCGCCGCCTCCAGATTCTCCGGGTTGTCTTCATTTCGGAGCGGACCGATATCGCGTCTCTCCCCGAAATGGCGTTCGAAGACGCCGTTCCGCCTGATGCGGAAAGCCCTGTTCTCTTCGCTTTTTCTGTCGTCCAGCTCATTCCACCAGTCTGCAAGCCGCTGCGGCAGGATGTCGGATGTCCCCGCGAAATAACCGGAGTCCCAGAGGTGTTCCACGACAGTCTTTCCCGGGATCTCTTCCGATGGTTTGTGCGAGGTCAGGAGAATGCCCTGCGCGGAGTTCACATAGTTAATGGCGTTGCCGTTCGGCCTGGCGAGCTGCTGTGTGTAAAGATAGGTGACAAGGGAAGCGCGGGTGAGCGCCACATAAAGCAGGCGCAGGTTGTTCCTGAGCTCCTCCTGCCGGGCGACCGTCTGGTTGTCCGCGCTCTTCCCGAAATCAAGGACGGTCTCCGGCGTTTCCGCATTTTGCGCCGCTGCATTGATCCTGTAGGCGACCTCTTTCTGCTGCATCCTTTTCCAGTCGGTCTTTGCGGGGTAGGGGACAAAGACGACCGGAAATTCGAGCCCCTTCGCGGCGAACATGGTCAGGATCTGCACCGATGCGGAATCCCGGTCGAGACGGAGCTGGTCGGGATTGTCCTCGGACTCGTCCGCGCTGCCGCTTTCCGCCTTGCCGCTGACGATCAGGTTCAGACTGTTGAGGAGGTCTTCCGGCAGGAGATGTTCTTTCGCCTCCTTCTGATAAAGCAGTTCCATAAGCTGGATGAGATTTGTGATCGCGCGTTCGCCGTTGAATTCGGAAAGGATCCGCATGCGCGGGGATTTGCCGGAGACGGGCGTGTCCAGAAATTGCAGGAATGCGGCGGGAAGCCGGGATTGCGCCCAGATCGTACCATATTCAGCCATTTGTTTCATAAGGGATTCGATCCGTGCGGGGTCGGATATGACGTCGTCGCCGGAGAAACGGAAAAACGGGGAAAGCATCAGACCCCTGACGGACGGCATGTCGGGATGCAGGAAGCACCGGAGAAGAAGGAGCATGAGCTTCGCTTCGTTCGTGTCGTAAATCCTGCCGGACTTGCATGCGGACGCGGCGATGCCTTCCATGTTGAGGCGATTCACGAGTTCGGCGGCCTGATCGTGCTTCTGTACCAGGATGGCGATGTCGGACGCGCGAAGACGCCTCGTCGACTTTTTTTTCTCCCCGTCATCGTCATCATCGTCGTCGTCCGGTTTTTCGGGAGCCAGCATGGGACAGTCTTCCGACAGCAGATAACGGATCTCGCGCACGATGTCGTCCACGATCTCCGGCGCGCATTCGCTTTTCGTGCCGATGTAATGCCTGAGGCGGAGCGAGCCGCCGGGATTGTCCGGAAAATCTTTCGGCGCGCCCGATTCGATCGAAACAAACGGAATGTCTTTCTGAAGGAAAACGCCGTTGGTCTCATGCGGTGCGTTCAGATCGCCGTCGCTGAACATCCGGTTGACGGCTTCGATCATGTCGGGCGAGCTTCTGTAGTTTTTCGTCAGAGTGTACTTGCCGTCCGCCGTGTTCTTGGCCTGAAGATAGGTGTAGATGTCGGCGCCGCGGAATCCGTAGATGGCCTGCTTCGGGTCGCCGATCATGTAGAAGATGTTCGGGCAGCCCATGGGGAAGCATTTGTCGAAAATGCGGTACTGAAGCCGGTCGGTATCCTGGAATTCATCGACGAAAACAGCCGTGTACTGCGACCGGATCGATTCCGCCAGGCGTTCGTCTTTCTGAAGCGCGGCATCGAAATCCCGGATGATGTCATTATAGGAGATCACGCCGTCCCTGTCTTTTTCGGACTGAAGCTCCTTCCTGACATAGCGGTAGACATCCCGGCAAAGGGTCTGCTTTTCGTCGAGGGCTTCCCCGTCCGCGCTGTCCCTGTCGATCGGTTCCGAGGAAAATTTCGCTGCCTTCCGAAGCGTTTCGAATGATTCTGTGTTCCGCGTATTGCCGCCGTAGAAACGGTTCCGGCAGAATTTCCGTATCAGCCGGTCCCTGTATTCGGATTCGTCCGGGACAAGCTCCGTTTCGAATCCGCTGCCGGATTTCAGCGCATACTCCCGAAGCATCTTCTGGCAGAAACCGTGGATCGTGCCGACCGTCATTTCGTCGATGGAGGCGATGGCAAGCCGCAAAAGGAATTGTTCCTTTTGTCCTTCTGCAAAATCGAAAAGGTCCTGTGTTGAGGAAGAAGAGCCGTTTTTCTGTTCGCTGTTCGATTCCAGTTTGCGGAGCTGTTTGTTCAAGAGCTGCAGAATACGGGTCTTCAATTCATCCGCCGCGGCTTTGGAAAAGGTCGTCACGAGGATCCGCCGGACAGGGACTCCCTTCAGAATCAGGCGCAGGATGAGATGCGTGATCGTATAGGTCTTGCCTGTTCCTGCGCTGGCTTCGATCAGATATCTGCCGCCTGGTTTCTGTTGTTCTTCATTGCTATGCCGGCCGTGACCGGCGGAAACGGCTTCATTCCCGGATCCGGACGGGAATCCTGTGGGCAGGTTCAGCGGATAGCCGTCAATATCGCAGACATTCATTTCCGTTTTCCTTTCCCTTTTCCTTTTCCCGTCGGATTCTCCTGGCGGAAAACAACGGCTCCGAAGAAGGCCCCGGCAAGAGCTTTGAACGTGTCGCTGAACGGAAGCTCCGTTCCGAAGAAGTCGCCGAACTTTTCGACCTCGCCCTTGCTGTTCTGGCTGCCGTTCCAACAGGACTCCGCCTGTGGCCTTTTCCTCTGTTCGTCCGCTTCCGCGTAATACGCATATGACGTCTTCGGAAAGAACGGCAGAGGCTTCCGCATTCCGGCGTGATGCAGACAAAGGAACCGCTTCATGATCCTTTCCGCATCGGTCTGTTCCATCGCATCAGCTCTCAGCGGGATGACGTGTCTGTCCTTGTCGAGATACAGGAGCCTCGTTGCGGTCTTCCGTGCGAGATTTGCCCGGAGATGGTTCATGATCGGACGGATCAGCATCGAACCGGAGGTCTTTTTTGCAAGGCTCCATTCCATCCTCACGCACGGTTCACCGGGGGATTCGGGCTGATACGCCTGCATGTCCGGCAGGATCAGCGTGGTATGGAATATGTCTCCCGGAACCGGATCCCAGATCATCCCGACGAGCTCGCCCGCATCCGCGGCGGAGTAGTCGAAAAACATTTCCCCGGCGGGGATCGGAAGTTCCGTCAGTCCGGCAGCATCGGTTTCCATCCGCTGTACGATCATGGCAATATCCGACCAGTCCTCCCATTCATCCGCATCCTGCGTCAGAGGGACGCATCCGTCTGCCTTCAGCCTCCGCAGGGAAACGCCTTTCAGCACATCCCGGTCGGAGGATTCGAGACAGGACCGGAAAAGTCCGTCTTTCACTTCGAAATCCAGTTTGCTTTCGAATGGCTCCGAATCCTCGGGAGATGACGATTCCTGCACGGACAATCGGGCGCCGAGCGTGTCACGGACAAATTTCCCCGCCGGATTGACGAAGAACCATGTCAAATCTTCCAATTCCAGGTTCCGGCGGAGTGCATCAGCCTGCGTGCCTTCATCGGAATGGATCCCCTCGCGAATATCGAAGGCAGGTTTCCCCCCGGAAGAAGCGGCATTCGACGGATCGGCGATCTGTTTTGCCGCATCCATCATGTTTTTTGAAAAAGACTGGTTTGCAACGCCGTTTTCAAAGAGTTCGGGCGAAAAGGCGTGAAGCGGCTCCTTCAGGTCGATGAAACTGTTTTTCCCGAATTCATGCGTCAGATAGTTCCTGAGTTCGTCCACGCATACGGACGGCGGCTTTTCCTTGCGGTCGTGGATGTCACGTCCGACATAACTGATGTAAAGATATTTCCGCGCAGCCATGATGGTATCCAGAAAGAGCTGGCGCGATTCGTCGCGTTTGAGCGGGTCGCCCGGTTCGCGTCCGACCCTGGATCTCCCGTCCGTCCGGCGCTGCTGCATGAGGTCGAATTCGCGGTCGTCGTCATTCTCGGGGAATGCTTTGTGGTTCATGCCGAGCAGCAGGATGACATCGGCGGGAATGCTCCGCATGGGACGCAGGCCGCAGAACGTGATTTTCCCACGCATGAACCCCACGGTGTTGTCTTCCGGCTTCGCATGCTTGTCCTGAAGATACGCCAGGACGATCCCGCTGGTCAGCGGGACATCTTCCGTGCCCGCTTCCGCCAGCGTCCGGTGCCAGGTGTTCAGTACGCTCAGCAGAAGGACCTTCAACGGGGAATCTCCGCCGAACAGACAGCCCGCCAGATCGGCAAGCATGGATTCCCATTCGCGGAACGGCACTCCATTCTGTTCCCGGCTGCGCATGGCCTGTGCCGTCTCGTGCAGTTTCGAGACCAGGGAGATGAACTTCCCAAGCAGCTCCGCCCTGCCGCCGTCGAATCCCGGCACGGGGAAGACCTCGTCCTCGTCATTGATCCGATACGGGCTCATGGGGTCCGCATCCACGGCATAGTCCAGCAGCATGCGGTCGAATCCCGCCTGCCAGCTGTTTTCCGGGAATGCTTTTCCGCCGGATCGCTCGTGTTCCTTCGCATCCCAGCCCCAGCGGATGCCCGCCTGCATCGCACGGGTCAGGCAATAAAGGCAGTCTTCCGACGTGATCCCCCAATGCTCCTGAAGCGACCGGTCCTGAAGGATAGCGAAGACTTCCGATGATGCGAAATCCCCTTTGAACAGGGACAGTATCTTCATCAGGGTGCTGTACGAGGACAGGCGTTCCGTCTGCAGCTGATCCGCGATGGACACTTCGAGCCGATGCGACTGTGAGGCGGCGCGCCGGTCGCCGGATCCTTTCCGGACCGGGACCGACGCGGAATGATTGAACACCGCATCCACCAGCGGAGCGTAGTCCGCCGGTTTCGGGGCCATGATGAAAATGTCCTTCAGCGGCAGGTCGTGGTCTTCGTCCATGCAGTGCAGGATGAAATTGTGCGCCGCTTCCACCTCCCGGAACGCCGAGTAACAGTTCCTGATCTGGACCGAACGGCATCCGCTTCCTTTTTCCTGTTTCGGAGGCCGGCTGCCGGAGGATTTCAGGTCGTTCCGAATCCGTTTCTGAAGACGATGAAGGATCGTTCCCTCTTCCGGCGCTTCCCCGCCGAAGGATTCGAATGCGGCATCGTCGCGCCATTCGACCGTCCGGTTCAACATGACGCAGCTCTGCATCGCGAAGGAAGCCAGCAGCGGATTGTGCTGGAAATACGCGGATTTCAGGTTCTCCAGAAGCCTGGTCGGGTCCTGCCCTTCGCGGAAATACCTGTTCAGGAACTCCCGAAGTTCATCCCTGTTCTTTTTGCAGTCCGCATAATACTCCCCGCTTGGCACGAGATGGTACAGCTTGACCTCCGTGCCGGACTGATGGATCTTCTCCAGACACTGAAGAACGGTCGGCGGCAGCTGGGAAAAACCGAAGATACGAATCGTTTCCCCGTTGTTCATCCTTTCCTCGTCCGAAGTGCCGTTCCGTTCTTTTGGGAATGCGATTCTGTCGAATACTGCCGCAAAATGCTTCCCTCTCCAGTCGTCTCCTGCGATGCGGCGCCAGAGTTCGCCCTGCCATGCCGCGGTCGGTTCGCCGTTCAACCCCTGCGGCGTCGCCCCGGCTTCCCAGTCGTTGATCCACTGCGGACGGTACAGCATATACTTGTCATAAAGCTCTCCGAGCTGACGGGACAGGTCGTACAGGCGTTTGGGATCGCCTTTGATCCATTGCGTCAGCACGGGAAATACCGTGCCGGATCCCGGTTCGCGCAGGATCCGGTAAATGCGCCAGCCGATCGTTTTCCTGTCGATGTCCGGACGGTCGGGAGGCTGCGGCAGAAATCTTTGAAATACCGACATCAGCGAGGGGAATTCAAGCTGGGCGGCAATGCCGTACTTGTGCGCAAAACGGAGCGAAAGATATCTCTGGATGCTCCGGTTCGGGACGATGATCCGCGTCCTGCGGAAAAGATCGCTTTTCCCGATCTCGTCGTGGATCTCGGCAAGCAGCACGTCCGTGAGGGCGTCCATGCTCAGGCGACGGAAGATGAAAGGTTTTTCGAAATGTTCTGGCTGTTCGTCCGGCATAGTTTTTCGCGAGAGATCATTGGCTGGAAAGGATAAAAAACGTCCATGGCAAAAATATAGTTCTCTTTGAGGGAAAGTCAAGTTTTTTTCTCGTTCCTCTTCCGGCAATAATCCGGTATCGGCTCATCACGGGGCGTGACGGCAACAGCGTCTCCGTGTTTTGTTGTGATCCGAATCCGTTTCCCGATATTTTTTTTTGCTCAGCAAAAACGGAAATATACGAAAATCTTCTTTTTTTTAACATTTTTTACAATAAACGCGGACAAAGAACCGTTAAATAAAAAAATGTGCCCTTTTATCCTAAAATATTGCAACCGGTCTTTTCCGACCAAAACAAACACGAAAGGAAATCGTATGAAACACAGTTTTAACAAGATGCTGGCTTCCGGCTCGATCATCGCCGGATCTCTGCTTCTCGCCACGGTCCTCTCCGCACAGGCTCCTGCCGGCGGCGTACCCGCAGGCGGCGCAGCTCCTGCCGGCGGCGCGCCCGCGATGGGCGGCTTCGGCGGCGGCATGGGCGGCTTCGGCGGCGGCCTCGGCGGCTTCGGCGCCGGTGCTCCTCCCGGTGGCGCGCCAGGCGGACAGAGACCCGCTGGCGGACCCGGCGGCATGGGCGGCTTCGGCGGCATGGGCGGAATGCCCGGTGGCATGGGCGGCTTCGGTGGCGGCGCTCCCGCTGGCGGACCCGGCGCAGGCGCTCCGGGCGGCGCTGCGCCCGGCGGTCAGGGCGGAATGCCCGGCGGCATGGGCGGCTTCGGCGGCGGCATGGGCGGCTTCGGCGGCATGGGCGGAATGCCCGGCGGCATGGGCGGCGGCCAGGGCGGCATGCCCAGAATGGGCGGCATGGGCGGCGGCATGCCCAGAATGGGCGGCATGGGCGGCCTGGGTGGACAGCAGCGTGAAGCGAAGCCCGAAAAGAGAGAGAAGATGTCTTCCATCGCCTCCACCCGGACCGAGTTCCCCGACAACAAGTTCAAGGAAATGCCGCAGGAATATAACAACGTCTGTGAAAAAGCCGGCAAAGTCGTGTCCTTCAAGTACAAAACGCGTGACAATTCGAAGGCGGACAGCGCCGAAGTCGAGAAGACCGCTCTCATCTATCTGCCTTACGGCTACGATGAAAAGGACACCAAGACCCAGTACAACATCCTGTACCTGATGCACGGCGGCGGCGGAAACGAGAATCAGTATTTCCACGGCGTAGATCAGAACAGCCAGATGAAGAACGTGTTCGACAACATGATCGCCAAGGGCGACGTCAAGCCGCTCATCGTCGTCACACCCACCTACAACGTGCCGTACAGCAGCGACATGAACAGCACCAGCATGAACTTCCATCTCGAACTCGTCAAGGACCTGATCCCGGCGGTCGAAAAGCAGTACCACACCTACGCCAAGGACGTCACCGCGGACGGCATCCACGCCTCCAAGTGGCATCGTGCGTTCAGCGGATTCTCCATGGGCGGCGTCTGCACCTGGGGCGTCTTCGACCATTGCATCGACCAGATCGGCTGCTACATCCCGATCAGCGGCGACAGCTGGATCGCAGGCATGGGCAATGGCGAAGGCTCTGCGAAGTATCTTGCGGAAACCTTCACCCAGAGCGGCTACAAGCCCACGGATTTCCGCGTCTACGCCGGCTGCGGCAGCCCCTCCGACATGGCCTACGGAAACCTGACTCCCCAGATCGACGCCATGAAGAAGCATACCGATATCTTCAAGTATTGCGACAACTTCAAGGACGGGAATCTGTATCAGGCCTTCTCTGAAAAGAGCGGTCATGACAACACCACCATCATGAACATCATCTACAACGGCCTCCCGAAGATGTTCGAGTGACCGTCTCTTTCCCCGGTGCGGACGGAACGTGTTCCGCGTCCGGGAGATGAAAAACTTTTTCGCGCCGCCGGGAGCCCCTGTTCCGGCGGCGTTTTTTTATATACCTTCAGGTCAAAAAAACTACCGGCTCAGCCGGTAAGTAGCCGAGAAATCTTTAGATTCAAGTTGCACAGAAAAGCCTCTTGGAGTACATTAAGCTTAGACTGCCAGTCAAAGCCAAAAGCAACCCAAGAGGCCAAGCAATGCCAAAAGATAACACAGATAGTTTATCACACACCCGGTGGAATTGCAAGTACCATATCGTGTTTGCGCCGAAATTTCGTCGACAGGCTGTGTATGAGGATGAGGCGTATGAACAAATGACCTTCAAAGAGTACATTGACCCGTTTACGGGTGGCAAGAATGCGTAAGGCAGAAAAAGGGTCTAGAAGAAAGAATCCTCTAGACCTCGAACTAGTTCATTTTAACAAAACAAACACATGGGCCGCTTTAGCGGCGGCTCGAAAAGGGAATGCGATTGGCAGTCCATTCAGGGCCCGTGTCGGGCCGCCAGTACCATCGCCTTCTAGGCGCAGTGCATACCACCAGCTCAGCTGGTGGTTTTGATTGAGTTCATTTGATGCGGAAAAAAGCCGGGATCACGATCCTTGAACTTGCGTTTTTCCTGTGATGCGCCGTGTTTCCCGATCCCGTTGCAGAATCAACCTTTTTTTGAAAAGGGATTTGAAGCAACTTTTTTTCTAAAATATATAGAAAATACATTTGACATACCGCTTCTTCAGGATATATTGTTATATAATATCGGCAATCGGCGACTGTTCTCTCCTCCGAAACGCATCGGAAGGGGGTCCCGTACCGAACTCCGGCCGAATTCTAAAACCAGCTTCAGTCCGCGAAAGAAACCCGGCTGAATGCGTTAGCTTGGAGAATGAACGTATGAACAAGACTTTATTGGCCACCGCGTTGGTCGTCATGGGCGGAGCTGCCCTGCTCGCCGGGGATGTAACCCGGTTCCGCGGGGATAACTCTCAGGGCATGTACAAGGAAGAAAAAGGCCTGCTGAAGACCTGGCCGCAGGAAGGCCTGACTCCGAAGTGGACCGCTACCGGCCTCGGCGAAGGCTGGTCGAGCGTGACCAAGGTCGGAAACCGCCTGTACACCACCGGAACTGGCGGCGGCGCCCAGGGGCAGCAGGGACAGGGAATGGGTCCCGGCGCCCAGCGCGGCGGCCGCGGTCAGCGCGGCGGCATGGGCGGACGCGGCGGCCAGCAGGGCGGCGCGCGGAAGGAGTTCGTGATCTGCCTGGACCTGGACGGCAAGGAAATATGGAAGACCGAGACCGGGAATGCACGGCTGGAGGGCAACTACCCCGGCGCCCGCAGCACCCCGACCTACGTCCCCGGTGAAAAAGAGGGCGAAGGCCGTCTGTTCGTGACGACCGGAACCGGATCGCTTTTCTGCCTGAACGCCGCCGACGGAAAGATCCTGTGGCAGAAGGATATCGCGGGCGAATACGGCTCGAAGTTCGGCATGTGGGGCATGGCTGAGTGCCCGGTCGTCAAGGACGGTCTGGTCTTCGTGACCGCTGGCGGCAGCAAGGCGCTCGTCGTGGCGCTGAAGGTCGCGGACGGCTCCGAGGCGTGGACTGCAAAATCCAACGACGATACGCTGGCCTATGTGACTCCGGTCATCGTCGGCGACCAGCTGATCGTGATGACGGGAAAGAAAGTGAACGGCATCAGCCTCAAGGACGGCGCCATCATGTGGGAAAATAACTATGCTCAGACCATGGGGCTGGGCGGCGGAATGGGCGGCGGCGTCAACTGCAATTCCCCCACGGTGGACGGCAAACGTTTCTTCGTGTCCGCCGGATACAACGGGGGCGGCGTGCTGTATGAGCTGAAAGAGGACGGCAAGGGCGTCAACGTCATCTGGACGAACAAAAACCTGGATCCGCATCACGACTGCACCGTGCTGGTCAACGGCAAGCTCTACGGCTCGAACTGGGCCAGCAACAACAGCGGCAAATGGATGTGCGTGGACTGGGAATCGGGCGAGACCATCTATGAAACGCAGTGGGAACCCCGCCTCGGCAAGGGCTGCGTGATCTACGCGGACGGCCTGATTTACATGTACGAGGAAAACCGCGGCACGATCGCCATCGCAAAGCCCTCCGAAAAGCTCGATATCGTCAGCAGCTTCCAGATCAATTTCGGCGCCAAGGAACACTGGGCGCATCCCGTGATCTGCGACGGCATCATGTACGTGCGTCACGGGGACGTCCTCGGCGCGTTCGACATCAAGGCGAAGTAAGACGGCCGCATCCGAACCGTTTCGGCGGGGCTGACCGCGGGGATGCCGTCCCCTATGGCAGCTCTGCCGGATTGCCGGCAGCATTCCGTATCCGTCTGCCGAGCCGTCTTTACGCAGGAAAACTGTACCATCGCGATTCCGATTTGTCAATGTCATCTTCGTACGCGCGCGTGCGCCCTCGAACCGAATCGACCAACAACATCTCTCTCTGCAAGGAACCGACCATGACCGGAGATAATCCGATGAAAAGAAAAAAGCTTGTCGTCTGCGCGTGCCGGAAATACCGGAAACTCCCGCAGGAGACGCTGGACGAGGCCGTGAAGACTGCGGCGGCCGAAGGCATTCCGTGCGAAATCGTGCCCGACCTCTGCCTGGAAGCGGTTTCCGGCCGGACATTCGCGGACAATGAATTGATCCTGGCATGCCAGACGCGGGCGGTCCGGGCGATGTTCGGCGCGGAGGTTGACTGTCTGGACGGACAGAAGGTTTCGCCGGAGGCCGTCCGGGATGCCGTTCATGCTCTCGCTGCGCCGCCGGACTGGATCCCGTGGTTCCCCGTCATTGACGCATCCCGTTGCGTGAACTGCGGGAAATGCGCCGATTTCTGCATGTTCGGCGTATATGAAAAGGTCGACGGCCGGTTCCGCGTCGTGCATCCCGCGGCGTGCAAGACGGACTGCCCCGCCTGTGCCAGGATCTGCCCCGCGAACGCGATCATTTTCCCGAAGTCCAAAGAGGAACGCCTGAACGGCGCTCTGGACGAACCGGTGAAGCCGTCTCCCGACGACCAGACATCCTTCCGCGAGCGTCTGGAGTACCGGAAGAAAGTGCGGCTTTTCCGCGACAGCTGAACAGAAACGAGGAACGCATGAAACTGTCCGCCATTACACGGATCATGACCGGATGCTCGTGCCGGGCTCAGCGGAATCTGCTGCAGTTCGCCTGGAACGGGCATTGCGCGGTCCGTGCGTTCGAACGGCGGATGAAGCGGGGCGAACCGTTTTTTCCGGCGTTCCTGATGCTTTCGATCACAAATCAATGCAACCTGAAATGCCGCGGATGCTGGGTCTCGCAGACGAATCCGCCCTGCAGGCTCACGCTTGAACAGATGCAGGGCATCATCGACACCGCCGCCCGCTACAAGTCGCGCTTCTTCGGTATTCTGGGCGGCGAACCGCTGTTCCATCCCGACCTCATGACGCTTTTCCAGAACAATCCGAAGGCGTACTTCCAGCTTTACACGAACGGGACGATGCTGGACCGGAAAACGGCGGACGAGCTTGCGGAACTCGGCAACGTGACGGCTCTCGTGAGCATCGAGGGGCTTGAGACGGAGTCCCGCCGGAGACGGGGCCGCGACGACGTGTTCGCACGTTCCATGGCGGGCCTTGAGGCCGCGGTGAAGGCCGGACTGTTCACCGGCGTGACCGCCAGCATCAACAAAAAGAATTTCGACGAGCTCGTGAGCCGGGAATACCTCGACTTCCTCGTCGGCAAAGGCGTGCATTACATCTGGTATTTCATCTTCCGTCCGTGCGGGAGCGATCCCGACTATGAAAATGCCCTCGACCGCGAACAGGTGCTGAAACTCCGGCAGTTCCTGGTGGAACAGCGGAGGACGGCGAAGATCCTGATCCTGGACGCCTACTGGGACGCAGACGGACGTGCGCTCTGTCCAGGTGCGATGGGGCTCTCGCATCACATCGCCCCGAACGGCGCGGTGGAGTTCTGCCCGATCATGCAGGCTGCGGACGGATTCCTGAACGCCGACGCATCCAATCTCGAGGCGATCTTCCAGCAGAAAACGTTGCTGGCGAGATTGCGGAAGTTCAGCGCGGGGCAGGGGCGCGACTGCATGGTCTTGAGGTCGCCGCACGAACTTTGCGATTGCCTGAAGTCGAACGGGGCGCAGGATTCCTCCGGGCGCGACGGGTTTTTCCGCGAACTCACGGAACGCGCCCCGATGTCCTGCCATGACGCCGGCGTCGAAATCCCCGAGCAGTCCGCGGCGTACCGTTTCGGAAAACGCAATTATTTCTTCGGATTCGGAGCCTACGGATGAACGAGACGAAACAGACAGTCCCGCAGGACGCCGCGATCCGCGAAAAAATACGCCTGGCCGCCGCCGACCATGTGCGGACTGCGGGGCTGAATCCGCCGTTGAGTTTGCCGCTTCTGGCCCGCCACGCGGAAAAGATTCTCTCCGGGCTCGGCTTGAACGGACGCGGATTCGATCATTATGGTATGATCGAGCTGAACAATGCGCTCTGGATTTCGTATTTCCCGCATATCGCCCGGAAACAGCGTCTCCTGCTCCTGCCGTTCTGCCTCCGCAAACAGCCCGGCTGCCCCGCCGGCCATGACGACCTCGGCCTGATCTGCCGGGGATGCGGACAATGCGGCATCCCGCGCCTTTCCGCCGAGGCTGACGCGCTCGACATGCCCGTGCTGGTCGCGGAATCCAGTTCCGCTGTGGCGGACTGGGTGGAACAGGGCGACATTCAGGCGGTCGTCGGCGTCTCCTGCCTCGATTCACTCGAAAAATCGTTCCCAGCCATGCTGCGTTCCGCCGTGCCGGGGATCGCCGTGCCGCTGCTCCGCGACGGTTGTAAGGACACGGTTTTCGACATGGACGACCTGAAACGGGCTTTGTCCGTGTCGCAGGGCGGCGATTTGCACGAATTTTCCTACAGCGCGGTCCGTCCGAGGATCGACGCGCTGTTCACGCCGGACGGCGTTTCCGCATTCATCCCGGACAACATGCTCCGCGAGGAAGCCGTCCGCGCCCTGAGCGCACACGGCAAGCATTACCGTCCGAAGATCACGGCGGGCTGCTGGGCCGCGCTGACTCCTTCCGCGCCGGACCTTCCGGACTATCTGGAGCCTGTCGCGCTGGCCGTAGAGTGTTTCCACAAGGCGTCACTGATCCACGACGACATCGAGGACGACGATGCGGAACGCTACGGCGAACCTGCATGCCATGTGCGGCTGGGGCTGCCGTCCGCACTGAATCTGGGCGACTATCTGATCGGGATCGGCTACCGTCTCTTCTGCCATGAATCCGTCCCGCCGGAAATGCGCGCGACGCTCTGCGAAGAAGCCTCGCTTGCCCATTGCGAACTTGCCCTCGGCCAGGCGCGCGAATTCGAGGCGCTGAACAGTAATGCCTTCGGAGTGGAGGAATGCCTTGAAATCCACCGCCTGAAAACCGCGCCCGCGTTCCGCGTGGCGCTCTTCGCCGCCGCGATCGCCGCCGGACGTTTCCGGGAGCTTCGCAATTTGTTCCATGCGTTCTCCGACAGGCTGGGGGCCGCTTATCAGCTTTATGACGACCTCGAAGACGCGGACGAAAACCCGGCGTCGGCGGTCGACGTTCTGATGCGCTCGGCGGGCTGCGACCGTGAAGCTGCCCGGGCGGAAGCCGTCCGCATGTATCAGACGCAGCGCGAGGAAATCTATGAATTGCTGGAACAGGCCGGCGACGTGCCGCTGAAGATATTCCTGTACCGCCTCGCCGGAAAGGTCCTGAACGATGTTTGACCTCGACTTTCTGAAGACATGTTCCGCCGGGTTCGCCCGGATGACCGACGAAGCGCAGGATGCGCTCCGGGGCGTCGTGCAGCTTATGCAGAAAACCGACGGGCTGTTCCCCGACCGGAGCGGGCGCGGTGACCTCTACTATACCCTGTTCGGTCTGTGTCTGGCATATGTTTCCGACGCAAAGATCGACCGGGATACATGCGAAAAGACGCTGGATCAGGCCGTCCCCGCCGATCTGGTTCACCGGGCGGCTCTGGCGTACGGCCGGAATCTTCTGAAATTGATGAAACTGCCCCGCGCGATTCGAAGTCTGCCTTTTCCCGCGCCGGAACTTGATTTCCCGGACCTGCCGGATTCGGCGTTTCCGCAGGGCGACCGGTATTCGCCGTATTCGTGTTTCCTGCGGAACGACGCGTCCGCCGACCTGTCGCCGTACCATTTGCCGAACGGCCTGTATTCCAACCTGAAAGGGGCTTCGGAATACGGCGTGGCGGCGACCGCGGCGGCGTTGTGTCTGCATCCCGACGAAACGACCGCGACCGCGCTGGCCGGACTTCAGAATCAGGACGGGACGTTCCCCGGCGGCGATCTGCTGTCCGCGGCGGTCGCGCTGTACGCTCTCAAATGTGCCGGGCATCGGGCGGAATACGATGTGCGCCCATTCCTGATCGGGTGTTTCCGCCCGGACGGTTTGTTCGGCGCGGTCCCCGGCGACCCGTCCGGCGATCTGGAATACACGGTGTACGGCCTGCTGGCCATGGGGGCGACGGCATGACGGACGCGCTGAAACAATTCATCCTGTCGCACCGCCGTGAGGACGGCTTCATCGAGGGGCGTCTTTCCAGCTCGGCGGTCTCGACCTCGGTCGCGTGCGTGGCGCTGGAGCTGTTCGGCGGACACGGCGATGCGGTCGAAGCCGGCAGGAACTGGCTGCTGGAACACAGGAACGGGGACGGCTTGTACGGCGATTCCCCGGAATCTCCCCCGAACCTGACCGCGACGTTTCTGGCATACGCCGCATTGCGCGGCTCCCATGCCGAAGCGGTAGGCGAGGCTGAATTTTACTTGAAGCGGACGTTCGGCGGGCTGGACTTCGAATCGGTCCGCGCCGGACTCCTGAAGGAATACGGAAAAGACCTGACGTTCTCCGTGCCTCTTCTGGCTCTGGCGACCGCGTCAGGGTTCTTCCCCGACGCCGCGGATGCGTGGTGCAGGATGCCGAATTTCCCGTTCGAGGCCGTTCTTCTCCCCGAATCATTGTTCAAATATCTGAACCTCCCGGTCGTGAGCTACGCCATCCCCGCGCTCATCTGCGTGGGGCTTGCCCAGCTCCGTCACCGTCCGAACAGACTCCGCGCGCTTGCCGTGAAGAAGGCGTTGCGCGTCCTGACGGAAAAACAGCCGGAGGACGGCGGATTTCTGGAGGCCGCCCCGCTGACCGGGTTCTGCGTGATCTGCCTCTGCGCCGCCGGTCTGTGCGAACACCCCGCCGCCAAGCGCGCCGTGAGTTTTCTGACGGAGACGCAGCGGGCGGACGGCTCGTGGCCGATCGACCGCGATCTGCGCCTCTGGACGACCTCGCTGGCGCTGGATGTGCTTGCCACCTCGCTCTCCGCGGAGGAAAAGGCTCTTTGCCGTACCCGGCTCCTGGCCGCCCAGACAAAGACAGAACATCCGTTCACTCGCTCCGCTCCCGGCGGCTGGGCGTGGACCACATATTCCGGCGGCGTGCCCGATGCGGACGACACGTCGGCTGCGCTGATCGCGCTCCATGCTCTTGGCAAGGAGGCGTCCGAAGCCATCTGCCGCGGCATCGAATGGCTCCTGAATCTTCAGAATTCCGATGGCGGCATCCCGACCTTCTGCAAAGGCTGGGGAAAGCTTCCCTTCGACCGCAGCTGCCCGGATATCTCCGCCCACGCGTACAAGGCGTTCTCTCTGTACGAAAACGAACTGCAGCCCGCGCTCAAACGCCGCGTGATCCGGGCGAAGAAGCGGATCGAGCGGTATCTTCAGCGCGTCCAGCGACCGGACGGTTCGTTCGTTCCTCTCTGGTTCGGCGACCAGACGAACCCGTCGAAAGAGGCTCCCGAATACGGAAGCGCGGTCGTACTGTGTCACCTCGACGGCGCGGATCTGCCGTTTCTGGATAAAACGCGCGCTTACCTGCGTTCGGTCCGCGGACCGGACGGACTCTGGGAAAACCTTTGCGTCTCCGCCCGCTGCGCGGTCGCGCTGAAGCTGGACGGCGCGTTCCTGAAACCTTACGCGGCGCATCCCGAGGCGCTTCCGCCCGAGCCCATCGGGCTGTATTTCGCACATCTGTGGTACAGCGAGGAGCTGTACGCCCCGATCTTCCTGGCAAAGGCGGTGAACGCATGACGGCGCAGATCGTGAACAGCATTCTGAAAGTGTTTGCCGTTGCCGCGGCCTGCCTCGGCATCTGGCATTATCTGACGTTCGCCTCGCCGCGCCATGTGGAATACGCGGAACCCGTCCGCGACAAGTCGGAAAATCGCGTGGTGAAGAAGATGACCACGAAGATAGGAGCGGATTTCACAAAGTTCGACACGGACGTCTCCGTTCGGGATTTCACCCCGGAATGGCCGTGCTTCCGCGGGCTCCGGCGCGACAATCAGGCGAAGTTTGATGGTGGGCTGACCAAAATATGGGACGAATCCGGCCCGAAGGTCCTCTGGCGGAAGCCGCTGGGCGAGGGGTATTCCGGCGCGATCATAGCGAATGGCCGCGTGTATGTGCTGGACTACGTCGAGGAGGATTCGTCCGACGCGCTCAGGTGTTTCGAGCTGTTCAGCGGTACGGAACTCTGGCGGCGCGGCTACAGGAACCCGATCCGGCGCAATCACGGCAAATCCCGCACGATCCCGGCATATTCCGACGGCGTGGTTGTCACGCTCGGTCCGGCGGCGCACGTGATGGCCGTGGATGCGGAATCCGGCGATCTGCTTTGGACGCGCGACCTGGTGGAAGCCTACGGGGCGGAGATCCCGCAATGGTATGCCGGACAGTGTCCTCTGATCGAGGAGGGCAGGGTGATCCTGGGCGTCGGCGGCGAAAAAGTCCTGATGACCGCGCTCGACCTGAAGACGGGCGAAACTGTTTGGGAAACCCCGAACGACCACGCCTTGAAGATGTCCCATGCCTCCGTTCTTTCCGCGGAGCTTCTCGGGACGAAGCAGTATATCTACGCCGGGATCGGCGGGATCGCCGCCTGCGACGTGCAGGGGAATCCGCTGTGGACCTGCACGAAGTGGAAGCCCGCCGTATGGGCGCCGACTCCGCTGGCGATTTCGAACGAAAGGCTTTTCCTGACCGCGGGCTACGGGGCCGGTTCGGCTCTCCTCGCACTGAAGAAGGACGGGGATGTTTTCTCCGCCTCGATCGAACAGGAATGGAAACCGACGCAGGGGCCCGCTTCCGAACAGCAGACCCCGATCCTGATCGGCGACACGATGTTCGTGATCCAGCCGAAGGACGCCGGCGCGCGCCGTGCGGAATTCATCGCGGCGGACGTCGCGGCGCTTCCCGCGGTCAAGGCGGAAAGCGGCAAGGACGCCCGGTTCGGCCTCGGCCCCTATCTGTACGCCGACGGCGCGTTCTGGATCCTGGACGACGAAGGCGTACTTTCGGTTTACGAATACGAAGACGACCGGTTTGAACGGCTGGCGGACTATAAGATTCTGCCCGGGACGGATTCCTGGGGACCGATCGCGTTCGCCGGCGGACTGATGATTTTGCGGGACAGCACCTCGATGGTGTGTCTCGATCTGAGAAATGAGGTGGAACCATGAAAATGACGCGACGCGAATTTCTTCTCTGGCTGGGCGGTATGTTCAGTCTCGGATTGCTCGGATGGCTGGTCGGGCGCAAACTCCAGACGCCGCCGGAAATCGTGCCCGAAACGCCGTTCGAACCGCCGATGTTTGCCGTGCGGCCGAACCACACCCTGAACGGCCTGCGTTTTCAGGTGGACCGGTCGAAGCGGACCGTGCTTGCGAACACGGAATCCGGCGGCCTCGTATGGGAATCGCACGGGGAAGACAAGTTCATCGTCCCCGGTGCGGCGTTCCCGCTCGACCTGTCGCCGGAGGGCGAACTCTGGGCGGCGAACATTGGTCGTAAGCGTCTGGAACAGCTAGACCCCGCCACGGGACGTTTCATCGCCTCGTGGGAGCCCCGCGAAGCGTTCGGCGGCTGCTGCAATCCCGTGCGGTTCGCCGCGCTTCCCGGCGGGCGGTTCGTGACCATGGAAAAGGGCATCCGGCGCGCGTGCATTTATCTGCCGTCGGGCGAACTCGAACGCGTCGTCGCGGATGACCTCTCGGATTCCGAGTTCAACTATTACCTCGGACGCGACTCGGACGGCGCGATCCACCTGTACGACACCGGCACGAAACGGCACTGGGAGGTCTCATGAACACGAAGGAAACTCAATCCATGACCCGCCGCGATTTCATCCGCTGGAGCGCCCGGATTCTGCTTCTGGGCGGACTCTTCACGCTTGTGTTCCGTCACGGTTCCTCCCGCCGGAAAATGCAGGACGTCTGCACCGATCCAAAGGGGTATTGCCGGACATGCGCCGCGCTGGAATACTGCGGCCACCCGACCGCCCGTTCGTTCAAAGCCGCCGTCGGACAGGAGGAGTCCCGCTCATGACCCGCCGCGATCTGATCCGCACAGGGCTGCTTGCCGTGATCCTCGCTCCGTTTGCCGCGCTTTTCCGCAAACGCGAAGAGACGGGGACGGGGTATTTCTGGCAGATCGACCCGGACAAATGCGTGCAGTGCGGCAAGTGCGAAACGGAGTGCATCCTGGCGCAGTCGGCGGTGAAATGCGTGCATCAGTACGCGTCCTGCGGCTACTGCCTCTTCTGCAGCGGATACTATCAGGACAAGCGGATCGAGTTCAATACCGCGGGCGAGAACATGCGCTGTCCGACCGACGCCATCATCCGCACCTATGTGGAGGACCCGTATTTCGAGTACAAGATCGACGAGGAGAAGTGCATCGGCTGCGGCAAGTGCGTGAAAGGCTGCCTGGCGTTCGGCAACGGCTCCCTGTTCCTGCAGGTCCGGCGCGACCTGTGCAAGAACTGCAACGAGTGCCGCATCGCGAAAGCCTGTCCGGCGGACGCCTTCGTACGCGTCCCCGCCGACCGACCGTACATCTACCGCAAGCCGCCGGAGGTGAAGTCATGACGCATCCGCACCTTCTTTTTGCGGCTCAGGCCAGATTCCCCGCGCCGGAGTTCGAGTCCTACACGCTGCCGCAGATGTCGCTGGAGGAACTCGCTTCCGACTCCGTGATGTGGCGCGTGCTGGTCCTGTGCGTATTCCTCGTCGCCGGCGCCCTGTTCTTCTATAAATGGCGTTCGCGCAAGGCCATGCTGGCGTATTCCCTCGCCGGACTCGCCGTGTTCGGATTCCTCTTCGCGTCCTGTCCGTGCCCGGTCGGCATGTTCCAGAACGTCGCACAGGGGATCGCCGACGGCTCGTATATCCAACCCGGCGTCCTGCTGCTGTTCGCGATCCCGCTGGCCGCCTCGCTTTTCGTCGGGCGCATCTTCTGCGGCGGAGCATGTCCGCTCGGCGCGATTCAGGAGCTTCTGCACTGGAAGAGCGTGTTCGTGCCGCGTCCGCTGGACCGGATCCTGCGCCTGATTCCGGCGCTTCTCCTGCTCGTTTTCACGGTCTGCGCGATTTTCGGGATCGGGTTTCCGCTGTGCTATCTGGAACCGTACCTGCCGGTCTTCCTGCTGGACTTCGCCACGCCGTTCGCCATCCTGAGCGCGGTCTTCCTGATCGCCGGACTTTTCATCTCGCGTCCGTTCTGCCGCTATGTCTGCCCATACGGCGTTCTGCTCCGGTTCTTCTCGTTCTTCTCCCTGCTCAAGCCGCAGATCACATCGCACGAATGTGTGAACTGCCGGTTGTGCGAACAGGGCTGTCCGAACGGCGCGGTCCTGCCGCCGGAAGGCGCGGGGAGCACGTCGGACCACCGCAGCGGATTCCGGCGCATCTCGATGCTGACCGCTCTTATTCCCTTTGCGCTGTTCGCAGGCGGGCTGTTCGGTTATTTCTGCGCGCCTGTCCTGAGCTCGTTCCACCGAGACATCCGGCTGGTCCGCGAACTGGACGCCGGAATTCGAAGCGAAGCCGTGGAAGCCTTCGAAAGCACAACAACGACGCGCGAAGAACTTCGTGCCCGCACCGTGAAACTTCAGAACGGCGTCCTTCTCGCCTCGACCGCCGCGGGCGTGCTGTTCGGCGCGGTCGTAATGGCCGAGCTGATCGCGGAGGCGCGCCGCCGCAGAGAAGAAGATATCTACACCATCGACCCGTCGCTTTGTTTCTGCTGCGGCAGATGCTACGCCGCATGTCCCCTGGAACGCAAGGAGAAGCACCATGAAAAATGACGAAATACGCCGAACGCTGCGGTTTCTGCAATGGACGGCATTGACATTCATCCTGACGCTCGGACTGCTGCTGGCGTACGACATGTACCGGAGCCGAGCCCCGATCAAACAGGCGCAGGACGAACTTGCAACGCTGAAGCAGCAGGATCTGGCGGACGCGAAGCTGTCCCAAACCGTGCGCGACCTGGATTACCTGTACCGTTCCGCATATTTCCAGACGAAGGACAAACAGCGCCGCGGCGTACTCCTGCTCGGCATCGCGTTCTTCATGCTCTGCGGGCTCTTCGGGGCCGAGATGTTCTGGTTCGTCCCGAAACTGAAGGTCCCGCGTGGCACGGCGTCCGCTCCTGAGAAGGAACGCCGACAGCTGCTGGTTTTCGCCTCTTGCGGGATCGTTGTGCTGTTTGCCGCTCTTGTTGTCCTGAGGATGACGCTTGTCCCCGTCGAGAAAAAGCCCGCGCAGGTCGCTGCCGGAGATGCCGGTTCGCTAACGTCGCCGGACGAGACGAAACCAGTTCAAACGGAAACGATTGATCTGGCGGCGGCGCTTGAGGTGGAACGCGCCCATTGGCCGCAGTTCCGCGGCTCCACCCTGCCGAATTCGAACGTGCTTCCGGCGAACTGGGATTTCCGGCAGAAATGGAACAGCTCCATCGCGCTTCCCGGCAACGGATCCCCCGTTGTCTGGGACGACCTCGTATTCGTTTCCGGCAGCGACGGCAGGACCGGCGCGGTGTCCTGTTACGATGCGATGACCGGCGAGCTCAAGTGGAAGACGGAGACGCCGCCTTTCGCCGCGCTCCCCAATGTCACCGACGACACCGGATACGCCGCGCCGACCCCATGCGCGGACTCCAAACGCATCTACGCGGTGTTCGCTTCGGGCGATGTGATCTGCCTTGACCACGGCGGCGCGACGCTCTGGCATAAACGCCTGCCGGATCCGGCCGTTACATACGGTTACGCCTCGTCCCCACTGCTGATGGGCGACAAGCTCATCGTTCAATACGACCTGGACGAAACGCAGACGATATTCGCGCTGAACGTATTCACCGGCGAGACAGTGTGGAAGAATGAACGCGAAGCTTCGGCCTCGTGGTCGTCGCCGAAGGGGCTTGTGGTCGACGGCAAAGGCATGATCTTTACGGCGGGGAACGTGGTCGCCGAACTCTTCGACCTCGAAACCGGCGAGGAGCTCTGGTGGCAGGAATGCATGGGCGGCGAAGTCGCGGCGTCGGCCTCCGCCCGCGACGGCAAGATCTTTTTCTCGAATTCCGGCGCGTTCACCGGCGCGTTCAACGCGAGCGACGGAGAGATCCTGTTCCGGAACGACGATTCGCCCGCGCCGGACGTGGCGTCCGCAGTTCTGTTCGGCGACCAGTACCTGCTGTTCGGCAGCGGCGGCACGATCATCGCGATCGACGCGAAGGACGGCCACGAACTCTATGAGGAAAACCTCGACAACGGCTTCTATTCCTCTCCCGTGGCTGTCGGCGGCAAGGTCGTTGCAGTCAATATGGACGGCGTGCTGTATGAATTCGAACCCGGCGCGGAGAAGCTCGAAACCGTCGGCAAATACGAACTCGGAAAAAGCGTTGTCTGCGTCCCGGCGTTCCACAACGGCGATATCATCCTCCGCACGAGGAACAACGAACTCATCTGCCTGGAGGCGAAACAATGACGGATCAACCGGCTCCGCACATCGGCCTCATCGATCCGCTTCTGCCGGAGCTGATCGCGCTTCAGCGGCGCGACCGCTGTCTGTTGCCGGAGGCGATGGCGGACCTCGCCCGCCGTCTGAATGTGCCGCTGAACCGTGCTTACAGCGTGGCGAGCTTCTACCAGGCGTTCCGGTTCACGCCGTGCGGCAAGCATCAGATCAAGGTCTGTGTCGGAGCCGCCTGCTATGTGAAGGGCGCGGAGCATGTATACGAGGCGTTCCGCAAGCATTTGAACATCCCGGACGGCGGCGACACCTCGCCGGACGGCCTGTTCACGGTCAGCAAGGTCGCCTGCCTCGGCTGCTGCATGCTCGCCGTGGCGGTGCAGATCGACAGGCATATTTTCGGGCACGTCGTGCCCGGTACGGTCGGGACTGTTGTGAAGGATTTCCTGCGGATGGTCCGCGAGGAGGAGGCGTCCGGCGCAAACGCGGCGGCGGAAACCGCGACGGGGAAACTTCAGCCGGAAATCCGCATCTGCCGGTGTTCGTCCTGCCGCGCGGCCGGAAGCGGACGCGTTTTCGATCTGTTCGAGGAGGAACGCCGCAGCGGCAATTTCGATTACAAGGTGAAGGAAGTGGGGTGCCACGGCATGTCCTACCGCGCTCCGCTGGTCACGGTCGTGCTGGAGAATGCCGTTTACCATTACGACAACGTGCAGGAATACGACGTGCGGCAGATCGTGGCGCAGCATTTTTCCACGCGCGAACTCGGCTGGAAGGGCAGGGCGTTCCTGGACGCCTTCTACAGCCGCCGTCCGCAGGGTTGCATGAAGCTGGCGGAACTGCCGCCGGAACTCGACAAACTGCGGCTCGTGACCCGGAACAGCGGCATGGACGACCCGGAATCGCTCGACGATTACAAAGCGCACGGCGGATTCGCCGCGCTGGAACGCGCGTTCGACATGACGCCGGCTCAGATCGTGGAGGAACTGAAAGCCTCCAAGCTGCGCGGACGCGGCGGCGGCGGATTCCCGACCGGGGAGAAATGGCGCATGGCGCTGGAAGCTCCGGGTGCGGACAAGGTCGTGATCTGCAACGCCGACGAGGGCGACCCCGGGGCGTTCATGGACCGCATGCTGATGGAGTCGTACCCGTACCGCGTGCTGGAAGGCATCCTGATCGCCGCTCGAACCATCGGGGCGAAGCTCGCCATCATCTATATCCGCGAGGAATACACGCAGGCTGTGTCCGTGCTGGAACGCGTGATCGCGAAACTCCGCGCGTCCGGCGTTTTTGAACGGTTTGCCCCCGGCTTCGACCTTGTGCTCTTCCGCGGCGCGGGCGCGTTCGTCTGCGGAGAGGAAACAGCCCTGCTGGAGTCCATCGAAGGGCGGCGAGGCATCCCGCGCAAACGTCCTCCGTTCCCCGTGAACGGCGGCCTCCGCGGCCTGCCCACGCTGATGAACAACGTGGAGACGTTCGCATGCGTCCCGATCATCCTCGCGGACGGCGGCGCGGCGTTCAACGCGGTCGGCACGGACGAGTCACACGGCACGAAAGCGTTTGCCCTCGCGGGAAAAGTCCGGCAGGGCGGCCTGATCGAAGTGCCCATCGGCATCACCATCGACGAGATCGTCGAACGCTACGGCGGGGGCGCCGAGAAGAACCATGAGATCAAAGCCGTTATGATCGGGGGGCCGTCCGGCGGCTGCATCCCGAAACGCCATTTCGACGTCCGCGTCGACTACCGCACGCTCCAGAAGAACGGCGCCATGATGGGGTCCGGCGGCCTCATCGTCATCGACGAATCCGACTGCATGGTCGATATCTCCCTGTATTTCCTGCGGTTCCTCCGCAATGAATCATGCGGCAAGTGCGTGATGTGCCGCGAGGGCGTCGCACATCTCTGCGACCTCGTGGAATCCCTCACGCGCAAGGGGCCGAAGCCGCCCGGACTGCTCAACCGCATCGAAGACCTGGCCCGCCAGATCCAGAAGGGGTCGCTCTGCGCCCTCGGACGCACCGCGCCGAACATGGTGTTGAGCGCGCTTCACGAATTCCGCGGCGAATTCGAGGCACACCTCGACAACGAATGTCCCGCCGGAAAATGCGTGGAGCTGACCGAGTTCAAAATCACCGACGACTGCATCGGCTGCACCAAGTGCATTCAGGCGTGCGCCGCAGGGGCCATCGAGTGCGATCCGCTGGAAAGCGCCCGCATCCTCTCCGAACAGTGCGTCCGCTGCGGCGTCTGCCGGAGCGTCTGCCCCGAACATGCCGTCGTGAATCCCTGCCGCGAACGCCCCGAACAGGAGCTGCCGTTCCCCGAGGAAGTCCACGCCGTCCCGCTTGAAGGGGATGTGATCCTGATCGACGGCGCGGAGCATCCGTTCGTGCCCGGCCGCACGATGCTGGATTACATGAATCTTCCCACGCTGTGTTATCTGGAGCAGGGCGGGACTGGCGCGCACTGCATGGTCTGCGCCGTGTGGGACGCCGTGCTCGGGAGATTCGTGCCCGGCTGCGAACAGCTCGTTCAGCGCGGACATGTCTACGAGACGAATTCCGACAGGGTCCGTGCGTTCCGCCGCGAGGCATTGTCCCTGATGCTGGTCCGCCACGATTTCCGCTGCGGCTCCTGCGCAGCAAAAGGCAAATGCAGGTTCTTTTCTCTCGTCCGCGAATACGGCGCGAAGAAGCCGAAAAACGAACTGGATTTCCCTGCTCCGGTCGAAACGCCGCATATCGTCTACGATGCCGGAAAGTGCATCCTCTGCCAGCGGTGCGTCGGCGTGTCCGGCGAAAGGCTCGCCGTTCACAACCGCGCCGACCGCGCCGTGATCTCGCCCGGTCCCGACGGCTGGGAAACGCTGGATGCGGACACCGCCGCGTCTGTCTGCGCCGTCTGCCCGACCGGGGCGCTGGCCCGGAAAGATAGGAGCTGACCCGCCATGAAGTTTCTCCGTGTCACAGCTCTGATCGTCCTGTTCCTGCTGGGGGCCGCGTGTCTGGCGTGGTATTTCCTTGCGGGCGATGACTCGGATGATACAGAGGAAAAAGAGGCTTGCGGGGTGCTTCTGATGGACACATCCCCGCTCGGCGAACTTTCGGTGCTGTCCGACGGTACGCTTGCCGCCGGAAACGCCCGCGGCGAGGTGAAGTTCTTCCGTCCGGACAAGCCCGAGCGGACGGTTTCCGTGTCGAAGGTTTCGATCTCCGCGCCAGTCGCGGAGTTCGACGGCGTCTGCTACGTCGGCGACGAAGCCGGCACGTTCGCGGCGTTCACGCCCGATCGCGGCGTGCTTTGGACGTTCCGTGCGGGCAACCAGATCACGGGCGGCGCGGTGCGGGATTCCGACGGCCTTGTCTGGTTCGGTTCGCACGACCATTCGCTGTATGCGCTGGATGCCGATGGAAAACTTGTTCACGAAGTCGGATGCGACGGGCAGATCAACGGGTCCCCGGTGTTCGACGGCATCTTTGTGTATCTGGGCAGCTGCGACGGCAAGCTCCGCAAGGTCGATATCCACACGGGCGAGGTGACGAACGAGCTGAATTTCGAATCCTACATTCCCGAGACCCCGGTCCTCTCCGGCGACACGCTGTACATCCTGACCCACGGCGGGGAGCTCGCGGCCGTCAGAGCCGACGACTTCGGGATCCTCTATCGTATCAAAACAGAAAACACTTTTTTTACGTCGCCGTTCGTGACGGAATCCTTCCTCTTCCTGACGGATTCCAATGGAAAGGTCCACATTCACAAGCGCGCGGACGGCGCATATCTGGCCGATCTGCCGTCAAGCGACCCCCTGAATCCCATCTGCACCGGTTCGGACCAAGGCGTCTACACGATTTCCCGCCGGGGAGCCCTGAGTTTCTTCGAGGCCGGGAGCTGGAAGGAGCACGCTGTCGCGGAGTTTCCGTCCGACTTCAGGTCGGGCGTGACCGCGGCCGGGGATATTCTCGCCGTTCCCGACGAATACGGCAACGTCTTCTATGCCGAAAGAAAAGGACGATAAGCCATGAACCTGACCGTTACCGATTTGACCAAGACTTTCACGCGGGCGGAAGAGCGCATCGAACTGTTCCACGAGTTCAATCTGAATCTGAATGCGGGCGAGGCGTTGACCGTGCTCGGTCCGTCCGGCAGCGGCAAAACCACGCTCCTTCGGATGATCGCCGGACTGGAACGCCCCGATGGGGGAACGGTTCTCTTCGACGATCGGGATATCTTTGAAATGCCCCCGGAAGAACGCCGGGCGTTCCGCCTGCGTCATATCGGATTCGCCGACCAGTACGCCCGGATGCTGCCGCAGCTGACCGCGCTGGAGAATGTGCAGATCCCAGCGGCGGGCGAGGGGAAGGACTGTTCCGCCCGCGCAAAACGGCTTCTTGAGGAATTCGGCCTCGGCAAACGGACGGATCATTTCCCGTCCGAGCTGTCCGGCGGCGAACTTCAGCGGGTCGCTCTGGCGCGCGCGCTGATCCTCGAACCGGAATTCCTGCTGCTGGACGAACCGACGTCCGCGCTCGACGCCGCCCGGAGCGACTCCATGCTCGAACTTCTGCAACAGGTCAACCGGACGCACGGGACCGCGATCCTGATGGTCACTCACAACACACGCGTCTTGGACTTCTTCCCCCGGTCGGTGAGCTTATGACCTCTCTTGCCCGTCTTTTTCTGCGCGATCTGCGGTACCACTGGAAGGGCTTTGCGTCCCTGACGGCCGCCGCATGCCTGATCTGCGCGGTCCTGACGGGCGCATTTCTGATCGGCGACAGCGTGCGCGGCACGCTGATGGACCATGTGGCGGACAATGCCACGGTCGCACGGTATCGCCAGAGATTCCCGATCCCGGTGTCCAGCCCGATCCGAAACGGGCAGGGCGTGCTTCATGTGAATGGGTTCACGAAGGACGGGATTCCGGTCGACGTGTACGCACTGCCCGACGGCGGCGTTGCCGGGCGCGATGCACGGGGCAGTTCCGCGCTGGCGAAGAAACTGAACTTGCAGAACGGCGAAATGATCTCCGTCCGCATGCAGGAGCTTTCCGAAATCCCGGCGGAAAGCGCCATGGGAAAGCCGCCGGAACTCCGTCAGGCGCCGTTTGTCTGGCGCGGCGAATGGTCCGACCCGCGCGCCGAAGTGCAGTTCGACGATCCGCAGCTGCCGCCGTACAATCTCTTCGTGAGCCGCGAAGCGCTCACGCAGGCGCTCGACCTGCCGGAAAACGCCGTCAACGAAGTATGGTCGCAGGATCAAATCCGGCTCTCCGACGATGTCCTGTGGGAGCTCTCCGGGCTCTCTCTCGACGAATGGAACGGGCGTCCCGTGCTGAAAAGCAGGTCTTATTTCCTGCCGAAAGCCGTCTCGGACGCCCTGCCGCGGGAAGCCGCGCAAATCCTGACACTGTTCGTGGAGACGCTGACGGACGGTACGACGGATCTGTCCTATTTCTTCGCGAGCGCCATCAAAAACGGTCCGGTCCCCGTCGAACGCGGCCGGATCCTGGTTTCGTCCGGTCTGGAGGAACGTTTCAATGGACCCGCCGAACTGACTTTTTTTACCTCGGGTTCTTTCAGAAAAATACTCCGCAAAACGGAAACGATGGAACACGCCGGAACGGTCGACGACTCCCTTGTCACGGACACGCTTTCGCCGGAGATCCCCGGCCTGACGGACTCCGCGGATTGTTCCGGCTGGGAGGCCGCGATCCCGATCGACTTCGACCGGATCAAAGACGAGGACGAAACCTACTGGAACGAGTACCGGAGCAAGCCGAAAGCGTATCTGAACTTCGAACAGGCGCAGGAAATGTTCGCGCCCGGACTCTGCACCGCTGCGCTCTACCCGGCTGAGTGGTCGGCGGAGCGAGTCCTGCAGGAGACCATGAAAACGCTCCGAACCATGCCGGAATACAACCGCGTGGAAGACCTCCTGAACAGGACATCGGACAAGGTGAATCGCGGCGTGCCGTTCGCGCCGCTTTTCCTGGGGTTGAGCTTCTTTCTCATCGTTTCCGGGCTGCTTGTGCTGGCGATGCTGCTGAAACTTCACATCCAGGACCGCGAAGCCGAACTCGCCCTGCTGACCGACTATATGCCGCTGAAACGCGTCCGGCGGTTCCTGCTGGCGGAACTCTCCGCCGTCCTGCTCCCGGGGATGCTCGCCGGTCTCGCCGTCGGCACGTTCCTGTGCCGGTTCCAGATATTCCTGCTGGAACACTCATGGAACGGCATCGTACTGATGGAACGCATCCGGTTCCACGGGAGGCCGGCGTCGTACCTGATTTCTTTCGCTGTGTCGGCAGTCTGCGTATGGGCGGTCGTGATGCTCTCGGTCCGGTCCGGCCATAACAGAGCAAAACTCGTCCTGCCGCATTCCTCGTGCGTACGGTCGGTCATGGGAATCGGATTCCTCTCTCTGGTGCGGCAATGCCGCCGGTACGCGCCGTGCGCGGTCCTGCTGGTGCTCGGCTATCTCGGTACGCTCGGCGTCGGCACATTCGGCATCAAGTCGCGCGGCGAGGACGCGTTCGGATATGCGTACGTCGCATCCACGCTTCTGCCCGTCGTTCCCGAATACGACGCGCCGTTCCCGTCCGGCGCCCTCCCGGTGCGCGTTCATGCCGCCGACCGCGCGGACTGTTCCAACCTGCTGCTTGCGGTGAATCCGACCGTGTACGGCGTCGACACGGAAGCTTTGACCGGCGACCCGAATTATCTTGCGGAGGGATCCGCGGCGGTCGATGCCGAATCGCTTCGGTGGATTTTGCAGAAAAAACAGCATGATACCGTGGAATACGCCAACGGCGCGCTCACGCTTGATCGCGTGCTGAGAGCATCGGTCTTCCAGGGCGGCATTCTGACCGGACTGAAGACGTTCGAACGCCTCTTCCCCGAAACTGAGGGGGCGCAGTTCTTCCTGATCCGAAGCGGGGCCGACGTGCAGGCATGGCGCGAATATCTGGAACCATACGGCCTGGAGCTTGTCAGCACGGACGAATTCATGGCGCGCGCCGAACGCTTCCAGAACCGTTATCTGGCGATCTTCCTTCAGCTCGGCGTGCTCGGATTCCTGCTCGGATTCGGCGCGCTGGTGCTCCTCATGCTGCGGAATTTGCGCGCCCGCCGCGACGAGACCGTCCTGCTGGCGGAAACAGGCTGGTCGCGCAGGATGCTTCTGACGCTGCACCTGACGGAAAACCTTTGCCTGTTTCTGGGAAGCGCGGGCATTTCCCTGATCCTTCTCCTGCTGCTTGCGGCGTTCACTTCGCTGAACTTATGCGTGCTTCTGACCGGATTCCTGTTCCTGACCTCTGCCGGAATACTCCTGATCGCCGCAATCATCGAACTCCATTTCTCCCCTTTCGCAACATGTTTCCTCGGGGTGTTTCCCACCGGCTGCATCCGGTCGGAAGGCCGGTGTTTCCATCCTGAAAAAACTGTCCGTTCCTACCGGACCGTCGAAAAAAGAGGGCGCGATCCGTAGTCCCGCCGGGCGGACTTCTCCCGTCCGTCCGAAACGACTCCTTTTATCGCAAAGACAGGCGGCTGCGCGGCAGGGCGCGGCCGCGGCATAGTCTCTTTTCCTGCCGACTCAAACACAAGCGAGTTATTATGTTCAAACGAGAATTTCTCGGTGAAATTTCGGGGACCTTCCTCCTGGTCCTCTTCGGCTGCGGAACCGTCGCGGTCGATACGCTGTTCGGCGCTCATGTGAGCCTGGCCCTGATCGCCCTGTTCTGGGGCATCGGTGTCACCCTTTCCATCTATCTGACCCGTCACCTGTGCTGCGCGCACCTGAACCCCGCCGTGACTGTGGCGATGGCGTGCAGCGGCCGCATGACTTGGAAGAAGGTCCCGACCTATCTGATCGCGCAGTTCCTTGGCGCGTTCGCCGCAGGCTGGATCATCTATCTGCTGTTCTTCACGTCCATTCAGGACTTCGAGACGACCCATGCCATCGTGCGCGGCACCGAAGCGTCCGTCAAGACGGGACGCATGTTCGGCGAATATTACCCGACTGCGACCGTGCCGTTCTGGCTGGCGTGCTTCGCGGAAGGATTCGGCACGTTCCTGCTGGTCCTGCTGATCTTCGCCCTCACGGAAGGCTGCAACGTCGGACGTCCGTCCAGCGACTCCGCGCCGCTCTGGATCGGCCTGACCGTCTCCTCCGTCATCTGCCTGGTCGCGCCGTTGTCGCAGGCCGGACTCAACCCCGCGCGCGACTTCGGTCCGCGCGTTGTGGCGATGATCATGGGCTGGGGCAAAGCCGCGCTGCCGGACGCCTGCGGCGGGTTCTTCTGGGTGTATATCCTGGCGCCCGTCGTCGGCGGCATCATCGCCGCGCTACTCTTCACGAAAGTCTACGAACCTCTGATGAATAAAAAGCCCGGCGACTGCTGCTGCGGCAAACAATAAGGAACACATACCATGAGCAAAACGAAACTCATCCTCGTCGGCGGATTCCTCGCCGCAGGCAAGACCACTATGCTGAACGCTCTTGCCGGACGCCTCACCGGGCGCGGCTTCAAGGTCGGCCTGATCACCAACGACCAGGCCGCCGACCTCGTCGATACCGCCATCCTGACCTGCACGGGCGTTGCGGTCCGTGAAGTCTCCGGCAGCTGTTTCTGCTGCAACTTCCCCGGATTCATGGCGGCCGTCCAATCTCTCATCGACGCCGGATGCAACCTTATCGTCGCCGAGCCGGTCGGCAGCTGCACCGACCTCTCCGCCACCATCCTTCAGCCGGTGAAGGACAAGTTCGCCGACCTCGACCTGGCCCCTCTGACGGTCCTGGTCGATCCGGTTCGCCTGAAAGAGGCACTGGAGCTGGTTCCCAGCCTGACCCATCCGGACGCCCTCTACATTGTGAAACGCCAGCTGGAGGAGGCGGACCGCATCCTCCTGAACAAAGCCGACACGCTCACGCCGGCGCAGGCCGAGGAAGAACTCGCTCTGCTGAAGCAGAACTTCACCGCGCCCGCCGCGGCGGTCTCCGCCCTCAAGGGCGACGGCGTCGACGCCTGGCTCGACGGGATCCTGTCCGGCGGCTCCGCCGGGGCGCACATCACGGAGGTCGATTATGACCGTTATGCGCACGGCGAAGCCGTCCTCGGCTGGCTGAACGCCGCCATCAAACTCACCGGCGCCGCCGATACCGACTGGAATGCTTTTGCGGAAAAACTCCTGGCGAATCTTCGCGACGCATTCCGCGCAGACAATGCCGAAATCGGACACGTGAAGCTGTCGCTTTCCTGCGACGGCAAGGCTGTCCTCGGCAACGTCGGCGCGATCGGCGGATCCGTGAACATGCGCGGCGAGTCCGGCGTGAAGGGCGCGTCCGCGACCATGACGCTGAACGCCCGCGTGCAGATGTCCCCGGAGGCGCTTCAGAAAGCCGTCGAGACCATTCTCCCGGAAACTGCTTCCGCGTTCGGCGTTTCGGCCTCGATCACGAACCTGAAATGCCTGATGCCGGGC
>JBGUKN010000059.1:0-28831 GCA_045114455.1 Victivallales bacterium
AGGCGGATGCAGTTGTAGGCGATGTAGGGGTTCTTCGCCAGGTCGCTTTCGAAGCCCGCGCGCGGCAGGATGGCGATCTTGCCGGTGATGAGCTTGGCGCTGCGGTTCGGGAAGGAACGGGAGGAGACGCGGTAGGCCGCGCAGGGTCTGCCGTCGCGGGTCATGCCGGCGCAGACGATTCGTCCGAGATACATGGTCTTGGTCCTTTCAGACTTCAAAAAATGTTATGAAAAGTTCGGGAAATGCGTGAGGCGGGATCAGCTCTGGCGCGTGGGGCGGAGCTGCGGGAAGAGCACGATGTCGCGGATGGATTCCGTGCCGGTCAGGAGCATCACGAGACGGTCCACGCCGATGCCCATGCCGCCTGCCGGAGGCATGCCGTATTCGAGCGCGGTGAGGAAGTCCTCGTCGACGGCCTGCGCGGGATCCTTGCCGGACAGCGTGACCTGTTCCATGAAGCGTTTGCGCTGGTCAATCGGGTCATTGAGCTCGGAATAGCCGGGGGAGATTTCCTGCCCGTTGATCTCGAGCTCGTACACGTCCACGCTTTCGGGGTCGTCGGCGCACTTCTTGGCGAGCGGAACGAGTTCGGCGGGCAGACGCGTCACGAACGTCGGCTGGATGAGCGTGTGCTCGATCAGCTTTTCGTAGATTTCGTGCGTGATTTCGAGGTCGGTCCAGTCGGGCATAACCTGCGCGCCGAGCTCTTTCGCGAGCCTGTATTTTTCCTCGCGCGGAAGTTCGAACCAGTCCTGACGGCCCGTGCGCTCGCGGACGAGGTCGCGGTACGGAGCGCGGCGCCACGGACGCTCGAGGTTGATGACCTTGTCGCCGGGCAGCTTGATCTGAAGCGTGCCGAACACCTTCTGCGCGATGGTCGTGACCATGCTTTCGATGAGCTCCATCATGGTCTCGCAGTTGCCATACGCCTGATAGATCTCAATCATGGTGAATTCGGGATTGTGGCGGCGGTCGATGCCCTCGTTACGGAAGTTGCGGTTCAGTTCGTACACCTTTTCGAACCCGCCGACGAGCAGGCGTTTCAGGTAGAGTTCCGGCGCGATTCGCATGTACATATCGCAGTCCAGCGCGTTGTAGTGCGTCTTGAACGGCGTGGCGGCGGCGCCGCCGGGGATGTACTGGAGCATCGGGGTCTCGACCTCAAGGAATCCGCGCGACTCCAGGAAACTGCGAATCTCGTGGATGATCCGAATGCGCTTGAAGAAGAGCGAACGGCTTTCGTCGTTCATGATGAGGTCAAGGTAACGCTGGCGGTAACGCTGCTCCATGTCAGTCAGGCCGTGGAACTTCTCCGGCAGCGGACGCAGGGACTTCGAAAGCATCGTGTAGGACTGCATCTTCAGCGTGATCTCGCCGGTCTTCGTGACGAACATATGGCCGGTCGCAGCGATCAGGTCGCCCGGGTCGAGACGCTTGAACCGCTTGTATTCCTCTTCGCCGAGCTGGTCGCGCTGGGCGTACAGCTGGAGGCTGCCGTGCTGGTCCTTGATGTGCAGGAACGTCGCCTTGCCCATCACGCGGAACGTCATGATGCGGCCCGCGACGGTCACGAGTTCGGTGTTCTCCACGTCCGGCACGTATTTCGCGCGCGCTTCGGTCGTCGGGATGATGTTGTCGACGAAGACGCCGTACGGGGCGATGCCCGCGGCACGGAGTTCTTCGGCTTTCGCCTTGCGCTGGGTAAAAACGTCGTCGAGCTGCTTCTGCTCGGCCTCTGCGGAGATGATTTCGTCGGACATGGTCGGTTCCTTCGTCAAAAATGGGATGATATGGAAAATATAATATACACCTTGACCATTGTTTTTTCAAGGAAAAAACATCTCCCGGGCCCCCGTTCCGACGCTCATTTTTCCGGCGCGTATCGTCCGGATGGCGGATCAGGAGGCGCCGTCACTGCGCGCCGTCGCTGCCCGCGGCGTCCGAAGCCTGCGCCGCCGCTTCCTCCATCTCGCGTATCTGCCCGGCGAGACGGCGGAGTCCGGCATGGTCGTTCCGGTTGTTCAGCTCCATCATGAGGTACATCATGGCGTATTCGCGGCCGTAGACATTGTCCATGAAAAACTGCGTCAGGGCCGAGTGCGGCGAGACCTGCCAGCAGAGGACGAAAGAATTGGCAAGGAAACTGTTCTTGAAATGCTCCGGCAGGGCGTTCTTCTGCGTGAGCGAGCCCTCGTAGCTCGCATTCCACGGGTCCATCACGCCGACCACAGAGAAGACCACGCCCCAGATCAGCGCCAGGCGGAAGAGAGTCCAGCGCTTCAGGCGCGGACGCGGACGCCCGAAATAGATCGCGGCGTAGTACAGCAGGACCGGCGCGAACGGGATCAGGAAGCGGTATCCGTAACACCAGCCGCCGAAATCCGACGTCCCGACCGCCAGAAGCAGCATCGCCGCCGCGGTCGAAGCCATCATGTACACGAACACCCGGTCGCGGCGCATCCGGCGGGAGGCCAACGCGAACCCGGCGAAAAGCAGCGCGGGCATATACAGGAAGAACCCTTCGTATCCGAACAGGATGTTGAACGCGTAGCTCAGATAGTTCTTCTCCACGAACGACGGTTTGTGCGTGGAGAGATACAGTGGCAGAGGCGAACCGTAGGAGATCATGTTCATCCCCGCCTCGGCAAGGATCGTCAGGGCCGCTCCGGCGGCGTACATCAGGGCGTTTTCGATCCGGCGGGATCCGGGCGAAGTCAGCACAAAGACGAACACCGCAAGCCCCATCACGCCGCCCGTCACGAACTCCAGATTCAGCAAAAGCCCGGTCATGACGCCCGCCATAAAGGCGCGCAAACGCGTGAGTCCGGACTCCTCGCAGCGCTCCAGCAGCAGGATCAGCCCCATCATCGCCGACGCGCAAAGCGTGTGGTTGTTCAGCGTGACGGCATAGGACAGCACCAGCGTGGAGACGACCGACAGCGCGGACATGACGATCCGGTACGATTCCGGCATCCGCGTGCGCCGCCTCAATCCGACGTAGAAAAACCAGCCCGTCAGGCAGGAAAGCAGAAAGATCAGCGCATTCGTCAGATAGACCGCCCGGAAATAATCCCGTTCCAGAAACCGCACGCCGAAACACTTCAGCAGACGCCCCCACGCGATGACGGCAAACGTCAGCAGAGGCGGCTTGTCCCCGTAATAATGCCCGTCTCGCTCGCCTTTGTCCGGCGTGCTGAAAATGCTGTCGTCGATCGCGAACGTGCCGCGTTCCAGGACGGATTCCACCACGGAATACCGCGACGTCTCATTCCCGGCATGAGTCACGTCATGCTTTGCCAGAAGAAGCGCAAATATGGTCGAAACGATCAGGAATATCAGGAAACGGAGTTTCATAAAGGGGCAGACGGGGGCAAGAAAAAAACCGGCGGACAGCACATCGGACAGAAATGAATCGTCGGATTCAGACGGTCCCGCATCTGTTCACCGGCTGAAACGCCGACGGAGAAGGACGGGCTCAGAACCACTCGAACTCGTCGCGGTTGTTGTTCCGGTTGTTATTGTTGTTCCGGTTGTTATTGTTGTTCCGGGCGTTGTTATTGTTGTTCCGCGCGTTGTTATTGTTCCGGTTATTGTTGTTATTGTTGTTCCGCGCGTTATTGTTCTGATTGTTCCGGTTGTTATTGTTGTTGTTCTGGTTGTTCCGGTTATTGTTGTTATTGTTCTGGTTGTTCCGGGCGTTGTTATTGTTGTTCTGCTGACGCTGGCGCGCGATGTTTCCGGCCTCGGAAGGAGTGAGCAGCGTGAGTTCGATCCGTTCGTTGTTTTTGGTAAGGACGGCGGAGGTGCGGGTCACTTCGACGAGCTTGTAGCCGGTCACGGTGGTGTCGCCGACCTTCAGATGTTGACGGAACACGTTGTTCGCGGACACCGTGGGATTCCCCATGACGATGATCTTCTTTCCATCACCATCTTCGTCGGCGATGACATTATCCGCCTCGGCGCCTTCCGCGGCATTTGCGCGCGCGGCCGCCGCTTCGGCTTTTTTCTTCGGATCCGTGATGCGGGTCGCAGACGCCTGATATTGTTCGTATTCCTTCTGCTGCAGAGCTTTCAACTGCTGCTGGGCGTTACCCTGAAGCCGCTGAAGAATGATCGCGCCGAGGGAGTCGCCGATGGTGTAGGTGCCGACCAGACTCATGTCGGCGCGGACCTGCTGCTGGGCGCGGGCGGCGGTCTTGTTCACGGGCGCATCCGGCACGCGCTCCGTATTGAAGACATTGCGTTTCACCAGAGCCTCGATCTTCGTTTCGACCAGTTCGGGAGACTCTGTCACGTTCGCCACCTTCTTTGCGCGGGTCCGGGCCGCACGCGTTTTCATATCAATGCCGGAACGCGAAACAGCCTTGGTCTTCGAGGGAAAAGCGACCGGATCGGCGGCGGATATCCAGACCAAGTGCACAAGGGCGGCTGCAAACAGAACATTGAGAGCGATCAGCAGAAATTTCATAGCGGAGAACTCCTTACGGACGAATAACGGATGAAACATTCATCAATATAACACGTCAAAAGACAAATGCAAATCTGTTTTGCGTCTTGAACGATTATTTTTCTAAATTTTTTTGACACTAATTCAACCGCGGAAAGCATGCAGAAGAGAAAAAAGGCCGACCCGGGGGAGTTCCCGGATCGGCCTGACGGATGGTCCTGTTTGAGCCGGAAAGCGGATCGTCAGTACACGAACAGCATTTCACGGTACTTCGGGAGCGGCCAGCTTTCATCGGAAACGTTCTTTTCGATGGAGTCGACCACCACGCGCAGATCGGCCATCGCAGCCAGGATCTCCTCATGGAGTCCGCCGAGCGCTTTACGGAGGGCGTCAGACTTCGCCTTGAGTTCATCCAGCTTGGCGCCGAGTTCGGCGGCGGATTCGGTCAGGGCCTTCACGCCGGGCTTCACGCCGGCGGACTTGCCGGTCGCCGCGGCTGCCGCGAGCTTGGCGTATTCCTGCGCAACAGCGGGATAGATCATGCTGGTGGCGATCTCAAGCGCGACTTCGCCTTCAATATGGATTCTGCGGTGATAATCCTCGAGGAAGACCTCGTAGCGGGATTCGAGCTCGCGCTTCGTGTAGACGTGATACTTTTCGAACATCTTCACATTGGCGGGCGCGGTCAGGCAGCGCAGAGCTTCCATCGTGGTCTTGGCGTTCGGGAGTCCGCGCTTCGCGGCTTCCTTCAGCCAGTTGTCGTTGTAGCCGTCGCCGTTGAAGATGATGCGCTTGTGGGTGCGGATGATCTTGCAGAGTTCCTTCTGCAGACCGTCGTGGAAATCCTTCTTGGAGAGCTTCTCCAGGACGGAGGCGATACGGTCGAACGCTTCGGTCACGATCACGTTCAGCACGGTGTTCGGGCCGGCGCAGGACTGGCTGGAGCCGGGCGCACGGAACTCGAACTTGTTTCCGGTGAACGCGAACGGGCTGGTGCGGTTGCGGTCCGTGGCGTCCTTCGGAAGCGGCGGGAGAGTGTCGGCGCCGATGCGCAGGGCGCTCGCGCTGCGGCTGGACTTGACCTCGTTGTGTTCGATCTGGTCGATCACGTCCGCAAGCTGGTCGCCGAGGTACATGGAGATGACGGCCGGAGGCGCTTCGTTGGCGCCGAGACGGTGGTCGTTGCCAGCGCCGGTCACGGATGCGCGGAGCAGATCGGCATGCTTGTCGATGGCTTCGATGATCGCGCAGAGGACGGTCAGGAAGATCGCGTTCTGGCGCGGATTGCTGCCGGGATTCAGCAGATTGGTCTTGCCGTAGGAGACGGCCCAGTTGTTGTGCTTGCCGGAGCCGTTGATGCCCGCGAACGGCTTTTCATGGAGCAGGCAGACGAAGCCGAAGCGGTCGGCGACCTGGCGGAGCACTTCCATGATGAGCATGTTGTGGTCGCTGGCGAGGTTGACGCCCTCGAACATCGGCGCGAGCTCGAACTGTGCGGGCGCGACTTCGTTGTGGCGCGTCTTCGCGGGGATGCCGAGCTTCCAGAGTTCATTTTCCACTTCGGTCATGAAGTTCAGCACGCGCATCTTGATGGAGCCGAAATAGTGGTCCTCAAGCTGCTGGTGCTTCGCCGGCGGCGCGCCGAACACGGTCCGTCCGGTCTGGACGAGGTCCGGGCGCATGAGATAGAAATGCTTGTCGATCAGGAAGTACTCCTGCTCGGCGCCGAGCGTGATCTCGACCTTTTCATCCGGCAGGTTGAAGCACTTCATAAGGCGTTTCGTGGCGGTGGAAAGCGCCTGCATGGAACGCAGAAGCGGCGTTTTCTTGTCGAGCGCTTCGCCCGTGTACGCACAGAATGCGGTCGGAATGCACAGCGTGGCGCCGTTGCCGTGGCGCTTGATGAACGCCGGGCTGGTCGGATCCCACGCAGTGTAGCCGCGCGCTTCGAACGTCGAACGGATACCGCCCGACGGGAAACTGGAGGCGTCGGGCTCGCCGACGATCAGGTTTTTGCCGGAGAAGGACTGGATAGGCTTGCCGTCCTTGATTTCCAGGAAGGCATCGTGCTTTTCAGCGGTCGAACCGGTCAGCGGCTGGAACCAGTGCGTGTAGTGCGTGGCGCCGCGTTCGAGCGCCCACTTCTTCATCGCATGGGCGACGTCGGCTGCAATGTCCACGTCCAGCGGCGCGCCGGTCTCGATGGTGGCGAGCAGTTTGCTGCAGGTATCCTTCGGCAGATACTCGCGCATGGCGGATGCGTCGAAGACGTCGGCTGCATAATTGTGATCGGGTTCGATGGGGGCCGCGGGGGCGGGCTCGGTTCCGGCGAGCTCTGCGACCGCGTTAATGGCGTTGATCCTGTTCAGATTGCTCATACTGTCCAACTCCTTGGGTTGTTGAGGTTGTATGCCGACCATGAAGCATATCCCGTGCCAACTTTCTTTCAGGCGAAAGCAAAAAACAAGTTTTACACAAAATGTAATCCAAGCAAGCGTTTTCACATTTTTTGTAAAAAACATGTCCCGGCGGTCGGAACGGCATGCTTCAAGGCGGAAACCCCGAATAATCATATTAATATATCCTGCTTTTACAGGATTTCCAGTGGGGCAATCGTTTTTTCATCTTTCTTCCATCTTTTTTCCATCAAAACTGGCATGCGATTTGCTTGATGATTCAGTGTCTGGCGTCCGCTTCATGGTCCGAAGTCCTCCGGCCGCACCCGTTGGGAGATGCGTTGAACGGAGACTCCGCCTTCTAAGCTCCGTTCCATGCTGTCCGGATTCCAGCGGACGCAGACCGGACGGTCACGCTCTTTTCCGTGTTTTTGGGCGGGACCGTCTTTTTTTAACTTTTATTTAACGTTCCGATCCGTGGATTTTTTTATAATTCAACGGATTATTTCGGACACGCAGTTGATTTTTCCGCTTGAAAATGTTAGGTTATGGCAGAAAAGCATCTCAACGTAAAACAAACCGTCAGTTTCCCCGTGAAAGGAGCAAGCCCCTTATGAAAGCCAGCAGGAATCAGCACAAGTCCGGATTCGCCCGTGCATGCGGGACCGCGGTCCTGGGCGCAATCGCCGCATTCGCCGCAGCCGGAACCACGTTCGCCGACGACGCGTTCGAGTACAAAATCACCGACGCCGGACTTCAGATCAAAGCCGGAAACCTGACGAAAAACATCGAAGTCTACGGCGACAAGGGGCAGACGCTCCGCGTGACAGCGAACCTGAACGGCGTTTCGCACGCGAAACACCCGAGCATCTCCGTCATCGCGAAGCCCGTCAAGGCAGATTTCACGCTCAAACAGGACACCGCCGATTCCGTCATCCTCGCCTCGCCTTCCATCACGGTCAAGGTCGAAAAGAGCACCGGATCGCTGACGTTCATGCGTCCAGACGGCAAGGTCATCCTCGCCGAAAAGTCCGGCGTCCGCCCCGAGATCAGGGAAGTCACGATCTCCGACGCGCCGACCTACGAGGTCAGACAGACCTTCACGCTTCAGCCGGACGAGGCGATCTACGGCCTCGGACAGGCCATCCGTCCCTTCCTGAACTACCGCGGGAAGGAGATCCTCATCGTCCAGGCGAACATCCCCGCCTACTCAAACGTCCTCACCTCGTCCAACGATTACGGCATCCTGTGGGATATCTGCTCGCAGTCCATCTTCAAGGACGACGCGAACGGCATGTCCATCTGGTCGGAAAGCGCGCCCGCAGGCGTCGACTACTACCTTATGACCGGAAAGGACCTCGACGGCGTCATCTCGCAGTACCGCGAGCTCACCGGCGACGCCCCGATGTTCCCGCGTCAGGCGTACGGCTTCTTCATGAGCAAGGAACGCTACAGCACCCAGAAGGAGCTGATCGGCATGGTCGAGAGCTTCCGCAAGAACCATTACCCGCTCGACTTCATCGTGCAGGACTGGCAGTACTGGACCGACAAGCCCGGCAACTGGACCAGCATGACCTGGGACCCGGAACGCTACCCCGACCCGAAGGCAATGTGCGACACTATCCACAACGACCTTCACGCGAAAGTCCTGATCTCCATCTGGCCGACCGTGGGCGAGGAATGCGACCTGGGACGCGAGCTTGAGGCGAAGAACCTCCTGTTCAAGCCGCCGCACTGGATCCGCCAGGGCCGCGTCTACGACGCCTACAGTCAGGAAGGCCGCGACATCTATTTCAAGCACGTCAAGAAAGGTCTGCTCGACGTCGGCGTCGACGCCACCTGGATGGACGGCACCGAGGTCGAGACGCGCTCCGCCTGCCACGACCAACGCGCCATGATCCGCGACATCAAGGAGAACGGCATCAACGCCATGGGCGACTTCACGCGATATCTGAACTCCTACACGCTCATGACCACTATGGGCTGCTACGAAGGCCAGCGCGCCACTTCCGACAAACGCGTCTTCACGCTCACGCGATCCGCCTGGGCCGGTCAGCAGCGCTACGCCGCTCTCCCCTGGTCCGGCGACACCACCGCCAGCTGGGCCCGCCTGAAGGAGGACATCGTCGGCGGCCTCTCCGCCTCGCTCTCCGGCCTGCCCTACTGGACGCAGGACACCGGCGGATTCTTCTCCGGCGGATTCCGGGGCATCGACAACCCCGAATACCAGGAGCTGCTCGCCCGCTGGAACCAGTTCGCGATCTTCAATCCGGTCTACCGCTGGCACGGCACCGGATTCAGCAAGGAGCCCTGGCGGTTCAAGGACATCGCGCCCGAGGCCTACAATTCCTACCTCTCCGCCGCGCAGCTCCGCTACCGCCTGATGCCCTACATCTACAGCCTCGCCTGGATGACCACGAATGACCACTACACCATGACCCGCCCGCTCGTGATGGACTTCCCGGATTCCCCCGGCGCGACCACGAACGAATCCCAGTTCATGTTCGGACCCGCGTTTCTCGTCCAGCCCGTGACCCGTTCCCTGATCCAGGTCTCGCGTCCGCGTCCCCCGGTCATCGACGCCTCCGCGCTCACCACGCCCGACGGCGAACCCGGCGTGAAAATCGAATACTTCGCCGACGAACGCCTCCGCCGTCAGGTCAGCACCGCAGTCGAACGGGTCGTCGATCTCTCCTGGCCCGGACCGCCCCTCATGGACTGGCCCGAAGGACTCCGCAACGGCGACCACTTCTCCGCGCGCCTCACCGGATTCATCACCGCGCCCGAGGACGGCATGTACGAGATCGGCGTTTCCGGCGACGACGGATTCCGGCTCTGGCTCGACGGCAAGCTGGTCGTCGAGGACTGGGCCGCGGCGGACGCCCGCTACAAATCCACCGACATCGAGCTGAAGAAGGGCCAGAAGGTCGCCTTCCGCCTCGACTACTACCAGAACCTCTACACCCGCGAGCTCAAGCTCTGCTGGAGGACCCCCGAAGAGCTGAAAAAGTACTCAAGCAACCACAACGACTCCGAGGTCGACGTCCTCCTCCCCGTCGGCGCGAGCTGGTACGATTTCTTCACGAACGAACGCTTCGAGGGCGGCAAAAAGCTCAGCTGCGAGTGTCCCGCGGACCGCTTCCCGATCTTCGTCCGGGCAGGCAGCATCATCCCGTTCAACGGCGAGGATACCGAGTACGCCACGCAGAAGACCTCCGCGCCGCTTGAAATCCGCGTCTATCCCGGCGCGGACGCCGCGTTCACGCTCCATGAGGACGACAACGAGACCTACGCCTACGAAAAAGGCGAATTCTCCGACATCACATTCTCCTGGGAAGACGCCACGTCCACGCTGAAGATCGGAAAGCGCAAAGGCTCCTATCCGGCCGGCGAACGCACGAAGACCTTCCGCGCGACCGTCGTGCGCGACGGCAAGATCTCTGAAGGGCAGACCGTCAATTACAACGGGAGCGAGGTTTCCGTGAAGCTTTGATCCGCCGTTTCCCGGATCCACACGATCCGCCCCGGACCATCGCGCCGTTTTTTTCGGAATCGGGCTTGACATCCGTTCAATGCCTGCTATAGTATCCATAAACATTTACTCTTATTTCGACAACTGAAACTGAAACGGTCCGGTCCCGGAAGGGGACCGGGCGGTGTCTGTGGAAATCTTCGGCAGGACCAGGGAGCCCCGGCATAGATGAAGCGTTATAAAATCGGATATACACAGGGGGTATTCGACATGTTCCATGTCGGCCACCTCAATATCATCAATCGCGCAAAGGAACACTGCGATTTTCTGATCGTGGGCGTCAATTCCGACCGTCTCGTGCAGGAGTACAAACACAAGACCCCGGTGATCAACCAGGAAGACCGGCTGCGCATCGTGGAGAATCTGAAGGCGGTCGACAGGGCGGTCATCGTGGAAACGCTGGACAAGCTGTCGTCGCAGAAGGAGCTGCAATATAATGCGATCTTCATCGGCAGCGACTGGAAGGACAACCCCAGATGGCAGCAGACCAGCAGGGATTTGGCGGAAGTCGGCGTCGACGTGGTGTTCCTCCCTTATACCGAAGGCGTTTCCTCCACGCAACTGAGATCGCACGAAGAGGAAAAGATCGGAGAATAGAGGGGAAAGCCGATGTCCATCAAGCGAATGATCAAAAAGGCTTTCGTCGCGGCCAGGGTCTATGCCGGAAAGAAGGCCTTTTTTTCCAGTCAGGTGAATTCCTTCGGTTTGAGCCGAGGGGAGATCCGGAAAGCGAATTCCCTCGGTTTTACGGCGGAGGAATACATCATCTACGACCTGAAGCACAACGATCCCGGGGAATACCTTTCCGAGTACGAAAGGGAGCTGTTCAGGAATGCCGCGCGGGATTACCGCATCCTGCTCGACAACAAGATCGTCTTCTATTCGATCATCCGCAATTTCGCCCCGGCGAATCCGATCTTCGCCTACAAGGTGAAGGGGTGTTATGTCGCGCTGGAAGAAGGTTTCGGCGAAGACGGGATTCTTGCAAGGATCCGCGAACTCGGGAAACTGGCTTACAAGGAGATCAGCGCGGGCGGCGGAACCGGTTTCCGCCTGCTGGAATTCGCCGACGGCACGTACAGCATAAACCGGAAACCGGCAACGGAAGAAGACATTCTTTCCCTTTTCCGAAGAGACGACTACTTTGTTGAGGAATATTGCAGCCAGGGCTCTTTCGAGCGGCAGTTGTGGCCTTATTCCGTGAACACCATACGGATCGTCACGCTGGCATATCGCAATGACGTTCAGGTCGCGGCCGCGTTTCAGAGGATCGGGATCAACAGGGAAAACTGCGTGGACAACGTTTGCGCCGGCAGCCTGTATGCGGCGATCGATCTGAAGACCGGCGAACTCTCCGCCGCCAGAAGCCGCGCTCCGGGGAACTTCATCGAAAGCGACCGGACTCCAAAATGGTTCAAAAAGCATCCGGGAACGGACGCGCAGATCGAAGGCGTCCGGATCCCGAACTGGACCGCCCTCTGCGACGAGATCAGGGAGCTGCACCGGAAACTCGCTTTTACGGAGATCGAATTCATCGCATGGGACGTCGCGCTGCTGGACGGCGGCTTCAAGATTATTGAGGCGAACACTTCCTGCGGCATGCGCATCCTCCAGACGTTCGGCGGCGCCAGAAAAGGCGTGATCGGACAGTGGATGAAGGAAAAAGGCTATGTGTCGTAGCCGCGCTTTTTCCGGCCGAAACGAACGATTGCTCCTTAAAACAAGTTTGAGCAAATAGTATATCCTTTTGAACAGATACAACATACCAATCCCGCGCACGAAGAGTATATTATTCTCAAAATTTAGTTTCGATTTTTCACAATTCGTTTCTTTAACAAAACAGAAAGGTCCCCTATGAAACACACCTTCGCTCTTCTGGCTCTCGCAGCCGTCTGCTGCTGCTCCGCCGTAGGCGCTGCCGCCGCGGACGCCGACAACGGCAAGCAGGCTCCCCTCAACCCGATCATCTGGGCGGACGTCCCGGACGTCTCCGTCCTCCGCGTGGGCGACACCTACTACATGACCAGCACGACCATGCACATGAATCCGGGCGTGCCCGTGATGATGTCCAAGGACCTGGTGAACTGGGAGATCGTCAGCTACTGCTACGACGACCTGCTGGACGACGACCTGCCCCAGGACGTGAAGAACCGCCTCACGCTCTCCAACGGCCGGGACGAATACGGCAACGGCACCTGGGCCAGCTGCATCCGCTACAAGGACGGCACGTTCTACGTCTCCTCCTTCTCCCAGCCCACGAACAAGACCTACATCTGGACCAGCAAGGATCCGACGAAAGGCGATTGGAAGCGCATCGCCACGCTCCCGCGGTTCCACGACCACACGCTCGTGCTTGACAAGGACGGCCGCAACTACATCATCTGGGACGGCGGCGACCGCAAGATCGTCGAGCTGACCTCCGACCTCACCGCCGTCAAGAAGGGCGGCCTCGGCGTCGACGAAAATGGGCGCATCCAGAACAAGGTCCTCGTTTCCCGCGCCGACACAAACCGCGACGCAGGAAACACCGGCAGCCTCCTCGAAGGCTCCCAGATGCACATCATCGACGGCAAGTACTACCTGATCAACATCGGCTGGCCGAACGTCCGCAGCGTCTTCTGCGCCCGCGCCGACAAGATCGAAGGCCCCTATGAATCCAAGCTGCTCTTCTCATGCGAAGGCATCGCCCAGGGCGGCCTCGTCGACACCCCGGACGGAAAATGGTACGCCATGCTCTTCGGCGACCGCGGCGGCGTCGGACGCATCCCGTTCCTCGTCCCCGTGACCTGGAAAGACGGCTGGCCGATGATCGGCACCGACGGCGACGGCAAGACCCTGCCCCCGCTCCCGATCAACGTGAAGCATCCGGCGATCCCGAAGGTCGTCGCCGACGACGAATTCGAACGCAAGTCCGGCGACCGCGACCTCCCGCTCGTCTGGCAGTGGAACCACATCCCGGACAACTCCCTCTGGAGCCTCAAGGACCGTCCCGGCTGGATCCGCTTCAAGACCGGTTCCGTCGTCAATTCTCTTGAAAAGGCAAAAAACACCCTCACTCAGCGCACGTTCGGCCCGACCTCCACGGCCGAGATCAAAATCGACACGAAGAACATGAAGGACGGCGACTATGCCGGCCTCACCTCCTTCCAGAAGCAGTGGGGCTTCGTCGGCGTGAAGATGGCCGACGGCAAGAAGACCATCGTGATGTGCACCCCCGGCGGTGGTGGACAGGGCGGCCGCGGCGGTCGTCCCGGCGGCGGCCAGGGCGGTCAGCGTCCGCAGGGCGGCTTCGGCGGCGGCTTCGGCGGCGGCCAGCGTCCCGCAGGCGCGGCTCCCGGCGGTCAGGGCGGACAGCGTCCGCAGGGCGGCTTCGGTGGCGGCCAGGGCGGACAGCGTCCTCCCAACGCAGCTCTGGCTCCTGCTCCCGCTCCGGCGATGGGCGGCTTCGGCGGCGCTTTCGGCGGTCAGGGCGGCGCCCCGGCGATGGGCGGATTCGGCGGCGGATTCGGCGGCGGACAGCCCCCGCAGCAGCCGCAGTCTGCCATGACGGAAGTTGCATCCGTCCCGCTCGACGGCGACATCGCCTACCTCCGCGTGGAGGTCGACGTGGCCCCGGTCGACGCGCCCGCCTCGGACGAATACAAGCTCAACGCCCGCAGGAAAGACCAGTCCTACTTCTACTACAGCACGGACGGCAAGACCTGGACGCGCATCGGCAACGCCATCCGCATGCCCTACGACATGCCCCACTTCATGGGCTACCGTTTCGGCATCTTCAACTTCGCCACGAAGGAAGCGGGCGGCTTTGTCGACGTCGACTACTTCCGCATCGGCACCGAACTCTCTCCCGAGAGCAAGTGATCCGAAGCGGAACGAATCCGTCTTGTGATTCCGGCCGGGCTCCCTCGCGGAGTCCGGCCTTTTTCATGCCTGAAAAACTCATTCTATTTGTTTTTTTGAAATGACGTTATATATTAGGTGAAAAGACACAAATCAACGGAAGGAAACGTGCGCGGGCGAAAGCCGCGCACAACCGCAGAGGAAGACTTGTCCTCTGAAGGAAACGAACTGAACATGAGCGATGACGAGAAAAGCGGATATGGCTTTGTGCTGTTTTTAAGCCTGTTCACAACTGTGCCGATGACCCTCGCTTTCATCTTCATCTGCATGAAAGCGACCTCGAATGAGGCTCGGCTGTATTATGCGGCATTTTTCCTGATCGGGATCACGCCCCGGCTGATCCGGCTCCTGCTGAAACTTCTCTTCGGTTCGGAGTCGGGACTTCATGGAAACGCGGAGTCGGGGGTCTCGCTGGGGCCGCTGTTTTACGGCGTTGTCTTCTATTTTCCGGTCGAGCTCATATTCTTCGGCGCGCTTTCCTCATATTTGGAAGAACTCCCGAGCTACCACTTCCACTTCGGATGGAACGCCGTTCTGTTCCTTTTCCTGATCGTTCTGGTTCAGGCCGGGATGCACATGTATCAGGATGCCATGGATGTCCCGCATCATTTCAAGCGTCTGCATCGCGCCGTTTACAACCGGAAAGGCTGGTTCCCCTACAGTTATTGCGTGAAAGCCTCGACCTACTGCATGCCGCGCGGCAGGAAATATCAGGAAATCGGGATCGTTCTGATTGAAAGGCGCAAAAAAGAGAATTACAAAACGGAAGAGGATTATTTGAGCGGACGAGGCGGGTTCCTGTTCATGCCCTTGTTTCTGGTCCAGTCGTCGACCGCGATTCGGCCGCCCGCGATCCGGTACGATGGTCCGAAATCTATGCACAAAGGCCCGATCACACTTCAGTTTATGGGCGACGGCGCCGCTCTTGTCAGGCATTACTGTGCAAATCGGAGCTTCAACCGATATGTTTATTTCTTCCGGCTCCGCAAGTTCCTGCAGCTCCCCTCCGGCTGCCGGAAAAGCCTTCTGCCTCGCCTGACTTTTTCCGGACGCTGCCCCATCCTCGTGCCGAAGAAATGAGCTAAAAAACCTTCTGTGCCGCCGGTCCTTTTCGCGCCTTCGCGTCTCCTGAAATCCGCCGCGTGACATTCATTTCAGCAAAATCGCGCACGCGCGTTTGATTGTTGCGGACTCAGGATGTATATTAATCCCGAACTCGAACACGAACCCCGGTTGTCCTCAGGAGATTCAACATGCAGGAAACCCTCAGAAAACGCATCGAAGCCGCCGGACAGGCGCATCTGCTCGCTCATTTCGACGCCGCCGACGCCGCGGCGCAGTCCAAACTCGAAGCCCAGTTCAGCACGATTGACTGGGAAGCGCTCCCCGGCCTCATCGCCGGATACGTCCTCAAACGCCCGGAGACCGCCATCCCCGCCGACCTCGCGCCCGCCCCGTTCTTCCCCTACCCCGCGAAGACGCCCGAACAGGAAAAGCTTTACGCGGAAGCCGTCGCGAAGGGCGTGGAGGTCCTCCGTGCGGGCAAAGTCGCCGCGCTCACGGTCGCGGGCGGACAGGGCACGCGCCTCGGATTCGACGGTCCGAAGGGCACCTACCCGATCACGCCCGTCCTGCACAAGACCCTCTTCCAGTATTTCGCCGAATCCATCGGCCGCCTCTCGGAAAAATACGGCGCGCCGCTGACGTGGTACATCATGTGCAGCGAGCTGAACGCCGCCCCGACGAAGGAATTCTTCGAGAAGAATCACTTCTTCGGGCTCGCCGACGGCCAGGTCCGGTTCTTCGTGCAGGGCACCATGCCCGCCATCGGGCTCGACGGCAAGCTCATCATCGGCGCGAAGGATTCCCTCGCGCTCTCCCCGAACGGGCACGGCGGCACGCTGCTCGCGCTCCGGGCGTCCGGCTGCCTCGACCGCATGGCGGCGGACGGCGTGGAGTACCTCTCGTATTTCCAGGTGGACAATCCGCTGGTCCCGATCGCCGATCCGCTGTTCATCGGACTGCACATCCTGGAAGGCTCGCAGATCAGCAGCCGCATGCTGCCGAAGACCTGCCCGACCGAAAAGCTCGGCAATTTCTGCCTTTCCGGCGGCCGCCTGCACGTGATCGAATACAGCGACATGCCGCTGGAGCTCGCCGAACGCCTCAACCCGGACGGCACGCTGGCGTTCCTCTCCGGCAGCCCCGCCATCCACATCATCAGCCGCACATTCATCGAATCGCTCACGCAGGACGGCACGCTGAAGCTCCCGTGGCACCGCGCGGACAAGAAGGTCCCGTACCTGGCCGCCAACGGCTCAACCGTGAAGCCGGACGCCGTGAACGCGGTCAAGCTCGAGTCGTTCATCTTCGACGCGCTCCCGATGGCGGAACGCGCCATCGTGGTGGAAGGCTGCCGCAAGGAGATGTTCGGCCCGACCAAGAACGCTACGGGCGTCGACTCCGCCGAATCCTGCCGCGCCATGCTCGTGGAACGCGACGCGCGACGCCTCGGCCTCGCCGGAGTCCAGGTCCCGCGCAATGCCGACGGCACGACCGCCGCGCTCGTCGAGATCTCGCCCCGCTGCGTCGTGGACGACGCCGACGCGGTGGAATACTTCAAATCGAATCCCGTCGCGGAACCCGTTCTGCCCGGGCAAACGAGGTCTTTCGGAAAATGATCCGGATCATCACGCTCAGCGAAGACGACATCCTGTTCGACGCCAAAGCTGCGGGCGAGGCGCTGGACAAGGCGGTCCGCCGCTACTATCCGCTCCGCTTCACCGGCGTCTGCCCCATCGGACGCGAGATCCTGTTCGTGTTCAATGAGTGCAAAGCCGGCGAGGACGACGGGGACGCGCGCTTCGTCTTCTCCAAACTGCCGTCCCGCGACTTCAACGAAGTCTCGGCGGCGTTCCTCAGCCGGTACACGGGCGGCTTCGACACGCTCGGCACGTTCAGCATCGGCGACGACCTCTGGGCGCTCTTCAAACGCCTGCCGCACGATGCCTGACGACGGGACATCCGCGCCCCGGCAGTCCGCCCGAAAACGCTCCTGGCGGAAACGCCTCGGTGCAGCCGGAGAACGCGACGCCGCGCGCCTGCTTGCGCAGATGGGATACACCGTCCTGCTGCGCGACTGCCGCACGCCGTTCGGCGAACTCGACCTGGTCTGCCTCGACGGGGCGGCGTTCGTGTTCGTCGAGGTGAAGACGCGCTACTGCCATTTCCGCCAGTTCGGCAGACGCCCCGAACCGTGGCGCGAGCTTTCCGAAGCACAGAAACGCCGCAATTTCCGAGCCGCGATCTCGTTCCTGCACGACCTCGGCGACGCCGCCGCGAACCGCCGTTACCGGTTCGACCTCGTCGAAGTCCTCCGCGGTCCGTTCGGCCCGCTCGCCATCCGGCATCACGCCAACTTCATGGGCCGTCCCTCCTACTCGAAACAGGGCATCCCCGGACGCGTCTTCCGCCGCAGGACGAACGCCGCGACGGAATCCATGTTCTTCCCGGTGGAATGAACCGGACGGCGGAACAGGAAGCGAAAAGGCTGGCCGGGCAGCGCCGTTCCGCTCCCGTCCGGGGTCCGGAGAACCGCTCATTTTTTGTTTTTTTTGGCTTTTCGCCTTGCATTTATCCGAAAAGCGGAGTATAGTATAAAACATTTTTTGAACTGATGCGGAGAGATGCCTGAGTGGCCGAAAGGAACGGTTTGCTAAACCGTCGTAGGGGTCAAACTCTACCGGGGGTTCGAATCCCCCTCTCTCCGCCATTTTTTTAGCAGGAGAGAAACATGACATTCCGCATTCTGATCCTCCTTCTTCTTCCCCTGACTTTTGCACTGGGCGCATGCAGTTCGTCCGAGGTCGTCTCCGATCCGTTCTTCGAGCCGGCCGAGTCCGACAAGCTCACGAAGGAGGAAACGGAAAGCATCATCTGGCATGCCAAGCACTTCATCGCGTCCAACAAGAGCCTCCGTCTCGGCTCGCATCACAGGCAGATGATCCAGGACAACGAGCCCGTGACGCGCATTTTCTACAGCGCGAAGAAATACGGCAGGATCGAGCTGGAATGGCCGATCTCGTCCGACACCGTGGTCCTGCTCTCCTCGCGCGGCGATCTGCTGTCCAAACGCCAGCCGTGGGTGCTGGAGATCATGTCCGGCAAGCAGAAAGGCGGACTGAGCGACGCCGAGCTGGAACAGTGGCGCAACGTCGACACAGCGGAGGAATTCGAATACGACTACGGCAGCGCGTGGGAAACTCTCGGCGTGAAGCCGATCCCGGTCATCGAAGACGCCGCGGACAAAGGAAACTGACGTATGGACCGATCTCCCGCCTCCGGTTCGATCTTCTCCCGTCTCGGATTCCACTATCTGCTCGGCGTGCTTGCCCTGCTCCGGCTCGTTCTGAACTGCTTCGTTCCGCTCATGGACCCCTCGGAAGCGCGCTACGCGCTGATCTGCAAGATCATGGCGGAGAGCGGCAATTATCTGGAACCGAAGCTCATCCACGACGGCGTCCTGATGAACTTCGAGGGGAAGCCGCCCCTGTGCTTCCAGGCAGGAGCGGTCGCCTGCCGCATCTTCGGCGCGAATCTGTTCGCCGTGCGTCTGCCGTCGTTCCTTTTCGCCGCGGCCCTGCTGGCCGTCCTGTACGCCGCGGTCCGCCGGATCAAAGGCGAAAGCATCGCACAATTATCCGTCCTTTTCACGCTCTCCAGCCCGGTTTTCTTCCTGTATGCGGGACTGTGCATGACCGACATGGCGCTTGCGTTCTGCGTGTGCTCCGCCGTTTTCGCCTACATGTTGTTCGACCATGAATCCGTCCGCCGCAACAAAAAACTCGCCAGCATCGGGTTCTTCGCCTCGCTCGGGCTCGGGATGCTCGTGAAGGGCCCGGTCGCGATCGTGCTGGCCGGACTGCCGGTCTTCCTCTTCGTCCTGCTCGGAAACCGCTGGCGCGACCTCAAAAACCACGCCTGGATCCTCGGGTTCGCCGCGTTCTTCCTGATCGCCGCGCCGTGGTATGTCCTGATGCAGCGGGCCAACCCCGATTTCCTGGAGTATTTCTTCGTGAACGAGAATTTCAAGCGCTTCCTCTTCAAGGAATACGGCGACCGCTTCGGCGCAGGGCGCGAGACATTCCGCGGCATGGCGTTCGTGTGGTTCCTGCTCTCGAACCTGCCCTCCGTCCTGTTCGTGCTGATCCCTTTGTTCACGCGGGAAGGACGCGGCGAACTGGCGAATCTCCGGCGAAAAAGCGTCCTCGCAAACGACCTGCCGCTGCTCGGTTTTCTCTGCGTCACCTTCTTCTGGTGCCTTACCAGCCGCGTTCTGATCACCTATGTGCTCCCGACCGTACCGCTGTTCTCCGTCTGGCTGGCGAACAGCCTGACCGAATGGGATTTCGCCGGCCGGGACGGATTCCGCAAGACGGTCCGCGCCGGATTTCCCCTGCTCTGGTGCATCGTCGGCATCGTTTTTTCCCTGTTCTGGGTCGTGGGCGAACGCTGGAGCAACAAATTGCCCAGCGACTTCTTCGAGGAAGCCGACGCGTTCGTCCCGAACGGGCAGTTCTACTTTTACCGCGAGACGCCGTATTCCGCATATTTCCACCTCGGCGACCGCGTGATCCTGCACGATGACGAACACTCCTCGATCAGCGAAGCGGCATCCCGTCCGTATTACCTCATGATCAAAAAACGCGACATGAAGCGCCATCCGCTCGCGAATCCCCGCCCGGTGATCCTGGAGACGGGCGTCTGGGCTCTTTGTGCTCCGGCGGAGCAAAACGAGGCTCAAACGACGGCGAATCCGGCGGCGGAGTGATCTTCGACGCTTTCAGCGGACTTTTTTCGGCTTTTTTTGTGTTTCGGGCTTGATTTCCGCCGCGGAAGATGTATAGTAATAAATCCTCTTTGAGAATGCCTGCGGGTATAGTTCAACGGTAGAACATTAGCCTTCCAAGCTAATTGTGAGGGTTCGATTCCCTCTACCCGCTCCAAGCGCGTTTTCTGGTGGGGTTGCAGAGCGGTCAAATGCAGTAGACTGTAAATCTACCGGCCATGCCTTCGGAGGTCCGAATCCTCCCCCCACCACCATTTGATTTTTCCGTCCGCATCCCAGATGCGGATTTTTTTTGCCCGGATTCCCGTTTTCTCCCTTTCCGTCTTCGTCGCGGAGCCCTCCCCCTAAGAAAAAGAGGAAAAAAGCGGGATGTTCTCTTGAAAAAAACGCCTTGTCAGGCTATTGTTATGTAGTATAATCCTCACTTACAACCAATCACTCAGCAAACAGGATGCAACAATGAGCTACTATCTGGGTCTTGACTCCAGCACGCAGGGCCTCAAAGCCGAGGTCATCGACACCGCCGCCGGCAAAGTCGTCGGCTCCTTCGCGGTCAACTTCAAGAACGATCTGCCGGAGTACAAATCGCCGAGCGGATACCTCCCGAACGACGACGAAAGCGTCCGCTGCGCCGATCCGCGCATGTGGGTCGCCGCCATGGACATGCTCTTCGACCGCATGAAAAAGGCTGACTTTCCGATGGCGCAGATCGCCGGCATCTCCGGTTCCGGCCAGCAGCATGGCTCCGTCTATCTGAGCGCACCGATCGCCGACTGGGATCCCGCGAAAACCCTCGCGGACCAGCTCGCGCCGATCCTCTCCCGCAAGGTCGCCCCGATCTGGATGGACAAGTCCACCGAGGCGGAATGCGCCTGGCTGACCGAGAAGTTCGGCAACAGAATGCGCAGCGACACCGGCAGCCCGGCCATCGTCCGTTTCACCGGCCCGCAGATCCGCAAGTTCGCCATGAACGAGCCGGAAGCCTGGGCGAAGACGAAGACCGTCCACCTCGTGAGCTCCTTCCTCTGCTCCGTGCTCTGCGGACATGACTGCCCGATCGACTACGGCGACGGCGCGGGCATGAACCTGCTGAACCTCCACACGCTTGCATGGGATCCCGAGATCACCGCGGCAACCGCGCCCGACCTTATGGGCAAGCTCCCGTCCGTGAAATCCTCGCAGACCGTCGCGGGCAAGCTCTCCGCATACTTCACCAAATACGGGCTGACCGCGGGCATTCCGGTCGTGGTCTGGTCCGGCGACAATCCGTGCAGCCTGATCGGCGTCGGCGGCGGCTCCTTCGGCACCGCGGTCATCAGCCTCGGCACCAGCGACACGTTCTTCGCCACCATGCAGGACTTCGTGACGGACCCGGACGGATGCGGCCACGTGTTCGGCAACCCGGCGGGCGGCTTCATGAGCCTCATCTGCTTCACCAACGGCTCCTTCGCACGCGAACACCTCCGCGACGAACTCGGCGTGGACTGGCACTTCTTCGACGTCACCGCGTGCGCCGAGACCCAGCCCGGCAACGGCGGCAAACTGATGCTCCCCTACTACGAGGCGGAAAACACGCCCGCTGTCCCCGCAGGCGTCGTCCGCAACTTCGACCCCGCCACGGCGTCCAAGGCCGAGCAGATCCGCTGCCTCCTCGAATCCCAGGCGATCACCATGCGCCGCCACTCCGCGTGGCAGGGCGACGGCAGCTTCAAGCGCATCCGCGTGACCGGCGGCGCCTCCAAGAGCGCCACGTTCCGCCAGATCCTCGCCGACGTCTTCCAGGCAAAGATCGAGACCGTCTCCATCGCGAACTCCGCCTCCCTCGGCGCCGCCATCCGCGCCGCCAACGGGATCGAAGGCACGCCGTTCGAAGACCTCTATGCGATGTTCTGCTCTGCCGCCTCCGTCCTTGAGCCGAATGCCTCCCTGCGCGGTCTCTACGACGGCATGCTCGCGGACTACGCCGCGCTGGAAGCGAAACGCGGCTGATCCCCGTCTCAGAAAAGAAACCTCCGCACCGTCTTTCCTTCGGGAGAGACGGTGTTTTTTTGTACACGGGAGACAGTCCGGATCGAGGAAAATCAAACCGGACCGGAAAGAGTCGTGAAAAGCGGAGAAGGTTCAGCGGTCGAGCAGGAACTTCACATCGTCGATGCTCAGGGAGGACAGCGCCTCCGTCGACTCCTCCACCAGGTCGTTGAACAGCGCGCGCTTGCGTTCATGGAGCGCGAGGATGCGTTCCTCGATGGAGCCGCGGACGACCAGACGGATGATGTTCACGCTGTGCGTCTGCCCGATCCGGTGCGTCCGGTCGGCCGCCTGGTCCTCGACGGCGGGATTCCACCACGGATCGAAGAGGATGACGGTGTCGGCGGATGTGAGGTTGATGCCGACGCCGCCAGCTTTCAGGCTGAGGAGGAAGACGCGCAATTCCGGGTCGGAATTGAAGCGGTCGATGCGTTCCGCGCGGTCATGCGTGGAGCCGTCGAGATATTCGAACTCGACCTGCTGTGCGGCCAGGCGTTCGCGGATGATGGAAAGCATGGATGTGAATTGGCTGAAAATAAGGACCTTGTGTCCTGAATCGAGCGTTTCCAGCAGAAGTTCGTTGAGCAGTTCCAGTTTCGCGGAGGATATTCCGGCGCCTTCTCCGTCGGGAAGAAGACCGGGCGCACAGCAGACCTGCCGCATCCGCATGATGGAGGCAAGCAGATGGATGTGCGTGACGGAACGGTCGCCGGACTCAAGCTCGCTGAACTGCTCGTTCGCGCGCTTTTCGAGCGTCTGGTACAGTTTCCGCTGCGGGGACTCCATTTCGCAGTAAAGAAGCTGCTCCTGTTTGGGGGGAAGTTCGAGGCAGACATCCGACTTGCGGCGGCGGAGCATGAACGGGGCGATGCGGCGCACGAATTCGCGTTTCAGTTCCGCGCTGGCGGCGATCTCCGAGTATTTGTCCCGGAACGAATTGAGCGAGCCGAGGAGGCCGGGATGGAGAAAATCGAACATGCTCCAGAGGTCTTCGGCGGAATTCTCAAGCGGCGTGCCGGTCAGGATGATCTTCGCGGCGGCGGGAATGGACTTGCAGGTGCGGGCATTGAGGCTGAGCGGATTCTTGATATGCTGCGCCTCGTCCAGGATCAGCGAGGCCCATCTGATGCCGCAGATATGCTCGATGTCGCGACGGACGAGCGCGTACGAGGTGATGACGATCTCGCGCGTGGCAGCCTTCTTCCACAGGGAACCGCGGTTGGGGCCGTTCACGACAAGCGTGCGGAAGCGGGGCAGGAAACGCCTGATCTCGGCTTCCCAGTTCCCGACCAGCGTTGTGGGGCAAACGACCAGGGCGGGAAGGCGTTTCTGCGGAGAAACGGCGAGGAACGCGAGGACCTGCACGGTCTTGCCGAGGCCCATTTCGTCCGCCAGGATGAGGTTGCATCCGCGGTTGGACATGCCGTCGAGCCAGGTCACGCCGGTCTTCTGGTATTCGCGGAGCTGGCCGCAGAAGACCGCCGGATCGAGTTCCGTGCGTTCCGGCGAACTCAGGACGCTGTCGTAGTCCAGTTTCAGGCGCAGGAAATCGACCGGCACGGCGCCGGGCAGTTCCGACGCCGCATCCGCCCAGTAATACGCCGCCTGACGCGGGATCCGTATGATCTCGGCGTCGGGATCGTCGTCCGCGCCGGGCAGATACGTGACGACCGCCTGAAGGGATGCGGCCAGACGCCGCAGGGCGTCGGGAATCCGGACGAATTGCCTGCCGAGGACGGCCGGAGGCAGATACTTTTCCCCTTTGACCGCGGCCAGGGACAGGTCGTTCCAGCGGACGGTCCCGCCGCCCGCGGTCAGGCGGATGCCGAGTTCGAACCAGTCCGGCCCGGAACCGCGAAGCGTGGTCCGGAGAGACAGGCAGGAATTTCCGGCCGCAAAGGAAGCAAGTTCAGAATTGAGGAGGAAATCGCGACCTTCGCGTTCCCAGCGGGGGATCACTTCCTCGATGAACATGCCAACCGCTTCCCGGTCGTTCAGCCGGTACACGATGGACGGACCGGACACGGAACGTTTCGTGCGGTGCGAGAAACCGAAATGGATCAGCTCCTCGTGGCGGAGCGCCTCCTCCTGCGTATTGCGGAGCCAGAACATGGCGGCGTTGGCGGCGGGTCCGTTCGCGCCGAACCGCGTCGCGTCGGAGGTGCACAGCTGATTGCCGTAGTTGAACATCATGCTGAGCTCCAGCGTGCCGTCATCCAGGAAACGGCCTTCGTAGACCGTGCGGAACTTCCGTTCGCGCACCTTCACGCCCGTGGACGGGATGATGCGGATCGGCAGGTCCTTCGCCGCCAGCAGGATCTTCGCCGCCTCGTCGTCGCACGGCTGGATCGTCGTGCGGAGGAAATTGCGGATCCATGCCACGTCGTTGCGGGCCGGCAGCCACCAGTATTCGCCCAGCATGCCGACCCAGCACCCGCTGCGTCCCGCGATGACCTTCACGTCCTTCAGCGGCAGGGGCGCGCCCTTGACCAGGACGGCGGACCTCAGCAGACAGCCGGTGCGGAGCTTTTCGAGCAGAAGCACGGGCGCGGCCTGTTCAGAATGCACGATGATCCTCTGCCCTTTATGGACGAAATGCGTGAATCCGGGCAGACAATGGAAAAACTCGGTGCATTGTTCCGCCGTGAGCGACAGCGTCTGATGCTCCAGCTGCTCGGCGTTGATGGCGAGGAACCGGATGATCTGGCGGTCCTGCTGCGAAAAGGCGTCAAGACGGAGCGAGGCGGTCGACTTGTCGAAATGGAGCTGCCGCAGGTTCGTCTGGTTGCCGGCATAGACGCGGGTCCCGTTGACCAGGTTCACATGGAGATGCACATTCTCCCACTTGCTCGGGGCATGCGGGATCTCGTTTCCGGTCTCGATCTCGACGCGGGCGGGGTGCTCCCCCAGAAGGTCGGTCAGGAGTTCGGGGATCCCGACGAACCGCAGTCCGGCGAACTGCGCGGGCAGGTCCGGCAACCGGGGTTCCTCGTGTTTTTTGATCGTATATTTGGCGTGGTACAGCGCCGCCGCCATCGAATGGGGACAGAATCCGGGGAACTTGCCGCGGCAGGTGCATGTGCCGGAAAACGGGCCGTTCGGGAAACCGCGGATCTCGGCGTGCGACACCATGCCGTTCGCATCGCGGCAGACGGCGCGCAGGACCCCGCGTTCGATCTCATGGCAGCAGAGCAGACCGCCGCCGTGCAGGATCTGCTTGGCCTTCTTGAACACGTCCTTGGAACTCGCCGCGATCAGCCGCGCCTCGAAACTTTCACCCATTTGAGTCTTTCCTGTTTTTTTTATGAAAAAGAACAGATAATATACCCTCTGACGCGGAAAAAAGCAATGACAAAACCGATTCTTTTTCGGGAAAACGCCCCAAAGAAGGAAAAAAAGGCCGGAACCGGACGCATTCCGCGGGCTTGCAGCAGACGATTTCGCATATCAGTCCGCACCGTCGAAACGATGTTTTTTAGCAAAAAAAAACGGTTTCGTACTTGCATTTTTTTGAAAGAGGGGGTATAGTAAAAGCATTGTTCAACACTGGCGTGATGGTCGAGCGGCTAAGGCAACGGTTTGCAAAACCGGTTCTGGTGGGTTCAACTCCCACTCACGCCTCCAATTCGCCCCCTCCTTGAGGCGGCAGGGCTTCCCCCTCATTACCCTGCCGCCTCTTTTTTGTCTCCGCAAAACATGCTGCCGGACAAGCGTTTTCCCGGAAAAACGACAAACGAATCTTGATTTCGGACGAAAATGTGGTATAGTTAGGGGATAAAAAAAACATGAACGGAGCCAGACATGGGAAAACACAAAGTCCTGAACACACCCGCCATCCGGCGCATCCCGACCTATCTGCACAAGCTTATGCTCATGCACGCGGCCGGAGAAGGGTTCGTCTCGACGTCCAAGCTGGCGGACTACATGGGGCTTGACCCGATCATCGTCAGAAAAGATTTCGAACTGACGGGGATCCAGGGGACGCCCGGCGTCGGGTTCAAGACGGCGGAGCTGATCGCCGCCCTGCGGCGGTTCCTCGGCTGGGACGCACACACCACGGCCTGCCTCGTCGGCGCAGGTTCGCTCGGCAGCGCCCTGCTCGGCTACGAGGAATTCGCGGAATACGGCCTGCGGTTCACGTTCGTGTTCGACGCCGACTCCCGCAAGCACGGGATGCTAATCCACGCACACGAGGTGCTGGACGTGCGGAAGATGCGCGAATACCTGACGCCCGCGCCGCCGGACATCGGCATCATCTGCGTGCCGTCGTCCACCGCCCAGATGGTCGCCGACGAACTCGTGCAGTGCGGCGTGAAGGCAATCTGGAATTTCGCGAACGTGTGCCTGCAGCTCCCGCACGACGTGATCGTGCAGAGGGAAGTCATCGCGGGCGGTTTCGCCCTGCTCTCCATGAAACGCCGCAGCCACGGCGCGGAAACCGGACAGGACGACTGACCCCCCCATCGGACCGCCCCCGCGGCGGATTCGCCAAACTTTTTTCCCCGCTCAGAACAGGTCGAGGAACCAGTTCTTTTTCTTCGTCTTCATCAGGGATTTGCGGATCATGGCGACATCGCTCTGGTCGGTCGTCACGCAATCCATCACGGAACCGGAAAAACCGGGCACGCCTTCCGGGATCGCACGGTTCACGACCTCCGTGGCGGACCGTTCGATCCTGAGCGGAGCGTCGCCGCCGCCGTCGGGAAAAGTGAAAAAGACTTCAAGTTTGAAATCGTATCCGGGAATGTTGGCGGATTCGGCGAGGAAATAGACTCTCTGAGCAGGAATGACGCCGTCTTCCTTCAATGCGCCGCTGTAGCTCGCGGTCGCGGAGACCTTGTCTTCGGAAAGATCCAGGCCGTTGGCCTTGATCGCCTCCAGCATCGGCCTGGCGGTGGCGGTCCATTTGCCGCCCGGCCTGACCTTGCGCGTCTTCCCCAGATACTCCTCCGGCCGGTCCAGCGGCGCCGCGAACATGGACGCGATCAGACGGCGCGCGCCGGGCAGCATCGCGCGGATTTCCTCTTTGGACTTCGCGCCGGAAGCTTCGCCGGAACCGCCGCCCAGTACGGACTCAGCCGCGTTTTCTTCTCTGCCGAGGGGGATGTCCCGCAGATTCACGCCGGAGGAACGGACGATGGCCGTCATGCCGGCAAGCGGCGCGTAGTCGGTCTTCACGCCGTCGACGATCTGCGAAAGCATCTCGACTTTGAACTGGATCACGAGCGGGTCGAGCGACTGGTAGACAAGCTCCCCGACCGCGTGGACCTCGTGCGTTTCGCGGCGGCGCGGCGGGTTGCTGATCCCGACGAGCTTCATCCGGTAAGTCCGCACCTGTCTGCTGTTCACCGCGATCACATACGGCTCGCCGACCTTGGGACGCCCGTCGAAATGCAGTTCGACCTCCCCGGCATCCTTTGCCTCAAGATGTCCCGGAAGCAGAAACACATCCGCCGTCAGGAATACGGCGCAGAAAAACAGGATGGCGGCGCGCAGTCTCATCATACGAACTCGAAATCGTCCATGGTCTGAAGTTCACGGTGAACAAACTCGGCCGCCATGGCGAACGCCCGGGCGCGGTGGCTGAGCTTGCTCTTTACCTCTTCGCCGAGTTCGCCGAATGTCTTGTCATATCCGTCCGGGATGAAGATCGGATCGTAGCCGAACCCCTGCGTGCCGCGCGGCTCGGGGGCGATGCGGCCGGTCACTTCGCCGCGGAACGTTTCCACGATGTCGCCGCGGTACGCCAGCGCGATCACGCAGACGAACCGCGCCCGGCGGTCGTCGAATTTCTTCAGCTCGTTCAGGAGTTTCGCCATCTTTTCCGCAAAGGAAGCATTTTCCCCGCCGTAGCGGGCGGAATAGATTCCCGGGGCGCCGCCCAGCGCCGCCACTTCCAGCCCGGAATCGTCCGCGAAGGCCGCCATGTCGGCGTAGCGGGCCGCCTGACCGGCCTTGATGCGGGCATTTTCCTCAAAGGATTTGCCGTTTTCGATGATTTCGGGGAACCCCTTGATCGTGTCGGGGGAGATGATGCAGACGCGTCCGGAATCGGCCGAAGCGTCGAGCATGGCCTGGAATTCCTGGATCTTATGTTTGTTTGTGGTGGCGGCGAGAATCTGAAGCATGGGAGCGTGTCTCCTGTCTTAATTGCCTGTCAGCTCATTATAGATTTGTTCGTATTGTTCGACCATGGACGCGACGGAGCACAGCACGAAAGGCTTGGAGCGGCCCGCGTTGACCGCCTCGGAAAGCGCTTTCGCAAGCCGGATGCCGTCCGGGTCCTTGCTGAAATCGATGCACTGCGCGAAACCGTCCGTGTACTGTTCGCAGAGTTCGGGCAGGGAATCCGCGGTGGATGTGACGACCGGAAGTCCGAGCGTCATGGCTTCGGTCAGCGTCAGTCCGTAGCCTTCGTAGCGGGACGGCACGACCATGGCGTCGAATGCGGCCATCAGGCTCCGGGCGTCCGAACGGTATCCCGGGAGCGCGAAGACGAGGTTCGGATAATTCATCGCGCGGACACGGCGTTCCAGGTCGTCGCGTTCCGGCCCTTCGCCGATGATGACGATGCCCCAGCGCTCCCCTTCCGGCACACGGTGGGACAGCGCATCCATGCGGTCGAACAGCAGGTCGTACCCCTTCTGGCGGTCGAGCCGTCCCACGGATCCGATCACTTT
>JBGUKN010000060.1:0-13061 GCA_045114455.1 Victivallales bacterium
GCGCGAGCGTGAGGGCGGTGTAGCCGATGCGGTTCGCGGGGACCTGAAGGAGGTATTCGAAGAGCGCGATGCACCAGCTGACGATGGAAATCCCCCTCAAAACAGGGTGTTTGCACCGTTTTGCCCCATTTGGTTAGTGGAAAACCATAATTCGCGTGTGATATGTTGTCATAGACCAACAAAGAAAAGGTATGACACATGGTCTGCGCACAAAAACGAAGAAAGGTTGTTCTGCAGGGCAAGCTGAGGCAGAGAGGAAAAAACGGTCAGTTCCACTATCGGCTACAAGTCGCAAAAGACGTCCGCAAGGAATTCGCCCTGAAGACAACGGACCCCGATGAGGCCATCAACAAGGCGTTTGACTTGGATTCACTCTGGCTTGCGCCCACAGTCGAGGTCGCGTATGCTCAGATGAAAGCCATCCGTAGTTTTTCGAAAACAGCCCGAAGAATTACGCTTGAGGACGGATGGGATATTTATCAAGCTCACCCCGATCGTGCCACCCCGCACTCTGAGATCGAACAGCGGGAATACCACAGCACTTATCGTGAATTCGTTCGTGTGGCTTCCGAGGGAAAAACCATTGACGGAACAAGGCGGATTCCCGTGGTCTATATCGGCGACGTCACATCACGACTTTGTGAGGACTACTCCGCCTATTTAAAATCTACCGGAATTGCAGTCAATACCCATAACCGCAAGATCAAGCGCCTCCGCAAGATATTCAAATGCCTCAAGGAATACTACGAAGGCGATAATCCTTTCCGGTCGAGGTCGCTGATGCGGAATCCGCGCGAGGAGATTGGAATGCTCGTTCATCGCCAGGCGTTCACGAAAGAACAGGAAGATCAGATATTGTCGGTCCTTTCCGATTCAAAGCCGCGACACCAGATCCGGGACAGGGATGAGATCAGGATCATCTACACGATAGGCATGTTCACGGGGCAACGCCTGAAAGACTGCGTCCTTCTCCAGTGGCAGAACGTCGATATGAAGAACCGGCGCATCTGGGTGAAGCAGTTCAAAACCGGGCAGGAGGTCACGATTCCCATAGCGGATAAGCTGTACGAGGCCCTGCTTGAGGCAGAGAAATGGAAATGCGACCAGTATGTCGCGCCAAAATGTGCCGCACGCTACAACAAGGTGAACGCTGACGGGAAAAATATCGGAGGCGGTGAGGTCGATCGGGCGATGTTGATACCGATTCGCTGGATCGGCCTGGAACACTCCGTCAAGGTTCCCGGCAGAAAGCGGAAGATGCTACTGTACGGCTTCCATTCGCTCCGGCACAGTTTCGCGAGCTTCTGCGCGGAGGCAGGCGTCCCCAAGGCCACTCTGCTCTCCATCCTCGGCACCAATTCCGAAATCGCCGACAAATACTACACGCACGTTAGCGAGGAGAGCCAGCGAAAAGCTGTCGAGCTCATCAGTAGCCGGGGCACGACCACATCCCAGGAGAAAATCGACCGGGTGCTGAAGCTACTCATTCCCGATGGGGACCAAGGGGAGATCGCAGCAAACAGCACGCTTCAGCAGGTCCTTGAAATCTTGAAGTGAGCGTGAATCTTAGTTCAATAGTCCGGTCGTGGACAGTCTGGACATCCTGAATAAGTCTGTATATAGAAAACCAAAGATTGCCCCCGATCTCTCTTTTGTTTTGTTGGTTTTCATTATAGCAATAGTAACAGCCTGTCCTGACTGTCCATATCCCGGAATTGACTGTATAACAGTGTAGTATTGAATCGTTCTGGCAGCTATAATACCGGGGTATAATAGACAAATATAAAACATTTAAAAATATATAACATGAATACAAAAAAAGCATATAGCGGAGCTAAATATCAATTTTCTTTACAAAAAACAATGATACGCTGAAGTTGTTTTGAAGAGAATCAAGGTGGCGTAACTATGCACTTATTCATTAGACAAATATATATTTAAAGTATAATATTTCGTTTGCTTAAACATGGTGTAAAAAAAGGAGTGGTCCTGTTCAATTAACCACTCCAAAGAACTTTCAGATTAGAATCTACTCATTCTATCTTCGAGTTCCACACATTTCTCAACAAACGATTTAACCGTTGAAATATCCTGCACAATCATGCTCATGGATGCCTTTCCATCGGATAACCGTTTCTCAAGTTCGATGTCTACTTGCTTGATGAACTCGTCCCTGAGCGTATCGAAGGCGGTCTTGTTCATCCAGACTGCTGCGGCTTCCCGGATATTCTCGCTGATGGCCTCGATCATTTCCGCGAAGGGGCCGCTCTCGGTGGCGGCAACGAAATAGTCACCGAACACCTGTTGCGCTTCGACGGTGTCGCGCTTTCGAAACTCCCAGACCAGGTTTTTCCAACAGTCGAGCTTTTTCACCGAGACCGTTGCCTTCCCCGCCACTTCGTCAACGTTGACGAAGAAGCTGTCCTGCAAACCGGGCAGCTGCAGCCGTTCGACTACCGACCGGATCATAGCCTCAGCCTCTTCCACGGGGAAGCACGGCTCGAACTTGATATCGTCATCCTTCAGCATCCGCAGCGCGAAATCCCGGAAAGACTCGTGGACGTACTTGCAGATGTTGTTTCTCCGCTCGCCGTTCCTGCGGAGCGCGAGCACGAAATCATCGGTGGTGATCGCCCGGATGTCGTCCTTCATCTGCCTTACGAGGTCGTCGCGCTTCGCTCCGTTTCCATGAAGCAGGATAAATGGTTTCCCCTCGCCCTTTTCAAGATAAAAATGCTTGATGTCTATCATAAGACCCGTTCCGGCATGTAGCACAAGGCCGTCCTGCCGCCATGCTTCAATACAGCAGGACCCCATAGCCGGTCTTCTTGCCCGGACGGCTTTTCCAGGTCCGTTCCGGCGGCGGCATGGATTCCTCAAAATCATGCAGCTTCGAGAGAGGAGTGACGACTGCGACATGTCCATTTTCCGCTTTCTGTTTCCGGCAGAGTTCGAGCAGCGCCGGGAAATCCGGGATGAAGCGGTATTCTTCCTCAGGATAACTCAAGCCGTAGGAAATCTCGTTATGCTTGATGAGCATCCGCACATCCGTGGTCCGAAACGCCCAGCAGATATCCTGGAACGAGCGGCGGTAGGACACGATGACGGTGTTTTCCTTCGGCAGTTCCCTCGCGACTTCCGCCAGAAAGAGATTCGGCGCCTGCCATTCCTTCATCCGGAAGGGGAAAACAAAGTTCGACGCGACCAGAATCGGAAGCAGCGCGATTTGCAGCAGATACAGCTTCGCATAACGGTCTTTTGCTTTCCAGGACAGAAACAAGCCCGTCAGGCTTATCATCGCAACCAGCGCGATCAGAAGGATCTGCGGCCAGTCTTCCTTCATGAAGAGGATATCGGGAAAACCCGTCAGTATATTGATCGTGCTCAACACCAGAGTGAGCGGCAAAAGCACCGCCAGGACCAGCAGCGTCAGATGAAACGCCTTGTCGCGCCGCTCCTCCACAAAAAACTTTTCCACGCCCACCGCGATCAGAATCGCCAAAGGCGGCAGGCACGGCAGGATGTATGTCGGCAGTTTCCCGCTCGAACAGGAAAACATCAGAAACGGCAGGACAACGCCGCAGATGCAAAACTTCACCAGCGGCGAATCCTTCATTTGTCCACGCCATGCGCGGCAGAGACTCGGGATCATCAGTGCCCAGACCGCAAGGGCGGCTGCCATGAAGGGGAAGAGATAAAAGAAGTTTCTAGAGTGCTGCGCCTTGTCCTGCCCGAAGAACCGGTTGATGTGTTCTTCAAAGAAGAAATAATGCCAGAAATCGGGCTCCTGCCGATGGATCGAAAGACACCACGGCGCCACGGTCAGCAGCATCACGACAAGCGGGATCCACGGCAGCGTAAAAAGCTTTTTCCATTTCCGGTCCCAGACCAGATACGGGAACATGGTTGCCACGGGAATCGCAATCGCCAGGAATCCTTTGGACAGGAATGCGAGCCCGCAGCAGAAGCCGCAGAGCAGAAGCAGTAGGACGCGCCTTCCCCGTCCTGTGTTATCCTGCGCAGCCAGAAAAAGAGTAAAGGAAGCTCCGGTCACGAACAACGTCAGAAACATATCCGTGACAGCAATCGTAGACAGCACATAGACGAACGGCATGGCCGCGAAAGCCAGCGCTCCGAACAGCCTGATGCGGAGATCACGGTAAAAATGCCCCATCAGCAGGAAGACAGCCCATGCGGTTGCCAGCATCGCCAGCATGCATGGCAGACGGAGCGCGAAACGGTTCATGCCGAGGAGCTTGAACGATACGGCAAACGCCCAGTAGCAGAACGGGGGTTTTTCAAAATAGCGCACGCCGTTCAGATGCGGGGAAATGTAATTCCCGGAGAGCATCATTTCACGCGGGATTTCCGCATAACGGGTCTCGTCCGGCGTCAGCATCGGGCGTCCGCCAATCGGAAGGATGCAGACCGTCAGGACGATCAGCGCGATCAGGAAAAACAGCAGGCTTTTCTTCATATGCAGGACCTTCTTTTAATAACAAACAGGATAAAATATCATCGGTACAGGAAAAAATCAAGCGTTGTTCCGGCTTTTTTGTGAAGAAGGACGAGTCTGTTGATCGGCATGGAGAGTCCGGCGATACGATAAGGCTGAAGAAAAAAAGAGTTCCATGTCAGTCGCCACGCGGAAATCGCGCGTTTCCCGCTTGATTTTCGTCTGAAGTCTGCTATAGGATAAAAGTTCTTTCGGACTCTGGATGAGGGGACATTTTGGATGATCTTTGTCACGTTGCCCGGCTGCATCTCACAGGTAGATGCAAGAAGCCGGACGCAACGGACGCAAATAATAAACTTCTTATTTATATAAAAGCACTTTTTATCTTATCCATTTTTTCATATGCAATAAGTTAAAAAAATACGTCCGTTACGTCCGCCAATTAAAAGATATTGGGACAGTTTCCTTTTTCTCCGTTTAGTTTCGTTCAAAACTGCTTGGGTCCTGTGAGAAAAAACGCCGGAGGGAAGGCTTAAACTCCTTCGTCCTCCGGGATGCAGTACCCGTTGGCATGGTTGCATCAGATCCATGCCGGATTGTTCTCCTCACCGTCAGGCGAAGAGCGCAGCCTTGCGACCGTCCAGGCCAAAGGCCCGGTTCAAGGCGAGGTAGCTGTGATCCACACGCTGGGGCGAATATTTCTTGACGATCTCCGTCAACGCATTCATCAAGCTCCATCGCGTCGGTTCCTTAAACTCGGCGTGCGTAGGAGATTTGAACTCTCGATAGACCGGCAAGATGTCGGACGAATTGATAACACCAAGCTCGGCAGCACGCACGATGCAGCTCCGGGCTTCATCGTCGTCCCGCAGGTAGGCATCCTTCTACGACAACAAGCTTGCCGGAAGCGGAGCCATCCATTTCGACAAAGCCGGAAATGATAAGTACAGCGACGACTATGCGGAGTTCACGTACAACGACAAGCCGTACGGCGGCTTCGTTGGATTTGGTGACGAAATCGACTTCGCGAAGCTCACGCTGATGGAGACCTCCGACGTGACGTTCACGCTCAATGCGACCAACAGCGCCACGCTGGAGATTATCAAGGTCACGAAGAACGGCGAGAAGTACAGCAAGAAGTCCATGCAGACGATCAAGTACAAACAGGGCAGCGAGGACCCGGCGACGTCGAAAAAAGCTGTCACGCTCGAAGTCAAGGACGGCGTTTCCTACTACGTCTCGGTCAAGGCGACGAACATCAAGAAGACGACCGTCGATCCGCGGACGTACTACAACGTCTCGTACGCAGTCGAATCTTTGGAAGCCTGCGCGCTCGCCATGCCGGACAGCCTGAGCTTCGGCCAGTACGACACGGATGTACTTGCTGATACATCCCTTGATCCCGCTTCGGACAAACTCTTCGGCGAAACCGGCAACGGTCTCCTCGCCTCGCTGTAAAACACAAAACACAAACACAGTCGCGCCTCATCTCCCTGTCATGGGCGGTGAGGCGTATTTTTGTTGTACCCAAAATAATGTGTTTTTTAATGTTTGATTACTTGCATTCCCTTTTTTAAGAACTATAGTACTAATAAAAAACGAACCGCAGCAGTTTTTTCCCAATCCCGAACGGAGGAAACCATGTCCTACACCCGATACGACGTCCCCAACGAATCCGGCAATGTGCTCAGCGGCCTGAGCCTCTACTACGATTCCATGTATGTCTCCGCCGGCGGCACGGCGACCAAAACGACCCTGAACTGCGGATCCATGTATGTCTCCAGCGGCGGCACGGCGACCAAAACGACCCTGGACTACTTCGGATCCATGTATGTCTTCAGTTCCGGCGGGGCGGACAACACCACGGTCAACAGCTACGGCAGGATGTGCGTGATCGGCGGTTCCGCGGACAACACGACGATCACCAGCGACGGCTACGTCACCGTAGGGAACGCCGGTCTGGCGAACCATACGACGATCGGCAGCGGCGCCTCCATGAACCTTTACATAGACGAAGGCTGGAACGATCAGGGCACCGGCGCCCCCACGGCGAGCAATACGACGGTCCTCGGCGACGGTATGCTGTATCTGTCCTCCGGCGCGGTCGCGGACGGGATCAACGTCGCCGGCAGCGGCCGCGTCTATGTCTACAGCGGCGCGACGGCGACCGGGATCGTGGCGGAGTCGGGAGCGCGTATCCATTACTGGATCGCCCTCGATACCGTCGTCACCGGCACCAGCGGAGGAACCGCGTTCGCCCTCAGCAACGGCAAGATCAGCGGCCTGAAGATCGACAGCGGCAACGGCTACGGCGTCGAGTCCGGCGCGACGGCAACCGCCCCGGTCGTGCAGGCGGGCGGCTCCCTTTTTGTCTACGACTACGGATCCGCGGTCGGCATCATCGAAGACGGGGGCTATGTCGTCGTGAGCGCCTCTGGATCCGCAACGTTCACGCCGCATGAATTCAGCGGCGCGGTGCTGAAGCAATACGATTCCGCCACGGTTCACTCCGGAACCACCGCGACCGACACGACCGTCAGCTGCTGCGTATTGCATGTCTACAGCAGCGGCGTGGTGAACGGCGCGACCGCCAGAGGCGGCGTGGACAGTTATGGTTGGGTATCCGCCGGCCGTGTAATCCTTTCCGGCGGGGCGATCGCGTCCGGCGTCATCACCGCGGATGAACTCGGACGCGTTCAGATCGCGAACGGTGCGACGATCACAGACGGCACGAAACTGGTCGAGAACGGCGGCGCCTTCGTGCTCGATGAAGGTGTCGAGGTCACGTTCAGTCCCAACGCGTTCGGCAATCAGACGCTCATGGGCTTGGTCACGGTCCACGCCGGGACCACCGCGACCGACATCACCGTCGTCAGCAGCGGCGGCGCGTTCCACCTGTACGAAGGCGGTTCGGCTTACAATATTGCTTTGGCCTCGTCCTATTACGACAACTGCTCCGGCGTCGTCCACAGCAACGCGGTGGCGAGCGGACTGAGCGGGAGAGACTGGACGGTCGAAGGCGGCGCGGTCGTCTACGGCCTGAACGGCGGCGGCAAAATCGCCGGCACGGTAAGCGGCGCCAATGCAACGGGAGCCGTGTCGATCCTCAACGGCGGCAGAATGGTTTCCGCCATTGCACCCTATATCGACGGCATGGGGTACGGGATATATATTGATAACGGCGGCACGCTGGAGAAATCGGTCCTCAACGGGGGCTATGGATATGTCTCTTCCGGCGCGACCGTGAAAGACCTGACCGTAACAGCCGGCGCTCTCTATGTTAACCCCGGAGCGACCGTCGACGTCCTCAACTTCAGCGGCGGCACTCTTTCCGTCACCGGAGGTTCCGTGACCAATTTCAAGATTACGGAAAACGTCTATTTGTATCTTCGGGTCGACCCCACGACCGACGCTTTCGTCACGGGCACGATGGATGACAGTACGCCAATCCTGCTGAAGGACGGCAGCTTCGAGCATTTCAAAACGGACAGCCTCGGCCTTGGCATCGCGAACGGCGGCGAGGCGGACGACATCACGTTCGAAAATGGACAGATCACCGTTTCCGCCGGCGGAAAGGCGACCAACTTCAATGTTTCCAGCGGGGGCGAGGTCGGCGTCTCCGCCGGCGGCACGCTGACAGGCGCGACGTTCCACGGCGTCAAGGATTCCTACGGAGATTATTATTCTTCCGCCGGAGCCATCCTCGGCATTTGCGGCGGCGAGGCGACCGACATTAAGCTCGAAGGCGGGCGGGTTTCCATGACAGCCGGAACGCTTCAGGACGTCAACGTGAACGGCGGACATATGTGGCTGTACGGCGGAACCGCGAAAAACGCCGTCGTAAGCAGCGGCGGGAAAGTCGTCGCCGGATACACCTGTGCGCTCGAAAACTTCATGCTCGCGGATTACGGTTATATGAGCCTGGGCGAAGGCGCGAAGGCGACCGGGACCGTGCTCAGCGCCGTGCAAGTGAGCAGCAGCGATGAAGGCTATTCATGGATCGAAGACCACGGCGGTTATCTCAATGTTTCCTACGGCGGCGTCGCGTCGGACACCACGGTCGGAAGCGGATGCCAGATCTGGGTCAACTACGGCGGCGTCGCGTCGGGCGCCACAGTGAGCAGCGGCGGTTACATGTATCTTGGTGGGTATGGGAGCGACTACTACGGCTACTATCCGACCAGCTGGGGCGTCGCGGACGACGTGACCGTGAGCAGCGGCGGTTCGATCGCCATCTATGGCGGAGCATCCGCCACGAACCTCAAGCTGGAAGACGGCGCAAAGGCGACGATAACCCTTGTTTCCTCCGCCGGGCTTGGAGGAACCCTGGTCCAGGGAACCTGCGCGGGCAGCGCATTCGAGGTCGCGGACGGCCACATGAGCAACGACTTCAGCGCACTGGAAAAAGGCTTCGGGATCGCCGTCTCCTCCGGCGGCGTCCTGGATGTCGGCAAAGAGACGCGGATCACCTCCGGCGCAAGCCTCTCCATCGAAACCGGCGGCGTTGTTCAGGGCGCGGAGAGGATCACGGTCGAACAGGGCGGCGTTCTTAATATCGGGCAGGGAGAGTTTACCGGAAAGATCAAGGAAAATGGCGGTTACGTCGGTATTTACAATTCCGGCTACGGAGACGGAACTCCGATCGAGTTCGAGGCGAACACCTTCAGCGGCCTGACGCTGATCCGACAGAGCGCCACGGTCCACACCGGCACGGTCGCGAGCAAGACCAAACTCCTGGTCGATTACACGGATCCGCATACCTCCAGTTACTACGACGCATATATGGCAGTCTACAGCGGCGGCCTCGCGTATGACACCGATGTGGCAGGCGGTTACCTTGAGGTCTACAGCGGCGGCTCCGTGTTCCGCACGGTCGTGCATTCGAGCGGGTACATGTATATTTCCGGAGCGGTTGCCGATGTAACTTTGGAGGATGCCGCCCGCATGGAGATCTGGGGCAGCGGCGCCTCGGCGTCCGGCGTCACGATGAAGGGGGATTCCGTCGGCATGACCGTCGGGAGCAGCGCGACGGTGACCTCGACTGTGGTTTCCGGCGGCAGCGTGAATGTCTTATGGGGCGCTCTGGCATCCACGGCGTCCATTGAAGACGGCGCCGCCATGACCGTCTCCGGCGGCGGCTCCGCCGTCGACGTCACCGTCGCCAAAGGCGGAAAGCTTCTCGTCGAAGACAGCGGATTCGTTTCCGGGCTGACGTCGGTCGGCGGCGAAGTCTCGGTCGGCTGCAGCGGCACGCTGACCGGGGATACGCAAGTCGCGGACGGCGGCAAAGTCGTGGTATCCGGATACAGTTCGTTCCTGGACGGGCAGGCTACAGTCTATGGCGGAGGCACGGTCTCCGTCGAGTCCGACGGCACGATTGCGGCTGCGATCACGGTCAAAGCCGGCGGCGGAGTTTCCGTCGGGGCGGGCGGCTGGCTCACGGGACAGCTCACCGTCGAAACCGGTGCGGAGATATCCGTCGGGGCGGGCGGCTGGCTCACGGGACAGCTCACCGTCGAAACCGGCGCGACCGTCGCCATGGCGGAGGGCTCTTTCTACAGCTTCGACATCTCCGGCATCTCCGAGCCTTCGGACCAGCCGCTTCTGAACGATTATTCCGTCCTCTCCGGCGATCCCGGGATCGCCATCACGGTGTCGCCGTACGGCCAGACGCATGGAACATACATCCTCGCGGACAACGCCGCGGGATTCGACGAGACGGTCACTGTGTATTATGACTACTACGGAAGCCGTTATGCATTGGGTGAGATCTCGCTCGATTCCGGGTCTGTCCAGTTTGGCGACGATTTCTACACGCTCACGCTTTCGGAGGAAAACCGGCTCGTCCTGACCGTCGGCGACTACATCGCGGACAACGGACCGGACGGCGGCTGGAACAACGTGGACAAGCTCTGGGACAAGAAGGCGAAGAAGCCCGTCAGTTACGAGGACGACGGCATCTATTATTCCGGTGCAACCATCCTCGACAAATACTATACGTCGCCCATTCCGCTCGACAAGCCGCTGACGATCGATCAGTCGTTCGTCGAACACGACGGAGAAAACATCACGTACAACAACTTCGTCGGCAAGATCACCGGCGGGGGATTCGACCCGGACACCGACGATTCCGACTGCGGCAAGTTCGTACTGAATACGGGCGCGCGCCTGAGCTTCAACGTCACGGCAAGGACCGCCGGAAAGTTCGTGATCTACAAGATCACGGAAACGCCCGACAAGAAGGACCCGTCCAAAACCAACTATTCGTTGAAAAAGATCCAGACGACCTCGATCTCGGTGAAGAAGAAAACCTCGTACTCCACCGTTTCGACGAAGGCGGTCTACCTCGAAGCCGGGACGTATTTCCTCTCCATGGAAACAAAGATCGACAAGAAGAAGGATACGGAATGCTTCTACAACGTCGAGCTCAACTATGCCGGCACGGCGAAGAAGCCCGGCGCCAAGTTCTATTCCGCCGGCGACAACAGCTGGAACAACTACCTGTACGACTCGAAGACGAAAACGCTGAATCCGTCCTATTTCTATACAGTAAGCCCCGGAACCGGTTCGTACGCCGTTGCGATAGATAATAATTCCTACTACGACAGCAACACTGGAAGGTCGTGGCGCAACTTCGTCGGGTTCGGCGACAAGACCGATTTCGCGCGGCTCAAACCATCCAGCCCGGTGAAGCTGAACTTCACCGTGACGGCCACGGATGCGTCGACGTTCACCGTCTGGAGCCTCACGGTCAAGGGCAAGGATAAAAAGACCGGAAACACCCTGTACGCCATGAAGGCGCTCAAGACGATCAAGCTGAAGAAGGGCGACGGCGGACTGTATTACGCTCCGGTGAACGAACTCCTGCTCGACCGCCTCTCCAGTTCCGAAGACTCGAACGTCGGCTACTATATCTCCATGCAGTCCACGAGCAAGAAGAAGGACACCGAGGCGTATTACGACGCGAGCGTCGACAGTTATGCGTTCCAATACGCCGACTATGGCGAAAACAAGTACTTGTACGACAAGAAGGCGGATCCGGCACACTATAATCCGTCCCTGTACTCGAACAACGTCGTCGCCGGAGCCGAGCCCGGAAGGCTCAACCTGGAGACGGGCGGAAGCCTCGGCGTGTCGAGGGAAGCCGGGGAGGAATACAAAACCTACGACAACTTCGTCGGATTCGGCGACGAATGGGACTATGCGGAGATAGAACTGACTTCGCCGGGAACCTGCACGTTCACGGTCGACGCCTACAGCGAAGGCACGGTTGAAAAAGCCAGTCCGGGCCTGAAGTTCATGGTCTACAGCCTCACCAGGGTCGTCAAGGGTGAAACGGTCACGTGGAAACAGAAGACGCTGACTTCGCAGACGATCGCGGTCAAGGACCAATACGTCTCTGGCGAGCCGGTCAAGAAGACGCTTGAGATCAAGGAAGCCACCTCTGACGACGTCAAGTACTTCGTCTCCATGCAGTCCACGGGCGCGAAGAAGGGCGCGGAAGTGTTCTACAATGTCACACTCGGCTTGACTCCGCCGCCCGATGCCTCCGCGCTCGCCATGCCGGAGACGGATTCGCACGCGGACAGCCTCGCCATGCCGGACAGCCTGAGCATCGGCCAGTACGACACGGACGTCCTTGCGGGCACTTCTCTCGATCCCGCTTCGGACAAGCTCTTCGGCGAAACCGGCAACGGGTTGCTTGCAAGCCTGTAAAAGAACATATCAGAAGACGTGCCTCTCCTGCTGAAACGCGGGAGAGGCATGTCAAATCTTTCGGCAAAAGAGGAATTCGGAATTTGAGTTTGTCTTGTCCTCGTTGGACAGCCTGGACAGGCATCACACTCCGGTCTATAGGAAACCAAGGATGATGTAGCAGAGGGGGGGGTATCCGGTAGGAGCTTTTTCACATGCGCGCAACAGGAACCGGAAAAGACGAGAGTGTGTTATCTTGGTTTCCCATGAGGCTAATCCCGGAGGCTGTCCATCCTGTCCACCGAGCCTTCGCGCTTCGTCTTTTTTATAAAATAGGGCGAGTGCGACCTTGAAAAAAGAGCATAGTTGTGGTATTATTATATCACCGGACGGTTGAAGGGCAGTCATGTTGACTGCTTGCTGTCCGGTGGCACATTGAAACCCGAATTATGGATCGTTTCCAGCAGTTCAAAGCAGGCAACGGAGAATTTGCCCCATTTTGCCCCGTTTCCCCCTCAAAAATGACCCGTTTTCGTCACTTCCTGAAGATGAAGAAGACGGCGCCGCAGAGGCAGAGGGCGGCCCAGACGAAGTCGAGGCGGAATTTCTCGCCCATGAAGAACAGGGAGAACGGCACGAAGACGGAAAGCGTGATGACTTCCTGCATGATCTTCAGCTGGGCGAGCGTGAGCGTGGTGTAGCCGATGCGGTTCGCGGGCACCTGCAGCAGATATTCGAACAATGCAATGCCCCAGCTGACGATGGCGGCGATCCACCATGGCTTTTCCTTCAGGTTCTTCAGGTGCCCGTACCAGGCGAACGTCATGAAGCAGTTCGAGCAGATGAGGAGGAAGATCGTGCGGTAGATGGCGGGGATGGAAACGATGGTTTCGATGATTTTCTGCATGGT